>CAZUBI010000001.1:0-483822 GCA_964618625.1 uncultured Candidatus Saccharibacteria bacterium | reverse complement strand
CCTTTTAATTGGCGAACAGCCAAACCCTTGGGACCTTCTTCAGCCCCAGGATAGGGTGAGCCGACATCGCATTTAATCTATTATTACTAATAGTGTGGACTATATCTTCATCCAGTTTCTTTAGAAAAAAAACTGGCGTCGGCGTATCAATAGAAATTAAAAATCTCTATTCCGTTCTGATAAAAACCAGAACAAGTCTCTACGGGGTTAATAGATTTTTTTGCCATAAAAAACAAACAAAAATCTACAACTTCCCACGGTATTGTCCATTATAACTATTTTGTAATAATAATGGAGTTCACCGTTATAAGCCGAATTTTTGGTATGACATTACTGTCATAGCACCCCGATATGTTAAGGTGCCGAGCGGAGCCGTCGATATGAACTTTCGGGCTCCACCAGCCTGTTATCCCTAGAGTAGCTTTTATCCGACGTCTCTACGCATTCTACAATGACGTATCGGGTCACTAAGCTCTGCTTTCGCAATAGTTTGGGATGTCTCCCTCACTATAAAGCTGGCTTTTGCCTTTACACTACCTCTGCCGTTTCCATTGGCAGATAGCCAACCTTAGTAGGCTCCTCCGTTACTCTTTAGGAGGATCGCGCCCCACGAAAACTACCCACCAGGCACTGTCTCTCGACGTTTTTGCCGTCGGGATTAGAACATAGCTTCAAAAAGACGGGTGTTTCATTGGCGACTCCATCTCGCCCGAAAGCGAAACTTCAAAGTCTCCCCGCTACGCTACGCAGTTTAAAACTAAATTCAATACCAAGCTGTAGTAAAGCTTCTAGGGTCTTTTCGTCTTGCTGCGGGTACCCAGCGTCTTCGCTGGACACGCATTTTCACCGAGCTCCTCGTTGAGACAGTTCCCCAGTCGTTATACCTTTCATGCACGTCGGAAATTACCCGACAAGGAATTACGCTCAATTTTGTTACTAACATCTAGAAAATCAATCTAGAAGTTGAATAAACATTTCTGTTTATTTCTGCATATCGCTATGCAGTTCGGACCATATCTTCTCCGACATAACGTCAGAGTTCGGCGTATGGTCTCTGAGGATTCTCAAAATCGCTTTTTTCTATGATTCATTTTACTGATAAGGACAAGGATTTTCTTTCTACCTTTTTCAGTTAAATGTTCTTTCTTTATCATTAATTTTATGACTTTTTTAAAAATCAAAAAATCATTTTGCTTATACGTTTGGAGTTGATATTTTTCAAAAAACGGAATTATTTTCTTATCTAAGTCATGTAAAGAACGTACACAATAACGATATAAATTTTCATTATGATTATCATATCGTTTGTTGATAAAAATGTTTCCGCAATCAAAGAATCTTTTAATTTTCTTTAATACGGTCAAACTTTTTTCTCCTTGTGTGATTACAAATTCAGGAAAAATCTGTTTCCCAAATTTAGTAGTTTTGTTCTTTATTACAGCAATTGAAAAACATCCTTCACCATCAGTAAAGCCTAAAATCCAATAAGCAATTTTAAGTCTTTCCTGCTGATTGTCTGCGCCAAAAACGTTTTCACTTGGTATATTATAACTCATATTTCTATGGTCATACTATACCATAGTAGTCTTGGATACACCAGATGTTCCAGCATATAGCCAAATTTTACTAAGGCAGTATCCCACCTTAGAACGATTCATTAATGTTAACTCTTTTTTTTAAGAGCGGTCGATAATCGACCCTCACGATCACCCGTGAGATCGGACTATATCATCTCCAAAATAATTTGGAGTCTGACGTCTAGTCTCTGAGGGGGCTCTGATAATTTATTTTACGTCGTTTATGTTGTATTTTCTTCTTCTTCCTTTTCCTTTATTTAGTTCTTCTCTCAAAACAAGAATCTTTTTAAGTCCTTCCAGATTTAAATGTTCATTTTGAGATACTAACTTTGCTATTTGTACAAAAATAGAAAAATTTTTCTTTTTTGATGAAGAAAAGAAATGAAACTTCTTAAAGAATGGTATTACTCTTTCTGTAATTGATGTGAAATTGCCTACTACAAAGTAGCAAACTCCATCTTTCCTGTGTTGTAATCTACCGCATCCTAAATACCTCTTTAACAATGCGAGATTGGTTATGTCTCTTTGGGAGACATTGAAAGTTAGAACAACTTGCCATTTAACTAGATCGTCTTGCTTTTTTCTCATGGAGACACTAAAGCTACCTTCTCCATCAGTAAAACCAGCAAGATACCAACCGGCTTTTTCTGGAACTTGTCCTAACCACTTTAATTTTGAATCAGTCATAATACTGATAATTATCAGAGACTTCCCTGCGGATTATCTCTCTTAAAAGATTTTTACTGCTACAGTGACGTTTACTGTAACGAGTACTCTTAAGATTAACGAGACCTTCCCGCAAATAGTCAGATTTTTTAACTACAATGTTGTTTATAGTTATCGCTGTCATTGACCAGGGCTTCAAGCACTTAGCCATTCCGATAAATCGAAATGACCGACGCTCTTAACCTTCTGGCATCGGACAGGCATCAGCCCCTATACATCACCTTACGGTTTCGCAGGGACCTGTGTTTTTGGTAAACAGTCGCCAGGGAAACTTTCGCTGCGCCCTACCTAAACTTTGCAAGCAAAATTTGGGTAGGAAGGGCTTATCCCGAAGTTACGCCCGCTTTTTTGCCGAGTTCCTTAACGAGGAATCACTCGTTCTCCTGAGGCTACTCGCCTCACCCACCTGTGTCGGTTTACGGTACGGATTCCATTTTTCTATTCTTAGAGATTTTTCTTGGAAGTGCGCTCGATCAACTTATTAAGGAAAAACCTTAATTCGCTTCTACCCTGAAAGTTGTCCCGATAAATCGGGACTATGTGCCGGATTTGCCTGACACACACTCTCGGTCGAAGACACCAGGCCACTAAGGTGCTCAATCTACTACACTCCGTCATCCCATCGAAAAAAATGGAAGGGCCGGAATATTAACCGGCTGTCCATCGGCTGCAGCTTTCGCCATTGCCTTAGGACCGCCTAACCTTTGGCTGATTGTCATTGCCAAAGAAACCTTGGGTTTACGGAGTCCTGAGTTCTCATCAGGATTGTGGTTACTCATGCCGACATTCTCACTTCCTTAAGCTCCATCCAAACTCACGTTATGAACTTCAATGCTTAAGAAACGCTCCCCTACCACTCACCCCAACCTTAGTCGGGATAAATTCGCGTTTTCGGTATTTGGTTTTAGCCCCGATACATTTTCGGCGCAATTTACCACCTCAATCCGAAGATCAAGATCGAATAGTGAGTTGTTACACACTCTTTAAAGGATGGCTACCTCTAAGCCAACCTACTAATTGTCTATGGTAAATTACTACCTTTGACAGCACTTAACCAAAATTTAGGGACCTTAAACTGCGATCTGGATTCGTTGCCTTTTGACCATGGAGCTTCGCCCCCATAGTCTAACTAGGCTATCATAACCTTAATGGTATTCGGAGTTTGATTGGTGAGCTGAGCTTTCGCCCTATACACACCATCCAGTGCTCTACCCCCATAAGGATAAATAACCCGCTAGCCCTAAAGCTATTTCGGGGAGAACCAGCTATTCCCAGGCTCGATTAGCTTTTCACTCCTTACCACAACTCATCCCAGAGTATTGAACGGCTCACGGGTTCGGACCTCCACCCATATTTCTATGGGGTTCATCCTGGTCATGGCAAGCTCGCCTGGCTTCGGGTCTTATATCCACTACATTTTAATTAATCTTTTTATCCCGAAAATCGAGACAAAAAGAAAAATTAATGACGCGCTATTAACACTCGGTTTCCCTATGACTACTTTCGATTTACGAAATTAATCTGAGCAGTAGATATAAACTCGTCGGCTCATTCTTCAATAGGCACACCGTCATCCAGCACTCAGAAAACTGAGTGCTCGACTTCGATTGCTTGTAGGCAAAATGGTTTCAGGTTCTATTTCACTCCCCTCACAGGGGTACTTTTAACCTTTCCCTCACGGTACTTGTTCACTATCGATCACAGTAAGTATTTAGCCTTTCCGGTATAGTCCCGGATCCTTCCCTCAAGGTTTTCTGTCCCCGAGGTAATTAAGAAAAGATACTAAATTCAATAATAATTTTCATCTACGGGACTTTCACCCTCTGTGGTTTATCTTTCCAGATAATTTAATTAATTATGATTTAAATTTTGAAAGCCGAAGCTTCCGCGTATCCACCTTATAACCCCAAATACTCAATAAATTGAATGCTTGGTTTAGGCTTCTCCTCTTTCACTCGCCGCTACTCAAGGAATCACAAATACATTTAGCTACTATTCAGTACTAAACAACAGTAGTAAAATGTATTTTATTGTTTTCTTTTCCTCTGGGTACTGAGATGTTTCACTTCCCCAGGTACGCCTCCTAATTATTAAAATCAGGATATTCCGATATTAATCGGAATGGGTTGCCCCATTCGGAAATCCCCGGATCAAAGGTTACTACACACCTTCCCGAGGCTTATCGCAGCTACGCCGCGTCCTTCATCGCCTTACTGTGTCAAGGCATCCACCATCTGCCCTTAATACAACTTTCCCATCTTTAGTGAAAAGACAAACTAAAGACAGTCGTTTTCAAAGTTCAGTCATTTCTTTCTGTTCTTAAAACTCTCTGTCAGAAAATCTTGGATTAAAAAAGCCACCATGAAGTGGTGGCGTTAAAATACGTGTGTAATACACCTACCCACTTCTTTGTTTTTGAGAGTTTTCTTTAAAGATTTTCATATTTTATTCAGCTTCTTTATTATAATAAACATTCTAAAAAAGTCAACCCCCTATTGAGTATTGTGTATTGTATAAAAAAAATGCTGCTGCCCTTTAATATATATAGTAAACTATATATACCTCCAGACAACAGCATCTTTATTGTAGCAAATTAGAGTAACTTGTCAAGCCTTACTCTCTTCCTTCTAAATCTCCTTTCAACTTTGCCAATAATTCACGTGCTAAATCTTTTCCTCCTAAACCGAATGACAAACCTCCAGCTATTGCCATCATAGCCACAATTCCCGTAAAGAAGGTATTGATAATATAAGGAGCAACTTGTAATTGAGATAAAGCTGCTATAAGTCCAAATATAATAAATACCCAACGGGATACAGCGCTTAGAAAGTGCTGATATTTTAATCCAGCTCCTGCGACAGAAGCACGGACAAACTTAGCAAAGTATTCTCCCAAAACAATGGCCGCTAAAAGAATTAAGGTTGCGACTAAAACATTTGGAAGATAATTAACTATGCTTTTGATAAAATCACCAACAGCTGACAAATTCCAGATATTGCAAGCAGCCACTAAGAACGACAGGATAATTAACCATTTAATAATCTGGCCTATAAAAAATCCTACGTCCAAACGAATGCCAGCTTTATCAGTAATTTGTTTAAATCCAACCTTTTCTAAAATTGGATCAATCTTTAAAAGATCAATCAATTTCTCTACTAATTGAGCAATACCATTACCAATTATTACACCTACAATGAAAACTATAAACCCTCCTATTAAAGTAGGTAAAAACAAAATGAATCCATTCCATAAATCAAACAAAGCAGTGGAACTGGCTTGAGCTATAGTATTAAACATATTTTTTATACTTTATATTTTAAATTTTAGTTGTATCGACCTTTTAACCATGCCTCCCTTAATTATATAAGATTTGTTCTAGTCAAGCAAGGAAAAATTTTGAAGCGGACCACGTCTAACGTGGTGGACCCGATCGGACTCGAACCGACAACCTCCTGTATGCAACACAGGCGCTCTACCAATTAAGCTACGGGCCCAATAGAGAAAATTGTGGGCGACACAAGGATCGAACTTGTGACCTCGTCTTTATCAGAGACGCGCTCTACCACTGAGCTAGTCGCCCGTAAAAACTATTCATCTTGCAAAAACAATCTTTCTGCTTCAGAAATATTAAAATGTATAGAAGAGTTTTCCGGAGCAATTGGCTTTAATACAAAATTAATATTTTTTATTAAAAAAGTCAAACTAAAAACTATCAGAAAGCCGCAAGCAATAATAATTACTAACCCTCCAGCCAAAAAAAATAGATTTTTCTTTTTTAAGTTTTGATAAATCTTTTTAAGCATATCTAAATTCTCAACGAAGATAAACTCTTCCTAAAATTTTTACACTATAATAAAATTTGCCTCCACCAGAACTGGTTTGGCTTAATTCTATTTGGTCCACGCGAATTGTATAATTTAATTTCTGTAAACCATCCATCCATTTTAAAACATTGTCCTTTTCTCCTGTAAGAATTAAATTGAAACTATAATTCTTTGGCTCTTGTTCAGTTGCTTCGTTTAACAATCCAAATCGAAAGCTTAAATTTAAATCATTTTGACTGGCTAAATTTTTTAAAACTTCTTCTAAGTTAACCATTTCTGTTTCTATGGGCAAAGCTTCTGTCAATTTTCCAAAATACGGCAAGGATTTTGTATGTTCCTGTTCTAACACATAAATCCTGTTTAGAATCGACGCTCGGGAAGCAAGTTCCTGCCTGTAGGAATTAATCTTTGTTACCCTTTTCAAAATATCATTGTGGAAATAATAAAATAATCCACCAAGGACTAAAATGATAGATAGGGAAATGCTTAGAATTAAAATTAATCTCTTTTTGAAATCCCCCATTAGATTTAGTATATCTCAACATTAAGAAAAAAACAATAAAATGACAAAATAATAATGCTGTGATATAATTTGTATATAATGCCCCACCATGAAGAAAAAATTTATTTAAATGCCATTAACGTAGCTTTTAAAAATAACTTTCTTGAGTTATTTCCTTTTTTATCTTCCAGCCAAACTTTTAAAAACGCTTGGGAAAAATTAAATATTAGCCAAAAGAAAAACATTAATCCTTATGAGGAGTGGCAAAAGATAGAAAAACAAAAAGTTGGTTTTATTATTTCTTCAGAAAATAAATATCCAAATTTATTAAAAGAAATATCTTATTCTCCCTCATCATTTTATATTAAAGGAGAAATTCCTGAAGAAACGCCACGCATAGCCGTTGTTGGAACGAGAAAGATAAGCGCGTACGGAAAATTGGTCACAGAAAAATTAGTACAAGAATTAGTGCGCTATAATTTTATTATTGTAAGCGGTTTAGCTTATGGCGTTGATACTATAGCCCACAAGACAGCTTTGAAAAATCAAGGAAAAACAATCGCGGTTTTAGGATCAGGATTAAACAATATCTATCCTTATAGCAATAAAAAATTATCCCAAGAAATAGCCAAACATGGCGCATTAATTACTGAATATCCATTAGAAGCTTCTGCTTTAAAACATTACTTTCCTTGGCGCAATAGAATAATTAGTGGGCTTTCTTTAGCTACTGTGGTAATAGAAGCTCCGGAAAAAAGCGGCGCTTTAATCACTGCCCAATTTGCATTAGAACAAAACAGAGAGGTTTTTGCTATTCCCGGCTCGATATTCAATAAAAACTCTATTGGAACTAATAACTTGATAAAACAAGGAGCAAAGTTAGTTTCCCAAATTGAAGATATTTTAGAAGAACTAAATATTCAATATACTTTACCAATAATAAAAGATTCTCCTGATTTAAAATTTGACAATAAACAAGAGGAAAGAATTTACCAATCTCTTTCCAAAGAAAAACCTCTTGCTATTGACAAAATTATAGAAATCTCTAATCTTTCTCCTAAAGAGGTTCTTGCTATTCTTACCACTTTAGAATTAAAAGAGTTTATTAAAAATACAGATGGAGGAAACTACATTAAAAACAAATAATATGAAATTGGTTATTGTTGAATCACCTACGAAAGCACAGAGCATTTCTCATTTCTTAGGAAAAGATTTTAAGGTTGTTGCCTGTTATGGGCATATTCGTGATCTTCCTAAGTCTAAATTAGGAATCGAAATAGAAAATAACTTTGCTCCACATTATATTATTCCGGTAAAAGCAAGAAAAAAAGTAAATGAGCTCAAGAAACTTGCTAAAAAAAGCGGCAATATAATCTTAGCCACGGATGAAGACAGAGAAGGAGAAGCTATTGCGTTTCACTTAACCAAAGCCCTTGAGATTGAAAAACAGAAGGTAGAAAGGATTGCCTTTCATGAAATCACCAAACCAGCTATAGAAGAGGCTATGAAAAATCCGCGCAATATTAATTTAGATTTAGTAAATGCCCAGCAAACAAGAAGAATATTGGACCGTCTAGTAGGATATGAATTGTCCCCGTTTTTATGGAAAAAAATATTTAGGGGATTATCTGCCGGTAGAGTACAATCACCTGCTTTAAGATTAATCGTTGAAAGAGAAAAAGAAAGAGAATCTTTTAAAGAAGAAAAATATTATAGTATTTCTGCAATATTAGAAAAACAAGAAACACGCCTTGGCTCAGCGAGGCAAACCGACAATGAGTTTGAATTTGATTTACATAAAATTAACAATAAACCTCTTCCTAAGCCAGGCATTAAATCAGAAAAAGAAGTAAGTAAAATTAAAAAAGATTTAGAAAAAAAAGATGCTTATGTCTTGGACATAGAAACAAAAAAAGTAAAACGTCATTCTGCTGCTCCATTTACTACAAGCACTTTACAGCAATCCTCGTGGCAACTACTTCATTTTTCTGCCAAAAAAACAATGTACTTAGCACAATCGCTTTATGAAGGAAAAAACTTGGGAAAAGAACCTGTTGGATTAATCACTTATATGAGAACCGATTCTACAAATCTTTCCCCAATAGCGCTCAAAGCCGCCCATGACTTTTTAGAAACAAACTTAGGGGAAAAATACGTCTTACCTCAAGCGCGAATCTTTAAAAAACGTTCTCGTTTAGCCCAAGAAGCCCATGAAGCCATTCGCTGTACTGATCCATTTTATACACCAGAAAAAATAAAAAAATATCTAACAAAAGACGAATTATCTTTATACACTCTTATTTGGGCAAGATTTTTAGCAAGCCAAATGCCTTCTGCAATTTTAGAAAAAACTTCAATTTCTGTTGAGTCCCAAGACAAACAAGATAAATATCTATTTAAAAACAATTTTTACAATTTAGATTTTGATGGATTTTTCCGTATTTATCCTTATTCTAAACCATCAGACCTCCAGGAAAAACCGCATTTAAATTCCCAGGAAAAACTAAAGGTTAAAAAAATCACTCCGAAAGAACATCTAACACAGCCTCCCCCACGCTACAATGACGCTTCTTTAGTAAAAACTTTGGAAAGTTTCGGCATTGGACGACCTTCAACTTACGCGCCTATTATATCTGTATTAGAATATAGAGGTTATGTTATGAGAGACAAAAGCAAATCTTTTATACCTACAGAAATTGGAGTTCTGGTAAATAATGTTTTGACAAAACACTTTCCAGATATTGTGGATTATAAATTTACATCCCAAATTGAAGAAAAATTAGATGATATTGCCAAAGGAAAATTAGATTGGGTAAATATGGTTGGTGAGTTTTATGAACCATTTAAGGACAACTTGGAAAAAAAATATGTAGAAGTTTCCAAAGAAGACTTGGCGCCAGTTGTTAAAACAAAAGAAAAATGTCCAAAGTGTGGAAATAATCTAGTTTTAAAATTGGGAAGATTTGGCAAATTTCTTGCCTGCTCTGATTGGCCTAAGTGCTCCTTTACTAAATCTATCAATAATGAATTTTCTATGAAATGTCCGCAGTGTAAAACAGGAGACATAATAATGAAAAGAAATAAAAGAAGACAAATGTTTTATGCATGCTCGCAATGGCCTGAATGCGATTTTGCTTCTTCTTATAAGCCTACAGGAGAAAATTGCCCTAAATGCAGTCAACCCCTTGTTGAAACAAAAACTAAAATAAAATGTTCTAATCGTAATTGCAATTATGAAATCCCTAAAGCAGAAAATAATTCAAAATCTTGAGAATTCTGTTAGCGAGAGAGAGATAGATTTATTAGAAAAAGCATTCGAATTTGCTGAAAAATCGCATTCTGAACAAAAAAGAAAATCAGGAGAACCATTTGTAAACCATCCTTTGCGAGTAGCTCTAACCATTAGCCAAATGAAATTAGGTATCAACGCTGTGATTGCCAGTGTGCTTCATGATATTGTTGAGGATTGTGAAATCCCTCTCTCTGAAATTAAATCCCAGTTTAATGATGAGGTGTCTTTCTTAGTTAATGGATTAACAAAGGTTAATCAAATTAAATACAAGGAAGACGATACTGCTGAAAAAGAGAATTTTAGGAATATGATTTTGGCCATGGCAAAAGATTTAAGAATTATTCTTATTAAATTAGTTGATCGATTGGATAATATGAAAACTTTATGGCCATTAGAACCAACAAAGAGAAGAAAAAAATCATTAGAAACTTTAGAAATTCTCGCACCATTAGCTTATCGTTTGGGAATGTCAGATATTGGGGCTCAATTAGAGGATTTGGCTTTTCCATATGTATATGAAGAAGAATATAAGTTAACCAAAAAAATAATAGGAAAAAGAAGCGAGGAATTAAAAAATTATCTTCAAGAATTAGTTCCTTTAGTGCAAAAAGAGCTAAAAGGAAATAATTTAAATCCTGAAAAAATACAATTCCGAACTAAGCATCTATATAGTATCTGGCGCAAACTGCAAAAAGAAGATATGGACATTAAAAGAATCTATGATTTAGTGGCAATGAGAATTATTATGCCTAATTTAGAAGGATGCTATGGCGCTTTAGGGATTATTCATCAAATGTGGAAACCTGTCCCAGGCCGTTTTAAAGATTATATTGCTCTTCCAAAGCCCAATGGATACCAAAGCCTTCATACTGCTGTTTTTGCAAAAAACGGAAAAATAGTAGAAATCCAAATTAGAACGCCGCAAATGGATGAAGAAGCAGAGTGGGGTATTGCCGCGCATTGGATTTATGGATCTCAAAAAGATGATAAAAAATATAAAAAAAGGAAGAAATTTAATCCTCCTAAAAACTTTTATTGGATAAATCAATTAAGAGAGTGGCAAAAAAAATTCTATAGTTCCGAAGAATTTTTAAGTTCCCTAAAAGTTGATTTTTTCAAAGACAGAATTTTTGTCCTAACACCTAAAGGAGATATTATTGATCTGCCTGATGGGGCTACCACTATTGATTTTGCCTATCAAATCCATACAGATGTGGGCAATCAAGCTGCTGGAGCTAGGGTTAACAACAAATTGGTATCATTAGATTATAAATTACAATCAGGAGAAATAATAGAAATAATAACAAAAAAAAGGAAGTTGCCATCTTCCTCATGGTTAGAATTTGTTAAAATGAGTGAGACCCGAAAAAAAATTCAAGACGCATTAAAGGGGAAAGATTCTATTTAAGATTTTGTTCAAATCCTCTTGCGAGAAAAATTTGATTTCAATCGCGCCTTGCCCGCCCTTTTTCTTAATTAAAACTGGAGTTTGTAAAAGATCTTCTAATCTTTCTTTCATTTCCAAATCTTCTGGGTCTAAAGAAACATTTCGTCTTCTAGACAATGTTTCTTTTTTATTACTACTAAGATTATTTTGTAAATAGTGTTGGGCTAATTCTAAAGATTCCCGCCCAGAAAGGCTCTTTGACAAAATCTCCTGTAAAAATAACCTTCTCTTTTCAGGATTACTAAAAAGAAGAATCGCTCGGGCATGACCTTCATTAATTTTCCCCTGTTCTAATGCATTTTGAGCTTCATAGGATAATTGCAGTAAACGCAAAGTATTGGCAATTACTTCCCTACTCTTTCCAATCCTTCCTGCCAAATCCTGTTGAGTAAGACCAAATTCTTTAATTAACCGCGCAAATGCTTTAGCTTTAGATATTGGAGTTAAATCTTCACGCTGAATATTTTCTATTAAAGATAATTCCAGTTTTTTTCGTTCTTCCATGGGTTTCCTAATAATTACTGGAACTGTTGGTAATCCCAACATTTTCGAAGCCAATAATCTTCTTTCTCCAGAAATTAATTGATACTCAACATCTGCGCCATATTCTGTTTCTTTTTCTTCTCTTGTAACAATCAAAGGCTCTAAAATACCATGCTCCCGAATAGAATCAGCTAATTCTTTTATTGTTTCTTCAGGGAAAACCTTTCGCGGCTGTTGAGGATTAGGTTTAATCTTGTCTACTTCAATATAAAAAACCTTATCTTCTAAAAGATAAGAATCCCTTTCGCTTCGCTCAAGAGAACCTTGTTTCTCTTGAACTATCTCAGGTATTGTTTCCTGCAAACCTAATCTATTGTCTGGCATTGTATCTTCTTTTGTATGCGTTTTTTGAAAATCCTTTTGAAAATCTTTTTTTATAGAGTTTAAAGGAGGAGTTAAGTTTTGAGGAAAATCAGAAAAAGTATTATTAAGCTTTTCGCTAATCTTTTCTTCCAAAGCGCCTTCGCTCGGCTCTACAACATCAACATTATCAGTTAATGGATATTGCGATTGGTTATTTTTAGGAGGAATCAAAGCGTTAATGCCTTGCCCTAAAGAGTTTTGTTCGTCCATAATTTATTTAAAATATTCAAGTTTTTTTATTAATTCTTGGGCTAATTGCTTATAAGCTCTGGCCCCTTCAGAATTAGGATTATATTGAAGAATAGATTGTCCAAAACTTGGAGCTTCAGCCAAACTAACATTCCTTGGAATTATTGTATTAAAAACATATCCCGGAAAATCTCTTCTAATATGCTTAAGAACCATTCTATCTAATCTATTCCTTTTGTCATATAAAGTCAAAACAGCGCCTAATATTTTTAAATCTTTTTCTAAGTTTCTCCTTATTAAATCAATGGTCCTAATAAGCTGAGACAATCCTTCTAAAGCATAATATTCTGTTTGCAAAGGAATTAAAACTTGGTCGGCAGCCACTAAACCATTAACTGTAAGCACTCCTAATGATGGAGGTAAATCTATTAAAATATAGTCATAATATTCTTTTATTGAAGAAAGGATTTGATATAATCTGAATTCCTTGTTTGTAAAACGACTTAATTCCACTTGAGCGCCAATCAGGTCTGGTGAAGCGGGAAGAATATTCAAACCAAAAATTGATGTTTTATAAATTGTTTCTTTCGGAGAATAATCAGAAATCAAATTGTTATAAACTGTCTTTTGTAATTTTTTGTAATCAAAACCCAAGCCAGAAGTAGCATTAGATTGAGCGTCAAAATCAACTACCAATGTCCTTTTTCCAGAGGCAGCTAAATAAGCGCCTAAATTCACGGCTGTAGTAGTTTTTCCTACTCCCCCTTTTTGATTACAAATCGCAATAGTTTCTGCCATCAAATATAAATTGCTAAATTGTTATAATTGCTAAATTGCTAAATTATTGAATTGTCATTGCGAGCGAGTCAGCAGAGGAATATGACAATCTTATAATATTATACAATAAATTTCTATTTATTTCTATTTATTTCTCCGGTTCTACTTCTTGAATTTTACATACTAAATACTGTATACTGATTTTATGCCTGGGTGGCGGAATCGGAATACGCGGTAGTCTCAAAAACTACTGGTCGCAAGGCCTTGAGAGTTCGAGTCTCTCCCCAGGCACTAATTAAATAAAAATATATGCACCCTATTTTATTTAAAGTCGGTAATTTTTCCGTAGAATCCTATTGGGTCTTTATGGCTCTAGGATTTATTATTGGTGGAATCGTTGTTTATTTAGAAACAAAGAATAAAAATTTAAATCCGCATAAAGCCAGAAATTTAATCCTTATTACAATTATCAGCGCGTTTATTGGCTCTCGGCTTGGCTACGTTCTTTTAAATTTCAGTTCTTATCAAAAAGATTTATTAAAAATTCTTCAATTTTGGAAAGGAGGGTTTAGCTGGCAAGGTGGATTTATTACAGCTTTTTTAATAACATCCTTCTTAATATTTAAAAATGATAAAAAAAATTCGGGAAAATGGTTTGATTCTTATGTTTTAGGAATCCTTATAGGGCATTCTATTGGACGAATCGGTTGTTTTCTAAATGGTTGTTGCTATGGCATAGTTACAAATGTGCCTTGGGCAATAAAGAATCCAATCCTCGGAGATAATTTACTACGACATCCAACACAACTCTATGAATCTCTAAGTTATCTTTTGATATTCTTTTTTCTTATTTATTATTCACAAAAAATAAAATTAAAAAATGGCTCCTTGTTTTTAATGGGAGTAGCTCTCCATTCTCTTGCTAGATTTATAATAGAATATTTTCGCTATAACGAAGATTTCATTTATCAAGGCAAAATGTGGTTTACCACATTAAGTTATGCCCAATTAACTGCTTTGATTATCATTGTTATGAGTATCTTTATTCTCTTTAAAATTAATTACAAAAAGCAAAAAATAAATAACTACAGTAATTAATAACTAAGTAAAATTCCAACTAAAAAATGGGACAAACAAGGAGCAATCAGGCTTCTTGTTTTTTGAAAAGATAGACCCCAAAGTAAACCAACTGAAAATACCTTTAATAATGAAATAGGCGTCATCCATCCTGGATAAAAACGAACAGTAATATGCCATAAAGAAAAAAGACAAGAAGCAAAAATCAACCCTAAAAAATTACCATATACTTTTTCTAAATTCTTCTGAAGATATCCTCTAAAAAAGACTTCTTGGGAAAAAGCTAAAAAGGCCCAATAAATTATTCCTAACCCCAAATTATTAAAACTAGCTAATTGTTCGCCGTAGAAAAAATATTGATTTAAAATTACTATTATCAAACCAATGCTCAGTCCCCAACCAATTGCTAATGGCCAATTTTTTAGAGTAAATCCTATTTCTGAAAGATTTTTTTTCTTTTTTAAGGTAATAAAAATTGGATAAAAAATGAGGAACAATAAAGGAATTGCTCCGATGCCCCATTGGATAAAAATATTAGAAAATAAAGAAAGTTTATCAAAAATAAACCAAGAAATAACAAAAATAAATATATAAACAAAAATATCTATGTTTTTCATAAAAATAGTATAGCATAACAATATAATAATTAAGTAATTAAAAATCTGTTTGCTTTAAAGCAAACAGATTTTATTCATTAATGCATATCAAATTTTTATCTCCAAATTCCTCTCAAAAATCCTGGCAATACAGGAATGATTTCTCTCCACCATGGGAGATTAAGAGCTTCAAGGTTAACCGTTACTTGTTTTTGATCTCTGCCTCCCTGTTTATAACATGTAAGGGTGTAGGTATAGTCTCCCGATTGTTCAAGTGTAAATTTGTATTCATCAAATCCAGTGCCGATATTATCTTGTTTCCATACACATTCTGGATAAGGAGTGCATGTTACATCACAATCCTCACACCAATCACTTGCTGACCATTTACCTGTTATTGAATAACCAACCCATACTCTTTTTGGGAATTCAAAGTAATCAATCATACAAGGTGGTTCTACACAAGCACTTTGACAACTACTTAAAGAAGAATATGGTCCACTAGAATTTTGAGAACATGTCCATGTAGATCGATTACAGGAATATTTAGGTGGTGGAGGCGGTGGAGGTGTCCATCCATTAGAAGGTGTCCATCCATTAGAAGGTGGTGTCCATCCATTAGAAGGTGTCCATCCATTAGAAGGTGGTATCACTCCATTAGAAGGTGGTATCACTCCATTAGAAGGTGGTGTTACTGGAGGTGACCAAACAGTACTAGGTTCTACACAATTACTCTGACAACTACCTAAAGAAGAATAAACTCCATTAGAATCCTGAGAACATGTCCAGGTAGAGGTATTGCAGGTGTATTTAGGTGAGGAAGGTGAAGGGAGTAGAGGTGTTCCTCCATCACAATTATCGTCAGTTTGGCATGCATCCACACAGTTTTTGTCTCTTTGATTTTTAGTGTAACATTTAGGCTCTACATAACAACCCATCATGGTGCCGCCACCACCACAAAAGTTACAGGGGTATCTCTCTTCTTTCTCCTTCGTAGTAGTTGTAGTTCCTCCACCAGAGGGAACAGAGACAACGCATTTACACTTCTCTGTCCAATAATAATTGCCTGGACATTGTGAAGTATCAGTAGTATCGATTGGATAATCATATGATGGTCTGCATACTTTTATATTTTTGCATTCTTTTGTTTCACCAGGGGGACATTCCCTACCGCCACTTACTATTTGGAACGCTAAAGCATGTCCTAATACAAAAAATCCAAAAGTAAAACAAATTAAGGTAATAAGTGTGATAAATTTTGTTTTTTGTTGCATATTAATATATTAGTATTTGATTTATATTACTGGTTTTTCTACATTCCATAGAAGAGGATATGATTGTAATATTTCTTCTATGTTAGTAAAGGATTCTTGGGATAAAAGATCGTTTACGGTTGCGTCTTCTAAAATGAAATAAATTTGTGCTTGAAATAAATCTGCTTGAGGGACAAAGCCACTAATTAAGAGGTTTATTGTCTCAGGAGGAAAACCAAAAAACTTCCTGCAATAAATTTCTCCTCCAGGAAGTACAATATTACGATTAGCATTAATCTGATCTTTAAAAAGCTCCTCTCTAAAAGGATCTCTTAAAGTAGGCTTTATAATAGTACAGAGGTTAAAATTGCTTTCTTCTGAGGAAATAGGAGAACTATCCTTTTTCAGCAAATCATAAAGGTTTACACCTATACCAATATATTGGTCTTCCTGAAAACGAGGTATATTTCCTAAGGGACCATGGAGAATTATGTATTTATCATCTCCATCATTCACTTTTGCAAAAATACAAAAACCTTCTCTATATTCTTGTTCCGCCATTATTCCTTTATTGATTTTCCCTGGAGTTACTGCATTAGCACATGCTTTCTGAAATAAATCTGTTTCTTTTGAGGAAATTGGATAGTTTTGATCAAACGTAGGATTTATAACATTAATAGCATCTTCTGATATTGAAATCGGCTCTTGAGATTCTCTTTCCTTATAATACGCTTCCAAGCCCAAAATAGTTACTATCAATAACACAGAGACCCCAAAAATAATAATAAAATTTCTATTTATATTCATATATTTTGATTCATTAATATATCAACCTTTATTTATATATTAATTATATGATAACAGATAGGAATGTCAAGCTCTACACCGCCACCTATGCCGTAGGTGTGAAAATCAAGATAAATAAAAAGGAACAGAGTGAGTCTCTGCCCCTTAAATTAATGTGTCTGCTCTTTACCTAACCAATAAAAAAACTCAATTTATTCTCATCTGTGATGAATAAACAAGGTAATATATTAACTAACACTTCCTTCTGCTTTTCAATATCCTTTTCACTACCTTGTCTTTCTAACTCCTGAAGCTGCTTTATTAACCATCCCAAAAATATTTCTCTAAATTTTACATCTTTTGAAACTACAGGTTGAAGATGTTTAAAAGAGATTTTCCATTCCTCCAAAAATGAGGATTCTTCATCTGTTATTTCATATGCCCTAACTATTACCTTTTCCTTACTAGTTTTAGGAGGAAAGACAACGAGAGCAAATTTTGGATTAGGGATGTTATACTCTTCAAGATACTTAGCCTCTTTTCCTGGCGAATAAATAATTATTGAAGCTTGTTTTTTGTAATCCTTAGTACAGAAAAAATGTAAGCCGGTCATCAGAAAAAGTATGTTCTTGTTTGATGGTGTATTTATCGCTATAGGAACATAGCGACCATCTTGTGTTGAAGTGGACCAATTCCAATATTTACTATCCCAAAGCGGTAAAGATTCGTCCCATTCGCGCCAAGTTTGATAAAGAGATTTTTCTAAAGCCATAGCATTACTAGCAACAACACTTATACATATAGCCAATAATAAAACAATTAACAATAATCTTTTCATTTCTTTTCATCTCCTTTTAAATTTTAAATTTTTAAGGTGCTATACTCAATCTTCTCCAAAACTACCCCAATTATATATCCTTTTTTACGATTTGTCAACCCCGAATTTTAATCAATATGGTTTTGAGGTATAATAAAGATATATAAAATATATGAAAATCAAAAATTATAGTTCAAAATCATTACTTTCTCTTTTTTATCTTTATGCCGCTCTAAATTATAACGGTTATGATAAAGAAAATAACAAAAATGGAATACATCCTTTTCGCAAAAAGGTGATAAATTATTTAAAAAATCAATCATTGCCGAAATTTGATTTTTGTTATCATACTTATCAATACACTAAACAAATTCTTACTACTAAAAATTTAAACCCTTCCTATCAAACAAGTACGGATTTTATTCCAGCAATAAAATATATACAAGAATTTACCAAAAAAGCTAATCTAAGCGCTATAAAAAAAGATTTCCTTCAATCAACTAAAAAAGCAATAAAACCATACCAAGATGCATTACCAGATATTATTAAAATAGCTGAAAGATTTTTTAAATTTCAGCCACAGATTAATGAATTAATATTCACCGTCAATTTATTAGAATCTTATTGTCGCGGTTCTTCTATCAGAATAGACAAAACTGGATATATTATTACAGGCCCATCAGATCACCCTAGTATTCGCAATCTATTACATGAATTGATACATTTTTATGTCAAAGACATTGATGTCCATAAAATTCCCCAATCAATTATCAAGAAAATACCAAAGGATATGATTAATAATTATGGTGATAATTTACTTTCTGAATCTCTAGTGCGCGCTTTGGTTGTATACATATCCAAAAAAAAGAATATTATTCCTGAACAAAAATTTAGTTCAAGTGATATATCAATGATTTATCCTCAAAAATTTTTGAACCTTCTGAATAAAAAATCTGTTGATCATTTGATCAAAAATCAAATTAAAAATTTATTTATTGAGGCAATAGCCTCCAAAAACCATGAAATTTAAATTTATTATTAGCAAATGGGGTAATTTTTACTTTTTTGTCCAAAACTTGTCTGAGTGGCATTTTTCTTGTCGGAAAAACTATAATCTCTTATGGCAAAAGGAATTAGGAATATTGTCTCAAGAAGAAAAAAAGGCTTTAAAAGTATTCAAAAAAATTCGTTCCCATTTTCCATCAGGAAAGACTTTCTTTGAACAATCTTTTTTTACCAAAAAAACCCCGTGGAATAATATAAAAAAGCATTTACCAACTAAAGATTATAAGACAATAAAAAATACCTTTCTAGTACTGAATGATAAATTTCAAAAATTATATAAACAAGATCATCCATTTTTAAAATCTTGGCAAAAAGACTTAAAAAAAACAAATAATAACAAATCATCATTTAAAGATACAACAGAAATATTACGTTTACTCTATAAAAATCACAGAGTAACAAAGGAAGCAATTAATATTTATCTATTATTTTCTTCCGCAGATCAACGTGGTGGAGGTGCGAATATCGATGAAAAAAGTATCAGCATTGAAATCTCCCGCCAGTCTCTTACAACAATAAATTATATCATTGGCATTATTTGGCATGAAGCTATACATCTTTGTTTCGAGAAAGAATATTTTTTGCCTTTGGTGCAGAAAAAATTCCCTGGAGATTGGGATACAATTTCTTTGATTAAAGAAATGACTGTTATTAGCCTCTTTCCAAAGGGTGTTTTAGCTAATAAATTTCTCAAAATCAATAAAAATAAAAAAGAATCTTTACATGCAAAACTTCCGATAAAATACAATAAAGAACTTCTATCAATAACTAATTCCTTCATAAAAAAACGGAAGTATTTTGACGAAAATTATATAGAAAAACTATATACAATAATTTCTAAATTAGACAAAAATTTAAAATAAAAAAGGCTTCTTGGGATAAATTATTCCAAGAAGCCTTACTGGTACAAATCTTAGATTTATTTCGGCGGTGTAGCATCTGGAAAATCAACAAAATCATCATAATTATCAAACGGATAGGTATCTGACCAATTATCAGACTTATTTATTGATTGTCCTTCTATTCTTTTCAATGCGCCGAGAACAGCATTTTCTCCCAGAGATTTAATGTCCATAAAATCACCTCCTTATACTAATTTAGAAATTCTTAGTTTAATCTGTATGTGTTTCTAATTTTTTCTCTCAAATAGGAAAAAATTTCTTTTCGCGCTTTGCAGTAATAATATTTTCCATTAATTCCACCCATTCGATGGTAAGTACAGCCATTATGACAAACTTGCTTCCATTCACAAAAAATACAATCATCAGGTAAAGAATTTATCCTTAATTTACATTTGTTTTTATCAAACTGATTAAGAATTTCTAGTAGTGATTCTTGATTAAGATTCCCGATAAACATTTCCTGCTGACCAGAAAATCTGTCACAAGAAGAATAAATCTTGCCATCGTAATTTATACAAAAGAATTTTGTACAAGAACCGTTAAAATTACAACTTGTAACTTGTTTCCCCATTATCCCAGCTATAAAATTATCTATCTCTCGAATTTGAATAGTTGAATCGTCTCGAATTAACCATAAGTCTATATAACTTTTTAGAAAAAAGGCAAAATCTTCGTTAGAAACTGATTGATCAATCATTTTTTTATTGTTTCCCATGATATCAAGATAGGCATTAATTCCTAAACTTTTTATGCCAAGATAGTTAAAGAAAAAATTGAAATTTTCTTGCGTATATTTTATGTTTTCGCGTGTAACTGTCTGTATAATTCCTACTTTAATATCGTATTTTTGAAGTATCTTTATCCCCCTAACCGTCTCTTTAAATGATCCTTCTTGATTATTGTTTTTACGAAATCGATTGTGGCTTTTCTCTGCTCCATCTATACTTACTCCTATGTGAAAATTACATCCTTTAAAAAACTCTGCCCACTCATTATTGATTAAAGTGGCGTTTGTCTGAACAGTATTACGGATGATCTGACCATTTCTTTTGTATATATCCTGTAAATTAACAATTTCTTTAAAAAACGGTAATCCTGCTAATAACGGTTCACCACCATGCCAATTGAAAGTTAAGTTACCTTCATATAACTTGGTATATTCCTTTATAAGCTTTTCAAGAAGCCCATAGCTCATTATGGTTAAGGTCGATTGATCTTTACCATGATAAAAACAATACATGCACCTTAAATTACAATAGTCTCCTACTATTTTAATAATCGGGGTCATTTTATCGGACATTTCGTTCACCTCCTAAAAAATCTTTTAAATTTTCAAGCTGCACGTGTTAGTGCCCTAATTATAAATCTTTATATTCATTCTGTCAAGCATCCAATAAAACAGCTAAAACTATAGTAGTTTTAGCTGTTTTAAGATTGCCACGCTCGCCTCTTGAGCTCGCTCGCGATGACTAAAAAGGTTTCCTTTCTAAAATATTAAAACCTTTTAATATTGCGTCGCAAATAAAATCTTCCAGGGGCAAAAAATCTTTGTTAAGCTGTGATCTTCTTAAACTATTATTATAAAATCGTTTCTTTTCTTGTTTAATAATAGCTGGCGGCAAGTTGTTTATTAACAACATTGCTTGCATAATTAACCTACCTATCCTGCCATTACCATCAGAAAAAGGATGTATTTGTTCAAAATAACTGTGTATTTTGGTAATTTGGGCGATTTTATCTTTTTGTCTTAAATTGATATCTTTAATTAATTTATTCATTAGAATAGGCACTTTCAGATAATTAGCTGTTGGAATATTAGTTCCGAGAATACGAACTTCATGTTTTCTATAAAAACCAGCATCATTTTTAATACCATTCATTAAAATACTATGTAGTTTTAAAATTAATTCTTCATTAATTTTAGGTGATCGCTTGTGAAAATAATTGAATAAATACTCCAAAGCGGCCTGATGATTTTTAGCTTCAAGCTGTTCAACCATACTTCTATTTGCTAAAGCGATATTATCAAATAAAATAGCTTTGGTTTCGTTTTGCGTTAAGGTACTGCCTTCTAAACGATTGGTATGATATGTTAAAGAGAGTATAAATTGATCATAAATATCAGAATTTTCAAGGATTCTTTTTAAAATATTTTGATATCTCCTACTTTTACTAATAATAATGTCCTTTTTTGCCTTCAAAACATCATCTGGAATAATTCTTTGATTTGTATATTTATAATATAAATCATCAATTCTTTTTTGGGCGCTTCTGCGGGGTTTAGACTTTTTATTTATCCAACTATTAAATGTAACGAAAGATACCCCAAGCTCTTTAGCAAGAATTTCTTGAGTTAATGCAGAAATGTTTTGAATTATTTTTAATTTATCCGCGGTAATCATATATTAATATGATATAGAACTTTATAAAGTTTGTCAAATATCAAAGCCATATAAAGTTCTGGTGATTAAAAGCGTGAAGGTCAAACTTCCATATGTTCATATAATATTAGTATAAAAAAAATGCCGCCGTTTTTTGAAGCAAGCTTCTCAAAACGACAGCACTTCCATTATAGCAAAGGAAAATAATTTGTCAAGACTTTTTATTTTTAATATTTTGTTGTTATTGAGAGAACTTCTTCTAAGCTAACTGCCCCTTTCAAGACTTTAATTATGCCATCCTGCTGTAAAGTAATCATCCCTTGTCTTTTCGCTTCTGCTAATAATTTTTCCTGCGATGGCTGGGATAAAATGATTTGTTCCAACTCAAAAGTCATTTTCATTATTTCAAAAATTCCTACTCTTCCTAAATAACCTTTTTTATTACAAGTAGCGCAACCTTTAGATTTATAAATAGAATAAGGCCTGTGATAAGACAATTTTTCTCTCTCTTCTTTTGACAGAGAGGCAAGAACTTCTTCAATAATCTGTTGCTCTTTTTCTGAAGCCACAATTCTTTCTTTGCAATCAGGACATAACCTTCTCGCCAGACGCTGGGCAATTATTAAATTTAAGGATGAAGGAATTAAAAATGAATCTATGCCTAGATCCAATAGACGGGGAATAACGCCAATGGCATTATTAGTATGTAAAGTTGATAAAACCAGGTGCCCTGTCAAGGCAGAATGAGTAGCTAATTCAGCTGTTTCATTATCTCGGATTTCTCCCACCATTATAATATCTGGGTCTTGCCTAACCATATGGCGTAATCCGCGCGCAAAAGTATATCCAATCTCAGGAAGAACCTGGGACTGATTAATCCCTTCCATTGTATATTCAACAGGATCTTCCAAGCTAACAATGTTTACTTTATCTTGATTCAATATTTGCATGATTGCGTATAAAGTAGTTGTTTTTCCTGAACCTGTAGGCCCTGTAATTAAAATCATTCCGTACGGTTTAAACATTTCGGTCTGAAGGATCTCCAAATTTCTTCCTTCCAAACCTAATTCATGAATGCTTTTTAATCCAGAAGTTGGATCCAAAATTCTAATTGCTATTTTTTCTCCTAAAGCAGTTGGAAAAGTAGATACTCTAAAATCTATTTCTTTATCATCTATAATAGTGAAAAAACGCCCATCTTGCGGCAAGCGTGTTTCATCAATTTTCAAATTAGTCATTATTTTCACACGGGTGATAATGGCCTGGTGAACTGCCAAAGGCAAACTTAATGTACTGGAAAGATTGCCATCAACACGAAAACGCACCCTCAATTTATTACGCTCAGGTTCAATATGTATATCAGAAGCCCGTGAACGAACAGCATATTTTAATATTGAGGCAAAAAGTTTAATAATTGGCGCTTCTTCAGCTACAGCCCCAACAGTAGATTCTAAATCCACTAACGCAAAAGGTGATTTCTTTTTTTTCACACCACTAAATCTTTTGTGAAAATCCTGCAAAAGCTTATCAAACTCTTTAGCAAATGTTTGGTATTGCTTTAGAATATTTTTAAAATCAGAAGGAATGATGATTGAAACCCTTATTTTTAAACCTAATCGCTCTACTATAAATTTTACAGCCTTTTGCGCCTTTGTATCATCAGGATAAACCATTCCAACATCTAAAACATCTTTCTCCTTATTAAAAGCAATAAATCCATAATGACGAGCTGTGTCTTCAGGAATCAAATTTAAAACATTTTGAGGAATAATTTCGGTTTTAGAAAATATTTTTACTGGTAATTTAAAAAGCTCGCTTTTAATCTGCGAGAGTTTTTTCTCATCAACTAAATTTTTCTCATAAATTATGTCCTCAACTCTTTTCTCCAGGCTTTTTGCTTCCTGTAAAAGCGTGTAAGCATCTGCTTGTTTTATCAGCCCTTTTTGAATAAGAGCAGAAAGAAAAAGTTCTTCTTGAATCATAGTAATCAACGAATAACGAATCTATTACAAATATACGAATAATAATCAATTATACTCAATACAAAATACTGAATACGGCTTTAGAACACTTTAAAAGGATTGGCGCGGCCTAAATCAGGAACATCCAATGGCCAAGTAATATGCGGGCTTAATGTTTGGAAAACAGAATGATTTAAAATTATCCCAATATCCAATTTGGCTTCAATTAATTCTTGCGAAGAAGGAGGAAGCAGATCTTCAATATCTGATTTTTGAAAGATTTCTCCAGGCTTAAAAAAACTCCAACCTATCCAGCCAATTAAAAATAAAACTAAAATTATTAAGAGATATAGTAAAATATTATTCTTTTTTTGTTTTTTAATTTCAATCGCCATAAGACAAAAAGTACGTTACTAGTGTAATATTATATTCTAAAATATCTGATACTTTACCTTTTGAGGAAATACTTGATTTAATATCAGACTCAGTAATGTCAATGATACGCAGTTCTTTTTCAACTTCTTTAATCCATTCTTTAGCACTCTCATAGGTTGCAGAAAATCTTGTTTTAATTTCTAAATGATTCTGGCTATCTTTAGTGATCTCACGAAAACTTAAACTATTCAAAGAAATACCAGTATTTTTAGAAATCATATCCAGAACAGCTAGCACCTGAGCTGTTTGCGGATTGTCAGGTAAGGCCAAGTTAATACTTTCTACCTGCTCTCCTAAATTCAAATAACTTTGGATTAAAAACTCTGACCTGGTTTTATGTTCTTGTAAAAGCTTTATGTTTTCTTCTGTTTCCTTTATCCCTAGCGTTAATTCTTTTGTCTTGTCAAAGGATGGTTTAATAAAGCGAGCAAGTAAAAAAATAGTTGCTGCTATTAATAAAGTAATTGATAAAATTGAAAGATTTTGTTTAGTAGTCTCCGTCATCTTATTGATATTTTAATAAACTTGGTTGAATAAAAACATACAAAGAAAAAGCAATATTTTTATTCTTATCAATTTTCATATCCTTTACTGCCACAGCTTTAATTTTGTCTGGAGTATTTACTAATCCGCTTACAGCTTCACTAAATACCGCCTGGCTTCTAGCCACACCTTCTAAAATCAACATATTTGTATCTGTTGAAAAATCCAGATTAGTATAATAAATTTGAGGGTGAGTTAATTCTTCTAAAACTAGCAATACTTTAGAAAAATATGTATGGTTAGTTAGCAGTTTGCTTAAACTATTTAATTTTTTTTCAAAAAGGATAGCTTCTCGCTCTTTTTGCAAAGGAAAATCAGATCTTAAATTTTGAAATTCTTCCTCCAAAACAACCAATTGCGCATCTTCATTCTTATTCCAATAATCTAATCCAAAATAAGCGCCCACAGTAATAAGAAAAACCACCAAAGTAAATGTCAAAAGCCCCTTTGGCCAAGTAGGAGGAAGTTCTTTTGGTTTTAGAGATTCTAAATCAAAATTCTGCATATTTTATATATTTTACCTCTTTTTAAAAAATCAAGCAAGTCCCATTAGAAGTAAACTTCTAATGGGGCAAGGGAATTAAATATCTTTAAATACTACAGCGCAAGCACTGGTTAAACTTGGACCAATATCTTTCATAATAGGAGAAAGATTTGGGTTATAAGAAATTAATCCCCAAGAAAAAGGATCACCTTTAATAACAGGCAAAGCCAATTGTTTAGAATAATAATCTTCCAATCCCTGAAGATTCGCGCCTCCACCAGTTAAAATTACCTTCTCTGCTTTCTTCTTGGTTCTTAAAAAGTAATTATTAATAGCTTTTTCTGTTTCTCTTTTTATAACATCTAATAATGGCATTAAAAGATTTGTAATTTTAACTCCTCCGCGCGCCTGAATATTCAAACCATATGCCCTTTTTAATTTCTCGGCTCTGAAAGGATTAATCCCCAACCCACTACTAATAACTTGGGTAAAATCTCCACCAGCAGTATCTACATTATGGCTTGTTCTCAACGCTCCCTTGTCCATTATATTAATAGATGTACTTCTTCCCCCAATATCCACTAAAGCTACCACACCCGTTTCTTTCTTACCTAATAAGCGAGCAACCGCCACAGTTTCTAATTCCAAACCTTTTAAATTAATTTTAGCCAGTTCTGCGCTTTGGACATATCTTTTAACAATATCAGTTGGTACAGCCATTAAAAGAACAAAAATTTTACCATTTGTTCTTTCTATAATTTGCCAATCTAAAGTTGTTTCCTGCAGAGACATAGGGATATACTGCCCTGCTTGAAAATTCACTGCTTTAGTAAGTTCTTTATCTGACATTTCTGGAAGTTCCATAATTGAAACAAACCCAGAAAAACTTGGTAAAGCCATATAGGTTTTCCGATTCTTCGTTTTTGATTTCTCTATCAATTGCTTCAAAAGCAAAGCAGTACTTTCTTCTAACAATTTAAAACTATTAGTTTGAATAGCGTCATTGATCCTTTCTAAATGCCCGTACTTTTCCAAAATTCCATAATTAGTCAATTCTATCTTTTGTCTGGTTTTTAGCAATTCCACTAATTTAATTGAAGTGGTTCCAATGTCTATGCCTAAAAAAATATTCTGTTTAAAAAAATTGAAAAACATATATTTTACTAAATAACTATATACAACATTATAACTATATTATATAATATAGTACATGTTTTGCCAAATGCAAACATAATATCTATGCCCCGCCGTTTTTTAAAATTATTTTTAGACACTTTTTTCCCTTGGCAATGCGTTTCTTGCAAAAGAGAAGTTCATCTTTCTTATCCGCTTTGTAAAAAATGCCAAAAAAATATCCCAATTAATTATTCCTTTATTTGTCCTGTTTGTAAAAAAAGAGTAATTAATTTTTCAAAACGTTGTTGTTTTTGTAAAACCAATTTATTCGCTTTGGGCGTAGTTTCTTTTTATGAAAATTCAATTATTAGAAAAACTATTCATCTTTTTAAATATCAACCAATTATTTCATTACAAAAACCTTTGGCTAGTTTAATAATAAGATTTTTAAAAGAAACCAACTTTTTTTCTGAAATTAATAAAAAGAATATATTACTAATTCCAATTCCACTTCATAAAAGAAAAAAGAGGCAAAGAGGATTTAATCAATCAGAATTATTAACAGAAGTTATTGCTTCTCATTTTTCTCTAAACTTTCATTCTAAAATTCTTCTTAGGATTAAAAATAATCCACCTCAAGCAAAAATCAATAATTTTATTGAAAGAGAAAAAAATACCAAAGATGTTTTTCAAATTCCTATTTCTAGCTTAAATCTAATTAAAAATAAGTGGATAATTTTAATTGACGATGTTTATACCTCCGGAGCAACAATGCAAGAAGCGGCTCGTATATTAAAAAAATCAGGGGCGAAGAAAATCATCGGTTTGGTATTAGCTAGAGGATAAATATTTGGCTGGGGCTATGGAACGATGTTGGAACCTTTTTGACCTTAGGAATTAAATAATATTAGATTTTTTCTGTAACTTACTTCTTTCTTTCTAATATTCTTACTATCCCAAAATCAGCATCCAATTCTATAAGATCACCATTATTTATAACTTTGGTAGCTACTTTCGTCCCAATTATACAAGGAATTTCAAATTCTCTTGCTAAAATTGCCGCGTGGCATAATTTACCACCTTCATCAGTAATCATGCCTTTAATTTTATTAATAATAATAACAAAATCAGGAGAGGTCATTTTAGCTACTAAAATTACCTTTCCCTTAATATCCATATATTTATTACCTTTACCTTTAATTAATTTTGCTCTACCTACAACCTTTCCACTGCAAACTCCATCTCCTTTTATACTTCCTTTAAATATTATTTTTTCTTCCCGGGGTTTTTTCTTATTTAAAAATTGATACTTTTTCAATATTTTATCAGATAGAAGAATTGATTTTTCATCTTTTTTTTCTCTAGATGCTTTTTGTAAATTTTTAATAACATCTAATAAGTACATACCTTTAGCAATGCCTGCTTCTTCTTCTCGACAATGAACCAAAAAATCATTAAGGCTGATTAAATTACCTTCCATTGTTATTAAATAAATAGATCCCTTGTTTGGAAGCTTATAAGTGATACTATATTTTAAATACTTTTTAATCTTCCTGCTATCATAAGCTATCAGGTCAGTTTCAAAACCAGTTAATTTCATCCATTCAATATAATCCTTGGACCATATTGAATTTTTCGGTGGAAAAATTTCAAAACCTTCCTTCACGTTCCAAGGAAGTTTTTTCTTATCAACTATGGTATTAAAATGGCCTTTTCTTAATCTTACGTCATAGCCTTGTAGTTTAACAGCATAGTTAGCAACCAAAATCCAATCTTTCTGCTCAAGACCCCATTTACCGAAAAGCTCTTTTAATTTTTCTAAAACTTTTTCTAATTTCATCTTTTAATAATTCTACCAAAAAATCGCCTTTTTGGCGATTCTAATTTGCTGGGGCTATGGAACGATGTTGGAACCTTTTTGGCTTTAAAAAACGTATGATGCTAGATATGAAGCGTTTTTTAGCTTAATTATACCCTCCTAAGTTTCTAACTATTTATTTTGTTCGTTGAATTTTGGTTGTATCTTTTTTATTAATTGCTTTTCTGCCTTTTTTGCTTTCTCTATACTTGAGAACTGTACAAATTTAACTTTTACCACACCTGGAATCTTTTCTTCCTTCAAGGTTAAATGCTCCAATAAACGCTCTTGAACTCTATTCCTTTTTGCCACGCCAACATACAATTCTTTTCTAGTATTATTTAAAAGTTTATAAATAATTGGTTTTTCTTCTGGTAACTTTTTTATACTAGTCCTATTAAATTTTTTTGCGTTTTTGAATTTTAACATATTTTTATAATTAAAATTGATTTTTCATAGCATTAATTTAATTAAACTATCGACCATTTAAATATTTAAAACGGTGGGACTTAATCACCTATACTATTTACTATTCAAATTGAATAAAAAGCTTCCACTTCCCTCTCCAATTAATGTTTGAGGGACTGGTGCAAGGCCACTACCCCAAGCTTCAACCCATTTAAGATTTACATAATCTTTTCCACCTTGCTGAGTAATAGCTTCAACTTGAATCTTAATAGCTTCTGCCTCACCTTTAGCTTGAGCAATTCTTTGTTCTGCTTCAAATTTAACTCGTTCTAATTTGTTCTTAGCTGTTAGAACTTCTTGTTGTGCTACCTGTTTAGCTTCGATAGCTGCTTCGTATGTATCAGAGAAATCGAAGTTAACTATTGATAATTCATCAACGATTATATCTTGTCTTAATAATCTTTCTGTTAAGAATACTTTAATACCATCCTTAACTTCTCCTCTTTTTTCAACTAATTCCTGGGCTGTATAATTAGCTATTGTTGCCTTAACAGATTCTTGAATTGCTGGACTTATAATTCTTGACTCAAAGTCCAAACCTATTTCCTGATAAAGCTTATTAACTGCCTTAGGAGATAGATGATAATTCAATGCTATTGTGCTATCTACTATCTGAATATCTCTTGAATAAGAGAGTGCCTGAACTTCCATTTTAACTGTTCTAACATCTATCTTAACTACTTTCTGAGCGATAGGAATCTTAATATAGAATCCTTCACCTAAAACTTTATCTTGAACTGCACCGAAGTTAAGCATAACTCCTCTGTGTCCAGCTCCCACCATTCCGAAAGTACCGAATACTAAGATTACTGCGATTAAAGCAATTACTACATCTTTAATAATTTTAACTACAGAATTACTTTCACTTTTTGTATATTCTTCTGACATAATTTGTTTTTTTTATTATTTTATTTACTACTTGGAATCGACCTTTCTAATATTTTAACTCTAACATAAAAGCTTAAAAATTATTATTATAGAATTGGCTTATATATTTTACTGTTTATTTTCGAAATCCGTGGGGCTATGGAACGATGTTGGAACCTTTTTAGCAACTATGTAGCTTTACTCCACTTCATTACTAGCTATACTAGCTATCGCTTTCTTCAATCATCTTAAGAGTTGATTCTTTATCTAGTCCTTGGAATTTATCAATATTATCAAGAACAGCATCTGCATCACCACTTTCAATAAGATTAAGAGCTACTTCTTTATCTAAGCCTTGAAATTTATTAAAATTTTTAAGAATAGCAGATGCACAACCGCTTTCAATAAGATTAAGAGCTACTTCTTTATCTAAGCCTTGAAATTTATCAATATAGTTTAAAAGCGCAGATGCCCTATACTCTTCAATAAGTTTAATAGCTACTTTTTTATCTAATTTATTTTCATTATTAGGCTTTTCGATAAATTTCCTTGGCGAAATCAAAAAATCAGCAATTATTTTATTAATTTCCTCTTCTCTATCTTTTTCTAACTGTTCAATTTTATCTTTATCAACAGGAGGATTTCCATCTCTGGAATTTTCTGGAGAATAATTAATTTTATTAAATTCTTCCATATTTTTTTATTAATTAATATTTTTAAATATTTTAGATATTCTACCAAAAAATCGCCTCTTTGGCTATTCTAATTTGCTGGGGAACTAGGATTCGAACCACTCGGATCTTCAAATGCGGAGGAGGTGGGATTCGAACCCACGTGTCCTAAAAAAGGACTAACCGTTTTCGAAACGGCTCCGTTATGACCACTTCGGTACTCCTCCCAGTAAGATTTTTTAATCAAAAACAATTTTCTTTATTTTTTCAGTCATAGCTAATGAATCTTGGTGCTGAAAAACATTACGTCCTACAGCTATTCCTGTTGCTCCAGCTTTCATAACAGATTTAATTATTTTTAGAATTTCCTCGTCTTCTATTTTCGGTCCTCCTGACAAAATGACTTTTGTTTTTCCAGCTGCTTGCACTGCTTTTCTAAATGTTTCTTCAGAACCACAATATTTTATCTTTATCATATCAGCTCCTAATTCCAACCCGACTCTGGCAGCATAAGCTGTCATTTCTGGAGAGGTTTCATCTTCTACTGCTGAACCTCGAGGATATATCCAAGCAATTGCTGCCATTTTTAATTTATGAGCTTGTTCTTGAATCTTTCCAAAATCCGAAAACATTTTCTCTTCATATTTACTTCCTAAATAAATAGTATAGCCCACTGCTTTAGCCCCTAATTTCTTAGCATAATCTACTGAACAATTAATTGAAGAATAAGGATCAGTAGTTTGTGGAATATTAGTCTTACCATTAATTTTCAAAATCAGCGGGACTGTTCTCTCATACTTAGTACCTGTATAATATTTTTCCGCAATTCCTTTTTGTAAAATAATCCCTGTGTAGTCTCCTTTTACTGCTAAATCTAAAATATATTCTGGGTCTATGCTTTCACCTATTAAGTCTTTTGGGCCATGTTCAAAGCCATGATCATAAGACAAAAACAAAGCCCTGTCTTTGTATAAAAATGGCTGAAGGAAATTACTATTCATAATTTTAATTTTAAAGTTTAAGGTTTGAAATATTGTTTCAAAAACACGCTAATCGCTACAGTTTTCTCAACAACATCTCTAAACCTTTTTATTATTCTTAAAGTAATACTCTTTTTATTTTAAGATGCTGGAAACGGGATTTCTTAAAATCTTTTTTATAAAGAATACCGGGTTTTGTTCCAATATATTCTACTACTGAACAAGCATTAGCGCTTCCTATACGAATCGCCTCTTCTATTATCTTTTCATTTATTTTTTCTTTTTTAATAAATGTTGATATAAACGCAGACGCAAAAGCATCACCAGCACCCGTAGTATCTATCGTCTTTTTTTTCTTAAAAACGCCTGCTTTCCATAGAGTTTTTCCATTAGAAATACTAACACCATTTTCACCTTTTGTCATTACGACTATTCCTTTTACAAAATCATCTAACTTCTTAAAGATTTTCTTTTCTTTGGTGTATGGAATATCTGTAAAATATGCTGCTTCTTCTTGATTACATATAAATATTTCAAATTTTTCTAACCATTTTGGATGTTTCTTTAACCAATTCAATTCATACCAACCAGGATTAATTGCTAATTTAATATTTTTAGAAACAGCAAATTCAATTACCTTTTTTAAAATGTTCTTTTCTTTTCCCAAAGACCCAATACATAACCAACGAGTTTTTATCTTTTTCCAAGGGATTTCCTGAATAGTCAAATTCTCAGCACAACCTTTATAAGAAAGAATTGTTCTTTCTCCTGAAGAAGTTAAAAAGATAACTGAATAAGCAGTGGGTACAGTATAATCTTTTTGAATAAATTGAATATCTATTTTTTCATCTTTTTGCTCTTCAATAATTGTTTTTCCTGAAATATCATTACCAACACGGCAAATAATTGCGGTTTTTAATCCCTGCCGAGCAAAACTAACTGCAGTATTTGTAGCACTCCCTCCAGTAAGAAAATGAACTTTTGGAATTCTTAATTTAGCTCCTAAAGGAAGACAAATACCCTTATTAGCCACAAAACATTTTCCTTCAACAGATAAAAAATCAATCCCTTCAAAAAATCCATCACGAGTGGCAGAACCAATTGTAATTACGTCAAACATAATAAATATCTATTTAATTAAGAAGCTCTTTTACTCTTTCTTTTATCGCTTCCTTATTAAGATTATATTTTGTTAATAATTCTTCTGTTTGCCCACTTTGTCCAAATCTATCTTTTATGCCCATAAATTTAATTGGCAAAGGATGATTTTCACTTAAAAATTCTGCTATGGCTGATCCCATTCCTCCAGCTACTTGATGTTCTTCTAAAGTAATTATGGCTTTGGATTTTTTAGCCCATTTTAATATCATTTTTTCATCTAATGGTTTAATTGCAGAATTGTTTATAACAGTTATTAATATGCCTTCTTTTTCTAATTCTTTAGCCGCTTCCAATGTTTTATATACTAAATACCCACAAGCAAAAATTGTAATGCCGGAGAACTGTTCTCCTTGTTTTGGAATCCAAAGTTCTTGAGACTTTCCAATTTCCCAAGATGTTTCTTCTGTTGTGAAAATTGGTGATTTTTCCCGAGGCAAACGGATATATACTGAATCCTTGTACTCAATTGCTGAAAGGATAGCTTTACGAGCTTCCAAGGCATCAGCAGGGCATACAACTGCCATATTGGGTAAAACCCTCATTAAAGCAATATCTTCCAAGGCCTGATGACTAGCACCATCAGGCCCTACATTTAATCCAGCGTGCGAGCCAATAAAAATAGCTTTTTGTTGATTGTAACAAATAGTTGTTCTAATCTGCTCCCAATTTCTTCCAGGAGAAAAAACAGCATAAGATCCAATCACAGGAATCTTTCCTGAAGCTGCTAAACCTGAAGCAATACCAACCATATTTTGTTCAGCAATCCCTACTTGAATAAATCTTTCTGGAAAACGGCCTCTGAATAAATGCATTCTTAGAGATTCTGTCACATCAGCGCATAAAGCAACTACTCTTTCATCCATTTCCCCAGCTATAACCAAACCTTCGCCAAAACCATCGCGAATAGAAATTTGTTTAATCTTCTCTGTAAAGATTTTCGGATTAAATTTAATATCAGGATTAAGCATATTTAAAAATTAATTATTCTATTTCTGATTCAATTTGTCCGTTCATACTCCTTAATTGGCGTAAGGCTTCTTCTGTTTCTTTAGAACTTGGCGTTTTTCCATGCCATTGATATTCCCATTGCATAAAATCTATTCCTTTTCCGGGAATAGTATTAGCAATAATTACGACTGGTTTAACAAAAACGGATTTTGAAGCATTAACAGCTTTAATAATTTCTGGAATATTATGACCATCTATTTCTAAAACTTTCCAACCAAAAGATTCATATTTTTCTTTTAAAGGTTCTAAAGGCATAACATTTTCAGTAAACCCATCAATTTGAATATTATTTCTATCAATAATAGCTGTTAAATTATCTAAACGATATTTCCCTGCTGTCATTACTGCTTCCCAAGTATTTCCGCAATCTTGCTCTCCATCTCCCATTAAACAATAAACTTGAAGTTTCTTTTTATTCATTTTTGCCCCCAAAGCCATACCAACTGCCTGAGAAAGACCTTCACCTACTGGACCAGAAGAAGTTTCAATTCCTGGTAATAATAGACGATGAGGATGACCTTGAAGATTACTCCCTAATTTTCTTAAAGTTTTCAATTCTTCCAAAGGAAAATATCCAGCATGAGCTAAAACTGTATAAAGTAAAGGCGCATAATGTCCATTGGAAATAACAACCCTATCCCTTTTTTCCCAATTTGGATTTTTAGGATCATAATTTAAAATCCCACTAAAATAAAGAGCAACATATAATTCCACTGCGCCTAAAGGCCCTGCACAATGACCTGATTTTGCTTCTAAAAGCATTTTAATTATTTCTTGACGAATAGTTATCGTCAAATCTTCCATCTCTTTTAGTGTTAGCTTCATAATTATAATAAACAAAAATAATTTATATCTTTAATAATACCATGTTTATTTATTAAAATAAATAAAGAAATGCAGATTTTTCTTGAAAATTGATAAAAAAACTGATAAGATTCCTAAATACAGCATGGGCCCATAGTCTAGTGGTAAAATACCTCTATGGCATAGAGGCGTCGTGGGTTCGACTCCCACTGGGTCCACTATAAGCGATATATCTTGTCTTGGCCTATCGCTTAAAATTATGCAAAAAATTGCGAAAGTCTTTGTGGTTAAAATGAATAATTTATTATGAAAGGCAAAATAACAATTGTTATCGGTGGACAATTCGGCTCGGAGGCAAAAGGCAAAGTAATTTCATTCCTTGCTAATGAATTTGATATTGCCGTAAGAACTGGAGCACCAAACGCAGGGCATACTGTTTTAAAAGACGATGAAATATATCCGCTTCAACAAATTCCAGCAACTTTTTTAAATCAGAAATGCATTCTTTGTATCGGAGCAGGCGCACTTATAAACCCCGACATTCTAAGAAAAGAAGTTGAACGCACCAACACAAAAGAACGCCTTTTTATCGATCCACAAGCTGGCATTATAGAAGAAAAGCATTCTTTACAAGAAGGTGAGCTTATTGAAAAAATCGGAAGCACAGGAAAGGGTTGCGGTGCAGCGCTAGTAGACAGAATTTGGCGAAAAGATTTTAAGCTTGCAAAAGATATTTTGAAAGATTTTCAAATTGCCAATGTAGCAGAAATTCTCAATCGGGGGGTTGATGAGGGTAAAAATGTTCTCGTTGAGGGCACACAAGGATTTGGACTATCAATCTATCATGGCATTTATCCGTTCGTTACTTCTCGTGATACAAATGCCGCAAACTTTTTAGCAGAAGCTGGAATTTCTCCACGGCTTGCAACCGAAATTATTCTTGTTATACGCACCTATCCTATAAGAGTCGCCGGAAATTCCGGACCATTAAAAAATGAAATCACCTGGGAAGAATTATCTAATCGTATTGGTAAGAAAGTTGAAGAAAAAACAACAGTTACTAAAAAAATTAGACGAGTAGCCGAGTTTGATATTGAAATTGTTAAAAAGGCGATTTTAGTGAACCGTCCAACACAAATTGCACTTCAATTCTTAAATTATCTTTACCCACAAGATGAAGGGAAAAATTCTTGGGATTCTTTAAGCCAAGAGGCCAAAACCTATATTGAAAATCTTGAGAGCAATTTGGGAGTACCAATAACGCTTATTGGAACGGCGCAATCAAACAAAGGGATGATTGATCGTCGAAAATAACCTATGAAAAAAATCATTTTATTTATCAGATTGGCGGCGAAAAATTTTGGGCGTGTAGCTCAGCTGGTTAGAGCGTCTCGTTTACACCGAGAAGGCCTCCCGTTCGAGTCGGGACACGCCCACTAATTCCTCTCATCGTATTTACTTTAAAAATCTATTATGCTAAACTGGTAATCTGAGTTTAAGCCTGGGTAGCTCAGTGGTAGAGCGTTTGCTTGAAGAGCAAAGCGTCCGGTGTTCGATTCACCGCCCAGGCACACACAAAAAAACAAGAATCAAAAAACAGATTAAAAAATTAAAATAATCAATGTATTCTGAGAAAAAAAATAATTCAATTTCTATGCCCTCAATTGGATCTTTTGTTGAGGGATTTATTTTAGAAAAAAAAGAAAGATCTTTATTTATAGACCTGTCTCCTTATGGCACAGGTATTATTCAAGGAGTAAATTATATAGAAACAAAAAATTATATCAAAAAATTGGAAATAGGTACTAAGGTTTTAGTAAAAATTCTTGATTGGAATAATGAAGATGGACTAATAGAAATGGCTTTGCAAAATTTAGAAAAAGAAAAAGCATGGGAAAAAATAAAAGAAATGAAAAAACAGGAAACAACATTTCCTTTGTTAATCTCAGAAGCTAATGCCGGGGGTTTAATGGGAAAAGTAGAAAACATTAAAGGATTCCTTCCTGCTTCCCAATTATCAACAGAACATTATCCAAAAGTAGGTGAAGGTAATAAGAATAAAATATTAGAAAAACTAAATTTTTTAATCGGGGAAAAAATACCAGTTAAAATATTGGACTTTGACCCTGCTGCAAATAAATTAATCTTTTCTGAAAAATTGGTAGAAAAAGATAAAATAAAAAATATTATAAATAAATATAATATTGGAGATAAAATACAGGTAAAAATTACTAAAATTGTAGATTTCGGCGCTTTTGTAAAATTAGAGGATAGCGGAATCGATGGACTTGTTCATATATCGCAAATCCCTAATGAATCAGCTGCCAAGATTAACGATATTTTAAAAGAAGGAGAAATAAAAGAAGCAAAAATTATTAGTATAGAAGATGACAAAATTTCATTATCTTTTAAAGATTTAAAAGAAAAGGAACCAAAAAAAGCTTAATAGGATAAAAAACTCAAATTATTAAAACCCCGACTAAATTAGTCGGGGTTTTAAAAAGGAATCTATCTCTTTTATCTTACAGCCTCTTTAAGGCCTTTTCCTGCTTTAAATTTTGGAACTGTCATAGCAGGAATCTGAATCTTCTCGCCGGTCTTAGGATTTACTCCAGCTCTGGCAGCTCTTGCTCTAGCGCTAAAAGTACCAAAACCTGTTATTGTTACAGAATCTCCACTTGTTAAACTTTTAGTAATTGCTTCAAGAATTGCGTCTAAAGCCCTGCCTGCATCTGCTTTAGAACAACCAACTTTGTTAACAATGGACTCAGTTAAACCTTCTTTTGTCATTGTAATAATTTTTATAATATTTTTTACCTTTTTAGGCTAATAGATACTGCCTAAACAGGGTTCGACCTTTTACCTTATGTCTCAATTATAACACCCTTTTCGCTATCGCTCAAGAACGTTATATTGGAATGTACCCATTTCAATTATATCAAAATGGCTTAAATAAAGCAAATACTCTAAAAGTTATCTGGCAATTTCAATAGCTCTTGTTTCACGAATTATCGCGACTTTAACTTCGCCAGGATATTTCAATGTTTCCTCTATACGTTTGGCTAAATCTTTTGCTAATTTCATTGCCCCAAGATCATCAATCTGATTCGGATGAACAAAAACTCTAATTTCCCTGCCAGCAGAAACAGCATAAACCTTCTCAACCCCTTTAAAAGAATAAGCTATTTCTTCTAAATTAGCTAATCGTTTAAGATATGCCTCAACATTATCTTTTCTTGCTCCAGGACGAGCAGCGGAAATAGCGTCGGCAGCATTTACAATAGCCGCTTCTAAAGTCTCTACAGGATATGTATCATGATGAGACTGCATTGCTTTAATTATTTCCTCTGACTGATGATATTTTTTTAATATTTTCCTCCCTAATTCCAAATGAGTGCCTTCAATCTCCTGATCAACCGCTTTTCCAATATCATGAAGTAGTCCTGCTTTTTTGGCCACTTCAACATCAGCTCCAAGTTCTGAAGCCAAAGCCGCGCTTAATAAAGCAACTTCCATTGAATGCATTAAAGCATTCTGACCATAGCTTGTCCTAAAGTTTAATCTCCCTAATAAATAAATTATTTCTGGCGGTAAATCTAATATGCCAACTTCATATACAGCATCTTCACCTGCTTTTTTAATTGTATCCCTAATTTCTGCCTGAGCCTCTATAATTTTTTCTTCAATTCTAGCTGGTTGAATACGACCATCTTTGATTAATTTATCTAAAGCTATCCTCGCAACTTCGCGCCTTGCAGGATCAAAACTTGAAAGAATAATTGTGTTTGGTGAATCATCCATTATCAATTCCACTCCTGAAAGTCTCTCAAAATGACGAATATTTCTTCCTTCACGGCCTATTATCCTTCCCTTTATATCCTCTGAAGGCAAATTCATTATAGTGGTAGTAATTTCACTAACATTGGAACGACTGTATTTTTGAATTGCGTCTACCATTATATCTTTCGCTTTATTCTCCATTTCTTCTTTCCTTGTTGTTTCTAATTTTTTTAATGATTTCAATATATCCTCTTTATATTCTTTTTCTGCTCTTTGAAGAAGTTCCTCTTTTGCCTCTTTTACTGATAATCCTGCTACCTTTTCCAAGGATTCTAATTCGCTTTTTTGAAGTTTTTCCAGTTCTGTTTTTAAGTTTTGTATTTTCTCAAAGATTCTTTTATTCTCTTTCTCTTCCTCTGTTAATTCTTTTTGTTTCTTATCAACCAACTCTTCCCGTTGGAATAATCTTTCTTCCATTTTATCAATCTGAATCTTTCTCTTCTTGTTTTCTTCTTCAGATTCTTCTAAGATTTTCGTAGCCTTTTCTCTGGCTTCTAAAACAACTTTTTTTGCTTCTTCACGAACTTTCTCGATACGGGACTTTAATTTAGTCTCGATAGAATCAGAATATTTTTGGGCAATTTTCTGACGAATAACATACCCCAAAAACAAGCCTATCCCAATAGACAGAACTATGCTTGATATATCTAATATAGCCATAATTTTAATTTAAGGCCTATTATCCTCTATGTTTATTTCGAGCAAAGTGAGAAACAAGGTTCTGCGAAGGTTCTGCGAGTGAAACGAGCAGGTTCTTATAAATTAAACCTAAGAAACCCTTAAGAGTTTTTGATTTAACTTTAATAAATAAAATATGATTTGATAGAAATCTTTCAGGTAAAACATCCTAAAAAGTTAATCGCGAGAGAATAAATAGTGCCTAAGTTAAAGTTTAAATGTAGAACAATATAATTCTATCAGAAAGATACATCCTTTGTCAAAGAGAAAAAAATAAGATATACTATAAACAATTTTAAATTTATGCCTGGTCTTTGTTCAAAAATTTGTTTAATAATTTTAGATGGTTGGGGAATAGGAAAAAAAGATTTTTCTAATGCTATCCATCGAGCTGGTACTCCAAATATTGATGAGATTAAAAAATATTATCCTATGATCGCCTTACAAGCATCAGGCATTTCTGTAGGATTGCCATTTAACAAAGCTGGAAACAGCGAGGTAGGCCATTTAACATTAGGCACTGGTCAAATTTTATACCAATATTCTGTCCGTATTTCACAAAGCATACAAAATGGATCTTTTTTCCAAAACCCAGCTTTGTTGGAAACATATAACCATGTTAAAAAGAATAATAGCACATTACATTTAGCCGGTTTATTTAGTAATAATATTGTTCATAGTTCTTACGAGCACCTTATGGCGCTTTTGGATTTAGCCAATTCTCTAAAGATAGAAAAAATAAATTTGCATCTTTTTACTGATGGACGAGATTCCTCTCCGACAAAAGCAAAAGAATTAATAACTCAATTGCAAGAAGATATAAAAATACGAGGAAAAGGCAAAATCGCCAGCTTGTCAGGACGTTTTTATGCTATGGATAGAGATAATAATTTTAACAGAATAGCTAAATGTTATGACGCTTTGGTTTTTGGTAAATGCAAAACAGAAAATGATGCTCTCGCTTATTTAGAAAAATCTTATAAAGGAAGCATTACTGATGAATTTATTGTTCCGGCACTGATTGGTGATCCAAACGAACAAGAGCCTTCAAGTATTATCAAAGAACGAGATGGTATTATATTCTTCAATTTTCGCGAAGAAAGAATGCGACAATTGGTAGAACCTTTTATTAATCCTCAATTTGACAAATTTCCTATTAAAAAATTCCAAGAATTGAAAATTACTACATTTACTCAATATAAAAGAGATTTTGCTTTACCAGTAGCATTCCCTCCTCAAAAAATCTCTACCTGTTTATCTCAAATACTTTCTAAGGCTGGAAAACGACAACTTCATTTAGCAGAAACAGAAAAATACGCCCATGTTACATATTTTTTCGACGGATTTAAAGAAAAACCATTCCCGGGTGAATATTGGGTAATTATTCCTTCTATAAAAACATTGCATCTTGAAGATTATCCGGAATTGAGGGCTCCAGAAATTACTACGCGGCTTTTTCAATCTTTTGATGAAAATATTTATGATTTTATATTAGTAAATTACGCTAATCCTGATTTAATAAGCCATACAGGCAATATGAAAGCGGGTATTCAATGCGCGAAAATTATGGATCAGGAAGTGGCAAAAATAATTCAAAAAATCCAAGCATTGAATTATACTACCATTATTACCGCTGACCATGGCAATTTAGAAAGAATGATAAATCCTCTGACAGGAGAAATAGAAACCAAGCATGATACCAGCCTTGTTCCTTTTTATTTAATAGATAAAAGGTGGAAATTTTCCTCTCCTCGTTCAATAAAAAGAATTTTGGAAATAGAAAAATGGGCTGGAGGAATGCTTGCCGATGTTACACCTACAATTTTAGAATTATTTGGTTTACCAATCCCTTCAGAAATGACGGGGCAAAGCTTAATTCCATTACTTGGAATTAAAAAGTAAGAACCTGCTCACTTTGCTCGTAGAACCTTGTTTCTCGCTTTGCTCAAAATAATCTCTTGCTTTTGACTTTTTATTCTTATTAACGTATAATACATCTATTAAATGATGCGTTTTTTAAAGAGGCTTCTTTTTGGTGTTATTCTCAATATTGCGGCGATTTTGCTCTGCCAGAGATTATTAAATTATTTATTTAATGATTTTTATTTTCAAGGCACATTAGAACAACTTATTCTTCTCGCTTTGATTCTTTCGCTCCTTAATTTACTAATAAAACCAATCTTACGAATTCTTTTTCTCCCGCTCATTTGGGTAACTCTTGGTATTTTTATCTTTATTATCAATATCATCCTGCTAAAAGTTGCGACTATTTTCATGCCCGTGTTAGTAATTCAGTATCCTATAACTTGGTTAGCTGCATCCATTATTATTAGCATTTTTAATTCTTTTTTACATCGGATTAAGTAGTGATGATTAAAAATTAAACAATTATAACAACCTTTCGCTTCGCCACGTTTAACGTGTCTTCGCTTAAGGATGTTGAAATTAAAATAAGGACCTCTTTCGCTTCGCTCAAGAGAACCTTGTTTCTCGCTTTGTTCGAAATAAATATATTTTAATTATGAATCAACTTGATTTAGCTATTGCTCAAATCGTTATCGGTATCCTTCTTATAATTCTTGTTCTTTTGCAACAGCGAGGAGGGGGAATGGGAGTATTAGGAGGAATATCTTCTCAATTCTATGGTACGAGAAGGGGCTTGGAAAAAACAATTTTTGTATTCACTATTATATTAGGCGGGTTATTTATCGCTCTATCAATTATTTGCTTCCTGATTTAATCTTTTTGCTTATTTATCCTAATGAAAACCATTTTTAGTTCTTTATTTCGAGCGAAGGGAGAAACAAGGTACTCCTTATTTAGAAAGTGGTTAAAATTGCCATCAAAAAAGAAAGCTCTCGGTTTTCTATTTTTATGCTTTCTGCTTGCCGGCATTTTTCTTCTAATTTTTAATTTTATTTGCAAATTTACAACACTTGAACCAGAAAAAGGAGGAGTCTTACATTTAGGCATCATTGGCCGCCCATCTTATATTAACCCTGTTTTAGCTCAATCCAACGACTATGATAAGGATTTGATAGAATTAATTTATGACGGTTTATATTCTATTGATGGACAAGGAAAATTAATCACTAATTTAGCAGAAAAAACAGAAGTTAGTAAAGATGGCAAGACCTATATCATATTTCTTAAGGACAATGTTTTTTGGCATGATGGAGTGACTTTCACGGCAGATGATGTAATTTTTACAATTGAGACAATCCAAAATCCAAGTATAAGAAGCCCATTGAGGTTAAATTGGGGAGGAGTTATTGTAGAAAAATTAGGGACACATGTTATACGTTTTAATCTTAAAAACCCTTATAAGCCATTCTTACAAAACCTTACTTTAAAAATAATTCCAAAACATATCTGGGAAAATATTGAATCAAGAAATTTTTTATCAGCGGATTATAATCTTAAACCAATTGGAACAGGACCATATCTTTTTGACAGTTTGGAAAAAAACAAACCTGGAAAGATTATTAGTTATTCTCTGGTAGCTAATGAAAATTATTTTAAAAAAGAACCTTATATTTCCAAATTAATCTTCCGTTCTTACGATAATTATGATTTAGCTAAAAGCGGATTATTAAAAAAAGAAATCGACGGATTCTCTCCTGTTTTAATCGAAGATGTAGATTTTTTTGCAAGCAAAAAGAACATCCAAATAGCTTCTTTGTATCTTCCCCGCTATTATGCAGTGTTTTTGAATCTAAAAAACTCTTTATTTGATCAAAAAGAAATTCGACAGGCATTAGATTTAGCAATACCACGGCAAGAATTAATGACAGAAATATTAAAAGAACAAGCTTTCCCTTTGGGAGGCCCTTTTACTCCCGGATTCTTAGAAAAAGAATTTAATCTCTTGCCAGAATATTCGCTACAAGAGGCAAAAGAAATCATTGAACAATTAGAACCAGACCAAAGAACTTTTATCCTTTCACTTCCTGATAACTTAGAATTAATCAGAGTGGCTAATTATTTAGCAACTTGCTGGGAAAAAATAGGAATTTCTGTGGAATTACAAATTCTTCCATTAGCTACTTTGGAAAAAGAAATTATTCAAACTAGATCTTACGACGCATTGCTTTTCGGAGAAATTATAGGACAAGACCCTGATTTATTTTCTTTTTGGCACTCTTCACAAATAACTGATCCGGGCCTTAATCTTTCTGCCTATCAAAACAAAGATTTAGACGAACTTTTAGAAAAAACGAGACAAACCTTTGATGAAGAACAACGAACAAATGACCTAAAAACAATTCAAAGCATACTTTTCGAAGACAAACCTGCCCTTTTTCTTTATAATCCCTTTTATCTCTATATCCTTCCGCAAAAAATAAAAGGTTATAATATTCAATATGCCAATCTGCCATCAGAAAAATTCGCTGACATTGAGAATTGGTATATATATACAAAACGTACAATAATAAATAAGTAAATAAATAAATTTGCCGCGGTGGCGGAATTGGCAGACGCGCACGGTTCAGAACCGTGTCCCAAAATTTTGGGATGTGGGTTCAAATCCCACCCGCGGCACTAAAATAAAAAATATGGAACGTAAAAAATTTCGTAAAAAAACAAAAATATCTTCTAACCCATTAAAAATTATTCCATTAGGAGGATTGGAAGAAGTTGGCCGCAATATGACTCTTTTTGAATACGAGAATCAGATCCTAATTGTTGATATGGGGCTACAGTTTCCTGACGAAAATATGCCAGGTATTGATTTTATTATTCCTAATATAGAATATTTAATTAACCATCCAGAGAAAAAAATATTGGGGATTTTGATTACTCATGCTCATTATGACCACATAGGAGCCATACCTTACTTAATTGATAAATTAAATTATCCTACTATTTATACTGCTCCTCTTAGTCGGGGAATAATTTTAAAAAGGCAGGAGGATTTCCCTCATTTGAAAAAATTAAATATTGAAGAAATAAATCCAAATAAATCTATAACCTTAGGCCCTTTTAAAATTTCTCCATTTCATTTAAACCATAATATACCTGATACTTTAGGGCTGGCTATTGATACACCATATGGATTAATTATGTATGCGACTGATTTTAAATTTGATTTTCATCCAGTGGGTGATAAACCAGCTGATTTATCACGTATTACTACACTTGCTTCCCAAGGAGTTCAGCTTTTAATGTCTGATTCAACTGGCGTAGAAAATACTGGGCACTCAATTTCAGAAAAAACAATAATGGATAATTTAGATTCTATTTTTGGGCAATGTAAAGGAAGAATTATTTTAGCCGCCTTTGCTTCATTAATTAACCGCCTCCAGCAAGCTATCTGGTTATCAGAAAAATATGACAGGAAAGTTATTATACAAGGGTATGCAATGAGAACCAATTTAGCCATTGCAGAAAAACTAAAATATGTAAACATAAAAAAAGGAACTTTAATTAATTGGAAAGAAGCCAACCGTCTAGATCCACAAAAATTAACAATACTATGTACTGGCGCACAGGGCGAAAGTGAAGCAACTTTAATGAGAATAGTAAATAGAGAACATAAGCATTTAAAAATACAGAAAGGAGATACCGTAATTTTCTCTTCTTCTGTTGTCCCGGGAAATGAATTAGCTGTCCAAAATTTAAAAGATAATTTAGCAAAACAAGGAGCTAAAGTTTATCACTATAAAATGCTTGATATTCATGCCTCTGGTCATGGCTATCAGGAAGACTTAAAAATGATGATTAACCTTACTAAGCCGCAATTCTTTATGCCCATTCTTGGCCACTTTTCTATGTTAAAACTCCATGCAGAATTAGCAGAATCTTTAGAAATTCCTAAAAAAAATATAATGGTAACTGCTAATGGTCAAATAGTTGAATTAACCAGCAATAAAATTATGGCTACAGAAAAATTTGTTCCGACAAACTACATAATGGTTGACGGATTAGGAGTAGGAGATGTTAAAGAAGTAGTACTTCGGGCAAGGCAAACCCTTTCCAAGGATGGAATTTTTATCGTTATTGCTTTGGTGGATAGAAAAACAGGATTACTTCATAATAATCCTGAAATTATTTCACAAGGATTTGTTTATATGAAAGAATCAAAAGAACTAATAAATCAAACAAAAAAACTAGTCAGAGAAATTGTTAGCCGCTCTACTAGCGGAAACACATTTAATGAAGGTTATATCCGTAACAATTTAAGAAATGAAATAGGTCTATTCCTATTTAAAAAAACACAACGTCGCCCAATGGTATTACCAGTTGTTATTGAAATATAAATGATAATAAACTGAATATTCCGAACCTTTAAAAATTATATTCCGAATAATCGAAGGGTATTTTTGAATGTAGCTTCCTCTATTTTTTTTAGAGGAAGTTTTTTTATCTGGGCAATTTTTTTAGCCACTTCTCTTACATAGATTGGCTCATTCCTATTGCCCCTATAAGAAATTGGCGCTACATAGGGAGCGTCTGTTTCAATTAATATTTTCTCAAGCGGCGCGCTTTTAATCACATCTTTCATTATTTCTGAATATGTAATGATGCCTGAAAAACCTAAATAAAACCCTCTTTCTAAAATCTTCTGCGCCTGATTTACGTTACCAGTGAAAAAATGGAATACTGCCCCTCCTTTATATTTTTCTTCTTCCAAAATAATTAGAGCTTTTGCATATAAATCACGTACATGAAGAGACAAAGGTAAATTATATTTTTTGGCAGCCTGAATTTGTTTTCTAAACCCTTCCTCTTCCATTTTTTCATACTTTGCTTTATCCTTTTTAGAAAAATCTTTCAGATAGCTATAATCCAGCCCGCACTCTCCTATTGCTACTACCTTGGACCTGCCCTGAGCAAAGTCGAATGGTTCTTTTAAAAATGATTCAAATTTTTCATTAAAAACTTCTGCTTCAGATATATCTTCCTTGGTATTTATTACTAATTCACTTTTATCAATTTTCATTGGTATTGTATGGCTAGGATGTAACCCTACTGTGGCCCAGCAATTTTCATATTGTTGAGCAATTTCTATTGCTTTTTTAGAAGTTTCATAGCAAGTTCCTATATTAATTACAAAAACACCCTGATCCAGGGTTTTTTTTATTATTTCTTCTCTATCTTTGTCAAAAGCAGCTAAATTTAAATGCGTATGAGAGTCAAAAAACATAATTAATTAAAACTTAGTAGGATTGTCTCAAAAACACGCTAATCGCTATGGTTTTTTCAACAATCTACTTTCGCTTTTTTATTAACTCTTATAATTCATTCTTCGGGAACAAAGCTGGTTGTTTTTCTAAGGAAACTTTTTGTAATAACCAATCTTGTTTTGATATACCTTGCAATTTAAGAAATCCAAGTATTTTTTGAGATGTCTTAGGCATTACAGGAGAAAGCATTAAAGAAATATTGCCTAGCATATATATTAATTCGCCTAAAATCTTCTGGAATTCTTTTTCATCACTTATTTTTTCCCACGGTTTCGTGTCGCTTATATATTTATCGCAATAAGAAATTAAATTCCAAGTAGTTGCTAAAGCATCATTAAAACGAAATTCTTCCATTTGTTTTTTATAATCATTGAAGTATTTAATAGTCAGATCAGGATCTGGACATTGAACCATTATCTGCTTACCATACTGTTCTCCTAAAGCCAAAACCCGTGAAACTAAATTTCCTATTCCTTGTGCTAAATCAGAATTATATTTTTCAGCAAATTTTTCTTCTTTAACATCACCATCTTGACTAAGAGGAAATTGCGAGAGTAAAAGATAGCGTGTAACTTCAGCACCAAATTTTTTAACCAAATCATTCGGGTCGATAAAATTGCCTAATGTTTTGCTCATTTTCTGCCCATTAATTGTAAAAAATCCGTGAACAAATTCCTCGTCTGGAGTTTTAATTTCAACTGACAATAACATTGCCGGCCAATAAACTGCATGAAATTTCAAAATATCCTTAGCTAGTAAATGAATGACTCTGGCGTCCACCCACCATTTTTTAAACTCTTCTTCATTATCATTATAACCAACTGCTGAAATATAATTCAGCAATGCGTCCACCCATACGTAAGTAGTTTGATTTTTATCAAATGGCAGATCAATCCCCCATTTTACCCTTTCTTTTTGCCGAGAAATAGAAAAATCGTCTAGCTTCTGATTTAATAATCCCAAAACCTCACTTTCTGCTCTACAAGGCAAAATTTTTAATTTTTTTGTTTTAATTAATTCTCCTACTGCTTTTAAGTTTAACTTAAAAAAATAATTTTTCTCTGAAATTGTTTCCGGCTTTCTTTTATGATCAGGGCATAAACCATCAACCAAATCTTTTTCAGTTAAAAATTTCTCACAGCCAACACAATACAAACCCACGTACTCTTTTTCGTAAATAGCGTTTTTTTCTTTTAGTTTTTCAAGAAATTTCTTGACTGCCTCTTCGTGTCGTTTATCAGTTGTTCTTATAAAGTAATCGTATTTTATCTCTAAATTCTGCCATGCCTTTTTAAAATCCTCGCTATTTTCATCACAAATTTCTTTTGGTGTTTTCCCCGCTTTTTCTGCTACTTCAGTAATTTTCGCTCCGTGTTCATCTGTCCCAGTCAAGAAAAAAACTTCTTTTCCCTGCATTCTAAAAAACCGCGTCAAAACATCTGCAACTAAAGTAGTATAAGCATGACCTATGTGCGGTTTATCATTAACATAATAAATCGGAGTTGTAATTAATATTCTCCTCATAATTCTTTATAATTTGTCTAATAAAAATCTTAACGAAACTTAATAAATCATTGCAAAAGTTTTTTCTGCGGCAAATAAGCGGCAATACGGCCTGTCTGAATATCCCTAATCAATCCAATTGCGGCTGCTGCTAATGGCAAAGCAATAATAATTCCAGCAACTCCAGCTAATTTTCCTCCTATTAAAACAGCCAGAATAATTACTAAAGGATTTAATTTCATTGTTTTAGCCCGCAATAGAGGGCCAATAAAGCCTTCAATGGCCTGAATAATAATAAAAACAATTACTATTGAAGTTCCAAGGAATAAACTTTGGCTTATTCCAACTAAGAATACTATAAAACCAATAATTAAAGGACCGATATAAGGAATAAAATCAAATAAAGCCGCCAATATCGCTAAAAATTCAGCCTGAGGAATTCCTAAAATCTTTAAGCTAATAAAAACCAATCCTCCAACTATACAACTAAGAATTAACTGGCTAAAAAACCAAGTTCCAACTTTACGACGTGTTTTTTCCCAAAGATGAACCGCATAATCTTCATAAGCGCTTGGAAAAATCAAACGAATTGCTTTTTCAATTCCCTTTTTTTCTGTATTAATAAAGAAGGATAAAAGAAGAACAAAAAAAGCGGAAAAAGCTCCTCCTAAAATTTTAGTAAGTAAATTACCAGACTGAAGCAAAAATTCTGACAATTGGCCTTGGGAAATACCTAACAAACTTAGCCAATTTTGCATTGGAAATTCTACAGATTGCCATCCTTGCCATAATTGAAGAAAAGCTCCTTTATTCATCCATGACGGAAAAAAATCTAAAAACCCAACTATATAATTATTAAAAACTGGGATAAATAAATAAGCAATCAACCCTAAAACACTTAAAAAGATAAAATAAATGATAAAAGTTGCTAACCAGCGACTTTTCCATTTTTCTTCAAAATAATCTATTGGCCTATCCAGAAGCGAAGCTACAATAAAACCAAGTAAAATAATAAAAATAACCTGCCGAAAATACCAAGCTGCGATAAAAGCCAATAAAATGATATAGAGCCGTAGAATGCTTTGCCAGGAAATATCTATATTTTGGGTTGTTTTAAACATAAAGTAACTTTTGTAATTTTTGTTTATTTTTATAAGGACCTATCAAAGCTAAATTCAGAGACTGAGGTTTTAATAAGTCTTCTGCCACTTTTTGGATATCGCGTGCAGTAACTTGTTTAATCTTTTTTAAATATTGACCTGGGGTTTCTATTTTTCTCTTTAATAATTCTTGAAAAGCAAAGCTTCTGGCTACATTATGAACATTTTCCAATCTTAAAGCAAGTTTACCAGTAATAAAACTTTTAGCTTTTTTAATATCTTTAATATCAACCGGTTTTGTTTTAAACTTTTTCCATTCTTCTAAAACTGAGCTAATCACTTCTTCTAAACGATTATTATCTATTCCTGCTGCCACTGCCCAAAAGCCATAATCAGTAGAACAAGAAATAGTACTGTATATATAATAAGCTACGCCTAATTTTTCTCGAATTGTCTGAAAAAGAATACCAGACATACCACCATCAAAAATAACATCAAGCACTTTTAAGGCATAAAGTCTTTTATCAAATAAACTTATACCCCTAAATCCTAAAATTAAATGAGTTTGATCTGTTTTTTTGTTTTTTATAAACACTTGCGGTTTATTTTGCTTTTCTTTTACTAATTCCTTGGCCTTTCCTTTGCCTAATTTAATATCGCAAAAACGATCTTTTACCTTACTAATAATCTCCCTCTCATTAAAATTCCCACTCACTACTACTAAAGTAGACCTAACTTTATACTGGGACTTATAATATTCTAGAAAATCTTCTCTTTTAAAATTTTTAATATTTGTTTTTGTCCCTAAAATAGAACGCCCAACCGCTTGATCACCATACAATAATTTTTCCCAAAGATCCCAAATATAAGCCTGGAGATTATCTTTGTACATATTGATTTCTTCAATTATTACTCCTTTCTCTTTTTTCATTTCTTTTTCAGGAAATTGTGAATTTAAGTAAATATCAGAAACAATATCCAAAGCCAATTCTTTGTTCTGATGAGCTACTTTTGCATAATAACCTGTATGTTCTGCGCCGGTAAAAGCATTAAAGGAACCGCCAACAGCATCTAATTCTTGACTAATTGCAAGACTAGAAGGACGCTTTTTTGTCCCCTTAAAACACATATGCTCCAAAAAATGAGAGATCCCGTTATTTTCTTTTGTTTCAAAATCAGCGCCTGTATTAACTAAGACCATTATTCTAGTTGAAAGTGATTCTTTTGAAGGAACCATAAGAACTCTCAATCCATTACTTAATTTTGTCAGCTTGAATTTATACATTTAAATGTTTTTTTATCCATCCAATAATCTCTTCAATTTTAATTCTTTGTTGCTTCATTGTATCCCTCCAGCGAAGGGTAACAGTGTTATCTTCTAAAGTTTGATAATCAATTGTTATGCACCACGGTGTACCAATCTCATCTTGGCGTCGATATCTTTTTCCTATATTGCCAATGTTATCCCACATTGTCATAAATTCCGGTTTTAAAAGATTAAAAACATCTTTAGCTTTTTCAGTTAAATTATCTTTATTTGCAACTAAAGGGAAAACCGCTACTTTGTATGGGGAAAGGATTGGTTTAATTTTCAAAAACACTCTTTTTTCATTATTTACTTTTTCTTCTTGATAACTCTCTGCTAAAATAGCCAAAAATGTCCTTTGAAGGCCACCAGAGCATTCAATAATATTAGGAATAAATCTCGTTTTGCTTACTGGATCAAAATAATCAAGTGTTTTTCCAGAAAACTTCCCTTGTTGTTTTAAATCATAATCAGAACGATCATGAATTCCTTCCAATTCCTCAAACTCATCGAAAAATTTGTACTCAATATCCCATGCATCTCTGGCATAAAAAATTCTTTCTTCAGAAGAATGCTGCCTCCAACGAAGCATATCCTTACTTAAGCCGATTGTATCAATATACCAGTTAAATCTAATGTTTTTCCATTCTTCATATAATTTCTTTGCCTCTTCTGGTGAGCAAAAATATTCAATATCCATTTGCTCAAATTCTCTCACCTTAAACAGAAATTTGCCTAATGTAATCTCATTACGAAAAGCTTTGCCAATTTGCGCAACACCAAATGGTATTTTTACTCCCATCGTATCCCTTATTGGTAAAAAATCAAGATAAATATTTTGACATGATTCACCTTTAAGATATGCCTTTGTCTTTTCCCCTTCAATTGAACCTACAGTTGTTGTCATTAAAAGATTAAATTCTTTAACTTCAGGGATTAAATCCCCGTTACAATCTGGGCAAATTAAACTTCCTTGTTTTAAAACATTCCATTTCCCTGTTTGATTATCTTTTTCCAATTTCCAGCCTTCTAATTGATCTGCCCGAAATCTTTTTTTACATGATGAGCATTGTATTAAAGGATCAGTAAAAGCAGCAGTATGCCCGCTGGCTTCCCATGCCTTTGGGTGCATTAAAATCGAGCCATCAATTAGATACATATCATCTCGTTCCTGGACCATTTTTTTAATCCAGACGTCCCGAATATTTTTAGCTAAAAGCGAACCTAATGGCCCAAAATCATAAATATTAGCAAATCCTCCATAAATCTCAGAAGAAGGATAAACAAAACCACGCCTTTTGCACAAAGATATAATTTTTTCCATTAAATCATTTGCCATAACAAATTAAAAATTCAAAATTAAAAATTATTTACTAAGGTCTTACTATTCCATCTCCAGCAAAAACAGTCTTATCAGTTAATTGCGTAGATTTAACAACAGGATAACTAAGTGAAATATTTTTTCCTGTGAACGCATCTGTGGCTGTAAAAATTGTATTAGCAAGTAAATCAATCTCCTGATTTACTTGGGACGATGAAGGAGTAACTTTAATCTGAAAGATAGCTTCTGATGCTTTGGTTAAAACTCCTGAGCCGGCAGGAACAGAAGGAATAGCCCACGAAACTTCCCTTATTGCAGAATCATAATATGGCGGATTTTGCCCATAATCCCCTGCAATTTGACCAGTAAATTCCACCCAAAGAGGCAATGTGGTTCTTATGGTTATATCTTTTAGAGAGTTGAAATTATTAATAATCTTCCAATGAATAGTAAAATCAGTTGACTCACCTGCTTTCAAGGGAAGGCTTCCTGTGTTAGCAATTCCTGCAGAAGCATCACGAAAATAACTGCCAATTGTCACTTTACTATTTGAATTAAGTTTAATCGTATTTAAAGCAGCTGCGCGCGGTAACTCAGAAACTTCTAACTGCTCCGGAATATTAGAGCTCTCAATAGTAATATGTGTTTCCAAAACTATATTTTTTTGAGCTTGGCTTCTCATTGGCCAATCCTTTTTAAGCTTTATGGAAAACGGAAGATTTCCACGCTCGCCAGGATTAAGCGCGTAAAGCTGGGGTACTTTTGTTCCTTCCCAAGTTAAAATTTTTAAACGCGAAGAAAACGCACCATTAGGCGCTCTTAAAGTAGAGAAGTCAAAAACATCCCCGCTAAAAACTACCTTTACTACCAAATTTCTTAAAGTAGCAGAATAATTATTCTGGTAATTAATAACAAAATTTAATGTTTTGCCCAAATCGGCATTATGAATTATTTCACTGTTAACTAAAGATGAAATTAATAAAGGATTTCTTATTAAAGTTGTATAGCCTTCGGTTTTAGCCAAAGGAAGAAAAACATTATCTTTAACCATGCCTAAATGCAAAATTATCCTTTTTGTCTCGCCTGGTTGACCAGTAGTAAATCCTTTTACTATTATTTTTCCATGGCTGGCTGAACTCAATTCTCCTAATGTCCATCTGTTATATTCTGAGCTCTCAGAAAAAATCTCGGGATTAGATTCCTGAAAAACAAATCCCGATGGCCATTCTGCCCTAATTTCAACATTATCAAATGTATAGCTGGAAAGATTTTCCCAATTTATTTCTAAGGGAAAAATCTGTTCAGAAAAAACCTGATTAAGGGTTACTAACTCCAGCCGAAAAGAAGAGCCGGAGATTAAAACAGTTTTTATTTCCTTTTTTTCGAAAACAGAACTAAGCGTTTTGGGGCGATAGCGAAGTATAGCCTCAATATTTTTAACTGTCTTGGGTTCACCAGTAATTAATAATTTTATTATTTTATCTTCTGAGCCACGAGGAGCCATTTCGCCTAAACTATATGAGATAGTTTGCTGGTCTGGATTGTCAACAGCTATCACCCCCTCTGGAAGATTAATCTCCGCTTCTACTTCTTGGAGGCTTACTCTAGAATTATTATTTAAAACAAAATGAAATTCTTTTATCTCGCCTGACTTTGCTTCATCTGGCCCTGAAAAAGCAAAAGTTATTCCTCCACTTTTTACAAAACTCCAAACAAAATAACTTGCAGCTAAGATAAAAATTGTGACCAATGCTCCACCCCAAAAAGTTTTTAAAAAATCTTTGATTTTCATAATATTTGTTTCTAATTTATAATAATTACTTTATGTTATATCGACAATACTACTGTATTACGTTAGCAATATTACTATATTATATCTGATTTTATGATTAAAGTAAATTTATTAAGAAACTGCTGAAGATATTCCTTTTCTTTGAGAATCTCTCTAACAAGAATGACTTGTGAGAAATCTCGAAAAGTGGAATTAAATAAAAAATTTAGAAATTTTCTTTGTTGGCCGCTAATAGGCCTGTCATTTTTGTCATGGTGTAACTGACAAATAGTTCCTTTTCTCTCAAAACTAAAAAATTTATTATTAGTTTTACTACCACATTCGATACATCTATCTAAAAATGGTAAAAAACCAAGAATTTTCAAAAATTGAGCATTAAAATATATCCATGTAAAATCAGCTATTTCAGGAAATTTATTTAAATTCTTTTCTAAAAAATAAAAGGTATCAAGAAGTAGTTTCCAAATATCAGCATCAGATTGTTTCTCTATAACTAACCCGTTAACTAAATCTGTAATCCAAAAAGCTATAGTAAGAGCTTTCTTTTTTTTCTTTATCCCCAAATAAGGAATTTCTTCCAATGCAGTAATCAAGCGCGGATTATGGACCATTGTAAATTGAATTTGCACTAACGTTGGTGCTTCCAAATGTCCTGCAAGTTTAGCATTAATTTTTCTTGCCCCTGGAGCTAATAAACTTAATTTTCCAAATTCTTGGGTAAAAAAGATATAGCGGCGATCATGCTCTTTAATTGATTCTTGCTTTAAAACAAAAGCTAAAGTTGAGTAATGTTCCATTTGGATTTATCATATCACAAAAGAAAAATATTAAAAAATGTCTTGAAAATATGAATATTTTGTGATAATTTAAAATCAAGCCCCCGTAGTTCAACGGATAGAATGCGGGCTTGCGGAGCCTGTGATGGAAGTTCGATTCTTCCCGGGGGCACTATGATTAAACTCTCTAACTTTGTATCAGAACTACACGGTATTGGTCCGCGTTATTTAAAGTACTTGGAAAAATTAGGAATAAAAACAATAAAAGATTTACTTTGGTATTTTCCTTTTCGTTACGAAGATTTCTCCAAAATTAAAAAGATAAATGAGTTAGAACCAGAAGAAAAGTGCTCAATGATAGGAACTGTTAAAAGAATCAATGTAAGACGGACTTTCAGAAAAAAAATGATTATTATTGAGGCTGTAATTGAAGATAGCACTGGTGAGATTACCGCAATTTGGTTTAATCAAATTTATTTATTAAAAAATATACCCTTGGGCGCAACTCTTTCTCTATCAGGAAAAGTAAAAAGAAAAGGGAAAAAATTAATCCTTTCCAGTCCATCTTATGAAATCATTTCAAAGCAAAAACTGGAAAAAGAATTTTATCAAGAAGCCGTGCATACTGGTCGCTTAATCCCTATATATTCAGAAACAAAAGGCTTAAGTTCTAAAATGTTACGTCATTTTATTAAACCACTTCTGGAATTGGCCCAAAATATGGAGGATACGCTTCCTGATTTTATACTTAAAAAACATCAACTGATTGGACTCCAAGAATCACTTAATCAAATTCATTTTCCATCATCTTTGCTTCTGGCAAAAAAAGCGAAAAGAAGATTTGTTTTTGAATCATTATTGCTTTCCCAGCTTTATCTTTTAAAAATAAAAAGGAAAAACGCCCTTTTAAAAACCCCAAAAATTAATCTTGACATTCCTCTTCTTCAATCATTTACAGGTTCTTTATCATTTCCTTTTACTGAATGTCAAAGGAAAACAATATGGGAAATCGCTAAAAATCTTCATCAAAGACCCATGAATCGGCTTTTAGAAGGAGAAGTAGGCTCTGGAAAAACTATAGTCGCTGTTGCCGCAAGTTTATTAACAATAAAATCAGGATATCAAGTGGCTATAATGGCCCCAACAGAAATATTGGCCAAACAACATTTTAATGAATTTAAAAAGATTCTTAAACCATTTCAAGTAAAAATCGCCCTCTTAACATCTTCAACAACAAAAATTTATAACGATGAATTAGAAGGTAAAATTTCTAAACAATCATTAAATAAAATCATTGCTTCCTCAAATCCTATCCTTGTAATCGGAACTCATGCTCTTATTCAAAAAAATGTCCGCTTTAGCCGCTTAGGATTAATTATTGTTGATGAACAACATCGCTTTGGCATAGAGCAAAGAAAAAAACTTATTGCTAAAAACGCTAATAAAAATGAAACGCCGCATCTTTTATCAATGACAGCCACGCCTATTCCCCGTACTTTGGCTCTGGCTTTTTATGGAGATTTAGACCTTTCTATATTAGATGAATTACCAAAAGGAAGAAAAAAAATAATTACCAAAGTTATCACTCCAAAAGGCAGAGAAAAAGTTTATGATTTTATTCGTGAAGAAATTAATAAAGGCAGGCAAGCTTTTGTTATTTGCCCAAGAATTGAAGAAACAGAAACATCTGATATTAAGGCAAAAGACTTAATCACTTTATCAGAACGACTAAATTATGAAGTAAAAGCAGTTAAAAAAGAATATAAAAAACTATCTGAAGAAATCTTCCCTGACTTAAAGGTTGCTATGCTACATGGAAAAATGAAGCCAAAAGAAAAAGAAATTGTGATGAAAGATTTTCAAGAAAAGACAATCAACCTTTTGGTATCCACTTCTGTAATAGAAGTAGGTGTTGATATTCCAAACGCATCCCTAATGATAATTGAAGGAGCAGAACATTTTGGCTTAGCGCAATTGCATCAATTTAGAGGCAGAATAGGCAGATCTTATTATCAATCTTATTGTTTTCTCTTTTCTGGATCGCCTAATCATTCTATTACCAGTCGTCTGAGAATATTGGTTAAATGTAATGACGGATTCCGCTTAGCAGAAATGGATCTTTCTTTAAGAGGGCCTGGGGAATTTTTAGGCACTAAACAATCTGGAATCCCTGATTTAGTTATGAGCTCGCTCCTTGATAAAAAATTTATAGAAAAAGTTCATAAACAAGCACAAGAAATCCTCCAACAGGATCCAACATTAAAAAAATGGCCTTTATTATTGGCCAATTTTCAAGAATTTACTCAAAAGACACGCCTATCTTAGAATAACTTAATCTCAATCTCTTTTTTCCCTTCTTTGTTCCAATAAATAATTTTAATTACATCGCCAATTTTATATTGCGCTAATATTCGAGATAAATTAGATCGTTTAGTTATTTTTTCGTTATTAATTTCTAATATAATATCACCCTCTTTTAACCCGGCTTTTTCTGCTGCCCCTCCAGAAACTATTCCACCTCGCCCGGGAATTGTCTCATAAATAATAAAAGCGCCATAATCAAAAGAAAAATGATGAAGTTTTTGCATCTCTTCATCAATCAAAAAATATCTTACACCTAAGCTGGGACGGCATATCTTCCCATATTTTTTTACATCCTCCAAAATACTTTTAGCTTGATTAACAGGAATAGCAAAACCAATATTTTCCACACCTAAAACCACTGCTGTGCAAATACCTATAACTTTTCCCGAAAGATTGATTAGAGGCCCGCCAGAATTTCCAGGATTAATTGCTGCGTCTGTTTGAATCAAACCAAAAAATTCTTGAATATCTTCTCCGATTTCTGTCTTTATGTCTCGTGAAAGCCCTGAAACAATCCCGCGGGAAACAGTATTTTGAAATTCACCTAAGGCATTGCCAATAGCCATAACAGTCTGCCCTAATTTTAATTCTGAAGAATTGGCAAACTTTAGATAAGGAAAATTATCTCCATTAATTTTCAAAACGGCAATATCAGTTATTTTATCTCTAACCAAAATCTGGCATGAATAAGTTTTATTTTGCCAAACTATTGTATAAGAAGCATCTTCATCTTCAACTATATGGCGATTTGTTAAAATATAACCATCTGAAGAAACAAAAAAACCTGAACATCCACCAATTTTAACCATGCCTTTTTCATCAACTAAATATCTTGCCGTATCTGCTCCTATCTCTTTTTTGACTTTTGACAACTCTTTAGACATTAAAACAGCTACCACTGAAGGAGTAGCTGTTTTTACTGCTTTAATAGTTTGATTAGATTCTGAAAAAAACATAGTTTTGTACGGTATATTGAAAATAGTTCGAACATTTTTCGCTGCCTTCAGCGACGAGGGTAAGCTCTCTGATGATTAAACGGGCTCGCCGCGTTCTTTAACAATTTCAAGTTTTTCTTTGGCGGCAAATTCTTATTGTTCCAGTTTCTTAAGTTGGGTTTCTTCGTCCTGAACTATCCGTTTCCACAATTCTGTATCTCCAGTAACCATAGCTGCATGTTTTGCTTTATAATTATCATTGATCTTGCGAATCCATGATTGATCTTCGGAAAATAGTTTGAATATTGGTTCTAAATCGGCGTCACCAGCACTAGAAAAGGCTAGCATCAACTCTTCTTGTTCAACAAGAGGAATGTCAGACTTCAAAACCAGCTCTTTAATCTTTTGAAAATTTGTGTTCATAAAAATTTATGAGTTATGGTTGTTGTAACATTTTTTCCAGGCGCTCAAGCACTTCTTTCTGTTTCTGTCCTACATATGATGACTGCCTTTCAAGTTTCGTAATCATATCATCAATTTGTTCCATGCGCTTTTCGTACGCCTCTATGCCGAACTTCTCATTAAGTTCTTGTAGTAATTCTTTCATTTCTTGTGCGTTCTGGAGTAAGAATTTTGAGTCATCTTCCGAATAATCTCTCATTTTAATTCCGTATGGCCCTTCTTTCAAATTACCTTTGGTCGGCATGTAATATTCGGAAACAAATTGATTAAAATATGATCTCACTAACCACTCAGCATCCTCAGCAGTTTTAATTTTATCCATATCATTTCGTGCAGATTCAATAATATTCCCAGACCACATACTTGATGCGGTAAGGTTTGCTTCATTTATTTCTATTTTCTCTTCCTCTTTCTCTTCCTCCTGTTTCTCTTGCTCAACTTCTTCGCTTTTAGTAAGAGGTTGCGCTTCCTGTGCATGTGCATGCGTTTCTTTAACGATTCCTAAACCAATAGACAGAAGAGAAATCACTACCATTACCCTAGCTGCTGTTTTTGCTTTCCCCCTAAATCGTCCAAGGATGCTTTCTTCTTCCTGAAGAGCAGGCTCTATTTCAAATTTATCTTCTTTATCTTCCAATCCTTCTTTTTTTTCTTCAACTTTTTCCAAGGATTCTTCGTTAAGTTGTTTGGGAAGTTGTTTGGGGTTTGGCCCCTTTTCAAATAAATTCATAGTAAGGAAAATTTTAAATTAATATGTCGACCTTTTATGAAAAAATTTCTTTTGTCCTTATTGATAAATCCTTTTTATTTTCACCTACGCTTTAGGATTTTTGATATTCCCACCTTCAATGGGGTTTAGCTCTTGTTTAATTTTACTTCCCGGAACTTCTCGTTTTTCTTCCGGTTTTTGTTCAGCCGGCTTTTTTTCTTTTACTTCCTTCTCTTTTAACTCTTTCTTTTCTTCCTCCAATTTTTCTTCCACGCGCTCTGTTGCTTCCTTTGTTAAATCCTTATCAAACTTTTTCAAAAGCTCCGGCAAAATTTCAAGAATTTTTGGAAGCAGTTTAATCCCTTTTTTGAAAGCCTTTGCCAACGACTTAGCAATTTCTGGGTTAAGTTCTCCCATTGAAGGGCTTTCAACATTTCTACCTTCTTTAGTTCTACCATTCTTAAAAATGCTTTCAAAATCACGCGAGGTAAGCCCTTCAAATTCCTTAAACAATTCGTCAATCTTTTCCTGCAAAATTTTCTCTTTTTCCTCGCGAATCATTCGCTCTTTTTCCTGTTGGCTAATAATTTCTTCTTTTTGTTTGTCCAGAGTTTTTTGTTCAGTTTGGAGCTTTTCCAATTTATCTTTTTCTGAAAATACACTTGGCGGATCTTCCTCGGTCGGGGGCAATCCGAGTTTTTCTCGAGCTTCGTTTAGTCTTACTTTTGTTCCTGCGACTGATTCAGTTAATCTAGCGATTTCTTGTTGCTTCATTTCAGCTTCGCCCTCTAAATTTTTAAGTTGTTCTTCTGGCGATAGCTCTGGTTTTTCTGCTCCCCTTTCTGTTTTCCGTACTTCCAATTTTTCAAGGGGAAGTTCTCCTGAATCGACTCCTTTTTCTTGAATCCATATTTTTAACGGATCAATAATTTTTTCAGCATCTTTCCCTGCCCCATAACCAGCAATAGCAATTTTTTCTTTTAAAATCGAAAAATGTAAATGAGATGGCCAACCACCATTTTCGTGACTGAAAGATCTTCCAACATTACCAATAATTTGTCCTTTTTTAACAACATCGCCCAACTTTAACGGTTTTTCAGAAGAAGACAGATGTCCATAAAGCGAGTAAATTTCTTCGCCTGATTCTAATTTATGTTTCAGAACAAGCATATTTCCATAACCACCTTCTCCTTTATAAATACTTTGATCTTTAGGCTGTGATTTAATATCTATATTTTCAATATCTACAACTTCGCCATCATTTATAGCTAAAACATCTTTACCGTTTTCAACCATAAAATCAACCCCTAGATGAATATTAGTTGGTTCTTTCTCGGAAATTCTGCCTGGTTTTTGTTCATAATAAATTCTTTCTTCGCCAGAACCCAATATAAAACCATTTTTAATCATTTCTTTATATTCACCGGTTTCAGTAATGGTCTTTAGGTCATTCGTTTCAAATTTTTCCATCAATTTGCTAAAAGAATATATTGGCATTTTAGTAATTTCACTAATTGGTTCGCTGCATTCTTTTTGCAGCATTTCAATTATTTCTTTTCCCTCTCCCTGTTTTTTCTCAACATTAACACTATCCTCAAGTTCGCTCGGGTTTAGTTCGGGATTATTTAAATTTGAAGCACCTTCAAATTTTGACATAGTTTTTGTTGAATGTATTTAAAAATTTTCTTTTGTTTTCAGTTCCGCTGGCACAAAATCATTAACTGATTTTTCGCCACCCAATAGTAGAATTTTCGGTTGGCTACGGAGTAGACAAAATTCCTTACTGGTGCGCGGGAGAGGACTCGAACCTCCACGTCCTTACGGACACAGGAACCTCAATCCTGCCTGGCTACCAAGTTACAGCACCCGCGCAAAATTATACTATTTCGGTTCTCCAATAATTCTTAATATAAATTGAATATTTCTTCCTGAACGACATTAGTGAAAGAAGCGAGAAAATGTAGTTTGAGAAACGCTCAAGCCGACGAGCGGGCATGGTTCCGCCAGCTGGCGGAGAGCGAGGAGGTTTGGCGAGTCCTAAAATCCTCGCTGGGGATTTTGGACGTTTTCGAAAACTATATTTCGAGCTTAATTTGTCTCTGCTGGAATGAAGGAGTGAAGGGAGAAATATTCAGTTTATTATCATTTGACCTCCTTTTTCAATTTGGCGCGAATCTGTTTCTGAGATTTATCCCTAAGAAAATACAATTTTGCCCTCCTTACTCGAGCAGCTCTAACTAATTCAATCTTTTTTATTTTTGGAGAAAAAACCGGTAATATCCATTCCACACCTATTCCGTCCATTATTCTTCTTATAGTAATGGTGGCGCCTGGTTCTTTGCCATGCTTTCTTGCTATTACTAACCCTTCTATATGCTGTGTTTTTTCTTTATCTCCATCTTTAATTCTCTGGGAAATCTTAATATACATTCCGGGCTTTATTCCTTCTGCTTTTATTTCAATCATATTAATAAATCAAGTTGATTATCATTACTCTAACACGGATAAATGGCTTTAGTCAACTTTAGGCTCTATTTGTTGCAATATATTCTTTAAATCCTCTGGTAAAGGCGCTCGTATTTTAATGGACTCTCCAGAAGGCAAAACAAAAGAAATTGTTTGAGCATGAAGAAAATGGTGAGATAAATTTAATTTATTTAATTTTTTCGGCTTACCATACATCTTATCGCCAACCACAGGAAAACCAATACTTGCTAAATGTACCCTTATTTGATGAGTCCGGCCAGTTTTAGGAAAAATCTCTAGAAGTGTATATCCTTTATATAGTTTTAGAACCTTATATTTTGTTAAAGCAATCTTTCCTTTATCTTTTTTGATCACAACTTTCCTTTTCATGGGTAATCTTTTAGAGCGTATTAAAGGCAAATTTATTGTCCCTTGCTGTTTTTTAATTTCTCCTTTCACTAACGCAATGTATTTCTTTTTTATTTTTCTTGTTTTGAAAAGATTTTTTAAATAATTAAATATAAAATTATTCTTAGCAAGAATGAGCGTACCTGATGTTTCTTTATCTAAACGATGCACAATACCAGGCCGCAAATTCTCTTGCCCTAAGTTTACCGAAGGAGCCTGCCCTGAGCCTGTCGAAGGGTCACCCACATTGGAAACAAAAGGATATTTTTGTAAAAACCAGCTTGCAATTGATGGATTATTAATATTATTAATAGTCGAATGAACTATTATTCCTGCGGGTTTATCAATAATTAATAAATCTTTATCCTCATACAAGATTTTTGGTTCAGGAAAGACAAACTGAGGTTTTATTGAAAATGATTTTTTAGTTGAGTTTAGAAAATTGGAAATTTCTAACACGATTTTTTCTTCTCCCTTTAAAATAAAACTTGGCTTAATTTTAGTTTTGCCTTTAATTTTTATTTTCCCTTCTTTAATGCAATAAATAATCTTTTCACGGGAAATATCCTTTATTTCCTTCTTTAAATATTTATCTATGCGAATAGGCTTGGAAAGCTTTTCAACTTTTATAATTTTTGGCATAAATCTTTTTTATTTTTTGAAAAGTTTTTTCAAAATCATGAGAAGTAATTAATTCCAAGCTCTTTTTTTCTAATTTTCTCCTTAAATTTTTGTTTTTAATAATTTCTATAATCGCTTCAGCGTATCCTTTTGGATTAAACGCTTCTACTAAAAATCCATTTTCCCTGTTTTTTATCAATTCTGGCAAAGCTCCTTTTTTAGCGGCAACAACAGGCAGGCCAGAGGCCATTGCTTCCATTGTTGCCAAACTTTGAGCTTCAATTGGAGATGGCATTACAAAAAGAGTGGCTAAGCGATAAAATTTCGTCAAATCTGGATCTTGGGACTCGATAGGTCCTAAAAAACACACGTTTTCTTTAAAAGAATAGTCTTTATCCGCCAATTGGCAAATCAATTCTTCTTTTAAGTCACCGCCCCCTAAAAAAAGAAAATTAACATCAACTTCTTTTAAAACCAATGGAATTGCTTTAATAAGCGTCTCTAAATTTTTATCTTTATCAATGCGTCCGCTATAAAAAACAATCGGTCTGGAAATAAAATCTTCGATCTTATATTTTTTTAAAAATTCTTCGGAAATCCGACTTTTTGCAAAAGCATCAAGATTGACTCCATTAGAAATAACTTCCACTGGAATATTTATCTCCCATTTAATTGCCTGCTCTTTAATAAATTCACTTGGCGTAATTAAAATTTTACAATAATTGTTAATAAAAACCGCTAAAACTTTTGCCATTGTTTTTTCTGTAGTTTTTTGTAAAAATTTGGGCAATTTTAAATATGACAAAGGGAATTTTAAAGAACTATGTTGCGTAAGAACTACAGGAATCTTTCTTTTTTTTGCTTCAAAAGCCAAAGATTGAGAAATAAAAAAAGGATCCTGAAGATGAATAACATCGGGCTTAAAATCATCTAATATTTTTCTAATATGCAATGAAGCTAAATAACTGACTTTTAATTTTTTTCTTATAGGATTTGGATGAGATTTAATCCGTATAATAGTATAATTATGGGAATCTGAATCAATTTGAAAATCCCCATCAGGTGAGGCAGTAATTATATAGACCTTATTTTTTTTATTCTGACTAAAATAATCAGCCAATCTCTCTGTAGAAATTGTTACGCCAGAAATATGGGGTAAAAAAGTCTCTAGAGCATAAAATATCTTCATAGTTTTTATCAGTATAGCAAAACAGATATTACTTAACAAATAAAAAACCCGCTGTTAGCGAGTAAATATGAGGCGTAGATTTCTTACATAATCTTTCTAATTTTTAGAAATTCACAGCGTATAATATTGTGATTAGGAAAAATTGAATTTTTGTGGTGCAAGGTGACACGATGAAATTATTTCTTTGCCCATTTTACCAGTAAATAAACAGCGGGTGTATCACAAACAGCAATTAAAATTTTAATCAACCACCATCCAAATATTGTTGGTATTATTGCAGTATGCGGAATTAAGCCATAAAAACCAATCATTACTATTATGATTGTATTCAACAATTGGCTCATAATAGTACTAAGATTATTCCTTAACCAGAGATGTCTTCCTTTTGTTTTCTCTCTCCAAAACATAAAGGCCCAAATATCATGAAATTGTGCAACAGTGTAAGCTATAAATCCTGCTAAAATAAGCCGCATACTTGTGCTAAAAATTTTTGCATAAGCTGCCTGCAGTTTCCAGAAAGAAGCAGGAGGAGCCATTATTGATATGTAAAGTAAAATTAGTACAACTATCCAACAAATCAAAGCTGCAAATATTACTTTCCTTGCTTTAGCTTTTCCCCATACTTCACAAATAACATCTGTTATTGGATAAGTTAGTGAGGCTGCTAAAGTTCCAGCTGAAAAAGTTAATCCAAGAAATTCAACTATTTTTGATCCAGTTAATACAGCGGTCATTAAAAATGTGACAAATAACGATGCTAAAATTATAAACTTTGTCTCCTGTTCCATAATATTTCTTTATTCTTCTTTATTTATAAAAATTTGGTTTTAAGGGCGCCTCCGAATCTCCAAGAACACCAAAAATATTATCTTCTAATTATTCTTTTTGTTAATTTTTCTGGTTTAAATATTTCTTTTATACAGTTAATTATTTCTTTGGAACCAAAATTTCTACATGAAAATAAATCAAGATATAAAGATTTCTTGAAGGGGTAGGCATGAATACTTGTATGACTGTCAGAAATTATTACAAATCCTGTGATACCACTTTCTTTTTTCTCTTTATGTTCGTAGTATAACACGCTTGGTTTTGTTATAGCTTTCATCCCCGTAATTTTTATTAAATCAAGAATAAGGTTTTTTATAAACCTTTCATTTGAAAGATTATCTACATTTTTGCATTCTTTCAAATCAAGAATTAAATGAGTACCGTCTTTCATTTTATGACTTTTTAATTTTGTTTTTTAGTAAATATTCAAAAAAATCTTTACCATATGCTAAGATGAGCCCATTTCTTTTCAAAAGTCTTTTAGCTTTCTTTTTGAATTTTACATAATCTTTTAGAAATTTTGCATCAATATCTGGCCAAATATCACTAATAATACAGTTGAATTTTTGATTTTCTGACAGAGTGTAAAAATCACTAATTATAATTTTACCATGTATTTTACTAAACTCTTTCATTTTTTTAATTACTTCTTGATATTTCTCAACTGTTGTAACAGAATTTACTTTAGGATTTTTCATCGAAAATTCGGTTAAAATTCCAAAACCATAACCAGCTATTAAAACATCTCCAAAAGCTTGTTCGCCCAATTCTTTTTGAAGTTCTCTTTCTTCTGGAGTATCCCACATCCATAAACGGCCATCTATAAACATAAACTTATGGTTTTTGTATTGTAGGATTTCGATATTGCTCATATTATGATAGTTTATCTTCAATATTTTTAATTCTTTTGAAAAGGAGCCTGCACAAAAGGCACCCGAGAAAATTACGGATAACAAGTTTTAAATGCGCATTCAAAAAAACTTACTTAAAAATCAACCTCTCCAAGATTCGTGGATTTAGTTGTAAAACCATCAAAACTTACTAACATTATAACAAAAACAGATATTACTTAACAAATAAAAAATCACCTAATACTAGGCAATTTTGTGGGTGATGCTGGAATTGAACCAGCGACCTCTTCGATGTCAACGAAGCACTCTAAACCACTGAGCTAATCACCCTCTGGTGCGCACGGCAGGGATCGAACCTGCGAACCTTGGCCTTATAAGGACCCTGCTCTACCACTGAGCTACGTGCGCATTTTATTATATTTATCGCTAATTACTTTTAGAGCCATCAATATCTTCTCTGAAAGCCTTGCATCTGAAACTCTTATATTACAAGTACCATGACCAAATCCTCCTTTATGATTTATAGATTTGAGTAAACTTTTTTTTATATAAGGTTTATAAAATTGTTTTAGAGGAATTTTCAAAATATCTGACCAAAAATTTATCTCTTTACTAATATTCATATCTTTATACAAATGCAATCCAATTTTAATTCTTTCTTTTGGAACTAGCAAAGATTTTGTAAACCAAAAAAGGAAAAGTTTAATGACAGAAGGATCTGTATTGGAAATAGACAATTCAGTCATTCTAGTTTTTGCTCCCTCTCCCCAATAGAGAAATAAACCTGCGAGATATAATTCACGTTTATTAAAAGGAAAAATAAATTCTTTTTGTTCTTGATAAAAACCCTCTAGTCTTCTTTCCTTCTTTTTTCTCTTTGTTTCACGGCATCTTTCAATTCTTTGTTCACTCCAATCCCTTAATTGTCTTATTCTCGCTTCTGGAAGGGGATAATTCCTGAGCCAAGTGCTTAAAGTACCTTTACATACTTTTAAAATCTTCTTTATCTGGCTATAACTCATCCCTTGCTTTCTCAAAATTATCGCTTTTTCGCGATCTTTAAAACGTGCCATAATTAAACCTTTAGATTATATCTATTTCATGAACAGTCCCAGGTTCATTATACCACTAATATTTTTAAAGAACAAATAAAAACTAGCTACTTTACCAATTTTTCAAATTCTTCTTTTTCCAAAGTTTCTTTCTTCATCAATTCTTTAGTAACTTTTTCCAGCTTATCTATATTTTTCTTTAGTAACCGTTTTGTGTTATTGTAACACTTTTTAAGAATACTAATTACTTCTTTATCTATTTTCGCTGCAGTTTCTTCTGAATATTGTCTCTCAGTAGAAATATCTCTGCCTAAAAATATCAATTCTTCTGTCCTACCAAAAGAAATTGGTCCCATTTTCTTACTCATCCCATATTTAGTTACTATCCCTCTTGCTATATCTGTTGCTTCTTTTAAATCATTCGCCGCACCTGTTGATATTTCTTTAAATTTAATCTCTTCAGCTGCATATCCTCCTAAAAGAGCACACAAATCATCTAAAAATTCTGAGCGAGTTTTCATATATTTTTCTTCAGTTGGCATTCGCATTGTATAACCAGCTGCTCTTCCGCGCGTTATAATAGAAATTTTTCTTACACGAGCTGTATTAGGAAGTAAAGCGGATATTAAAGCATGACCAGCTTCATGATAAGCAGTAATTTCTTTTTCTTTCTTTGTTAAAACCCTACTTCTTCTTTCTGGCCCTAAAATAACTTTTTCTATAGAATCTAATAATTCCTTCTGAGTAATAGTTTTTTGATTCCTTCTAGCTGCCAAAATAGCAGACTCATTTGTTAAATTAGCTAAATCAGCACCAGAAAAGCCTGGAGTTCGTTCTGCTATTTCTCTTAAATTAACTAATGGAGCCAAACTTTTCCCCTTAACATGAATTTCTAATATCTTTTCCCTATCATTAATACTAGGTAAATCTAAAATCACCCGTCTATCAAAACGCCCTGGGCGTAATAAAGCAGGGTCTAAAACATCTGGTCTATTTGTCGCCGCAATAACTATGGTTTTAGTATCTCTGTCAAAACCATCCATTTCAACTAAAATCTGGTTCAATGTTTGTTCCCTTTCATCATGACCTCCACCAATACCAGCGCCTCTTACTCTACCAATAGCGTCTATTTCATCAATAAACAAAATTGAAGGGGCTGCTTTTTTAGCTGTAGCAAAAGTATCCCTCACTCTGCTTGCGCCAACTCCAACAAACATTTCAACAAATTCTGATCCAGAAATATGAAAAAAAGGTACTTTAGCCTCCCCTGCCACTGCACGGGCTAATAAAGTTTTTCCCGAGCCCGGCGGCCCCATTAGAAGAACGCCACGAGGAATTTTAGCTCCTAAATCATGGAATTTCTTTGGAGTTTTTAAAAACTCAACAACTTCTTTTAATTCTTCCTTGCTTTCTTTCAAACCAGCCACGTCTTTAAAAGTAATTCTGTCTTTAGAAGGAGAAAATAATTTAATATTAGAACGAGAAAAAGAAAAAATCTGCATTGCTCCTTGGTTAGCACGACGAAGAGAGTAGAACAACAAAAATCCTATTAAAAGAATCGGAATAAGTATCGGCAATATTATAGTAAAGAAGATAGCTGACGCACCATCACTTTCAATTTCTATATTTAAAGAAGATATTTCTTCTGAAGAAAAACCAAAACTTTGAAGTGTTTCTGGAAAAGAAACGTTTACTTCCCTCTCTGTAATTAAAACAGTATCATCCTGAAGAAAAATATTAATGCGGCTAGGATGAATTACAATTTTTGTTATTTCTTGTTCTCTTAAAGCTTGAATTGCTTCAGAAAAACTTACTTTTTTTGTCTCTAAAGACGTGCCTTCTATAGCAGAAAAAAGTAAAGAAAGAGCCAAAAAAAGAAGAAACACTATTAAAAAAGACTTAGCTAATTTATTCATAGCAATACTATTTTATCTTAAACTAAACTAAAAAGCAATTTATTTCGAGCAAAGTGAGAAACAAGGTCCTGCGAAGCAAGTTCTTATGGATAGATAGGTTCAGTTATACCCTGAAGATGGGAAATAGCGCTATTTACTGACTCCAAAGAAGAACTCATTATAAGATATTTATCAGAAAAAGCATAAGTAATAGCCGCTTCTTCTCCAGAATAAGTAAAGTAACGAATTTCTGCACCTGCATTAGTAGTTTCTTTAAAATCATTAACAGTTTTCTTAGGAATACTTACAAGGAAGAAATCTTTTAAATCATTCAAAATTCCTAATCTTTTTTCCCAAGCTAAGAAAATAGATTTTACTTCCTCCTTGCTTTCTTCTCCAATATCAATAATTAAACCAAGCGATGGATTAACTTCCCCATAATAAGAATAAACTAGGTATTTACGGGCCAACATATAAGGCTTTAATCTTGTTGGCAGTTGCGGAATAAGAGAAAGAACTACTTCTTCATTTGTAAGAGCATCATTGTGTACTTTAGGAATAAGAATTTTGAAAGTTCCAGGAGCAGCCATTTCAGAAGTGGCTGTATCTTTTATGGCTTTAACAATGTCTGAACCGCTGATTTCTATATTAAAAAGGGATTTTTGAAACGGACCACTGATTTGAGGATATGGCGAAGCAGCTAAAGTTGTAGTTGTTGTACTTGTAGTTGTGGTTGTCGTAGTAGTAACAACAGGTTTAGCTTCAAAAAACTTAGGCCAAAGATAAAAATATCCTAATGCAGCTACTGCCACAATTAATACACCTATAATGATAAAAGGCAATAATTTATTTTTCTGTGGAGGTTCTGCCTCAGTAGTTGGAAACTCAGATATTCCAACTGGCGCTTCTGGCGCAAAAGAAGGCTCTGATTCAGAAAAAGCCGGTTCTGGTTGTATACCAGGCTCTGCTTGCACACCTTGCACACTGGGTTCCTGTTCCATAGGAGGAACAGGAGTAGGTGTAGGAGTAACGGGAGGCGGTGAAGAAGGTGGAGGCGGCATTCCTGAAATTGCCCCTCCTTCAGATTTAATCTTTTCTAAGTCTGACTGTGATGTTCTTATAAAAACATTTGAAGGTGGGGGAGAAAATCTTTGTGCTGGTTCCTGTTTCTCAGGAACTTGCTCAGAAGATTGTTCTGGTTTTACTCCAGAATCTTCATTAGAAACATTAGAAGGTAAAGAAAAATTTTCTGGCATGTTTTTAAAAAATTAAAGTTTAAGCTTGCTCATATTTATTTATATTGTACCATAAAAACAAATGTCAAGAAAATTTACTTTTATCATTTTGATCAGAAACATCTTTCAAAGAAAGAGAGATCTTGCCATTTGGTTCCACTTTTCTAATTTTTAACTTTAAAACATCGCCTAAGTGAACAACATCTTCTACCTTAGCTACATGACGAGAAGCTAGTTCTGAAATATGAAGAAGACCTTCTTTGCGACCGCCTAAATTTATAATGGCCCCAAAATCTCTAATTTCTGACACTGTCCCTTGCACCAATTCCCCTGCTAAAAATTCTTTGGTTACTTCTTTAATTCTGGAAATTGCTGACTGAGCTTTTTCTTCATCAGGAGCTGTCACAAAAATAGTGCCATCATCATTAATATCAATAGCAGCACCAGTATCTTCAATAATCTTATTTATAATTTTACCACCAGGACCAATAAGGCTACCTATTTGTTCTTGTTTTATTTTAAGAGTAAATATTCTTGGAGCAAAAGGAGAAAGATTTTTTCTTGACTCAGAAATAACTTCATTCATTTTTTCTAAAATAAAAAGTCTTGCATTTTTAGCTTTATCTAAAATTTCTGACAAAACCTTTGATTCTACTCCTTTTATTTTCACATCTATTTGTAAAGCGGTTATTCCATTTTTAGTTCCAGCTGCTTTAAAATCCATATCTCCATAATGATCTTCAAACCCTTGAATATCAGTTAAAATTTTATACCTATTCTCTTCACCCATTATCAAACCCATAGAAATTCCAGCAACATGCTCTTTAATTGGCACTCCGCTAGCCATTAAAGCTAATGATGAAGCACAAGTAGCTGCCATGGAAGTAGAGCCATTTGAAGATAAAATTTCTGAAACTACCCGAATTGTATAAGGAAATTCTTCCTGCAAAGGAATCATTGGTAAAATGGCCTTTTCACCTAAGGCGCCATGCCCAATTTCTCTCCTGCCTGGACCTCTTAAAGGCGCTATCTCCCCTGATGAATAAGCTGGAAAATTATAATGATGCAAAAATCTTTTTTCTCCTGAAATTTCCATTCCCTGTAAAAGCAAAACATCACCAGGAGAACCTAAAGTAACAACTGACAAAACGTGAGTTTTACCTCTCATAAATAAAGCTGAACCATGAGGCCGCGGCAAAATATCTATAGCCACTTCCAAGGGCCTAATTTCATCTAATTTTCGCGAATCAGGCCTTTTATCTTTCTCTAAAATATTTTTATGCACAACTTCGTCAATTTCTTGTTCAAAAATAGATTTAGCACCAATTAAACTCTCTTCTGAATAATCTTTATCATGAAGATGGCTTATTAATTCTTCTTTTAAAAATGATAGTTTATTTTCTCTTTCGGTTTTATCTACAACATAAATAGCAGATTCTAATTTGTCTTTTAAAAAGTTCTTTACTTCTTCTTTAATATTTTTGTCATATTCTTTTAAGATAACTCTATCTTTAGAAGAGCCCTCTTTCGTAATAATATTATTTACTCCTTTATTAAGCTCCGTAATTTCTTTTTGAGCGATTCCCATAGCCTCTTTGACAATATCCTCTGCAACCTCCTTAGATTCTGCCTCTAGCATATTTATTACATTATCGGGGCCTGAAACTACCATATTTAATAGCGCTTCCTCTCTTTGTTTGTAAATTGGATTAATAACAAATCCTGTTTTTTCTGACCAACTAATTCTCACTGCCGCTATTGGTCCTTGCCATGGAATATTGGAAGTACCTAAAGCCAATGAAGCGGCAATAATCCCTAAAATATCAGGATCATTCTCCTCATCAATTGATAAACAAGTAATCACAATCTGAACATCTCTTCTCATATCAGCGGGAAAAAGAGGCCTAATAGTTCTGTCTATAAGGCGACTAGTCAAAATTGCGCTGTCTGATGGCCTGGATTCTCTTCTAAGGAAACGACTGCCGTAAATTTTACCAGCAGCATAATATTTTTCTTCGTAATTGACCATAAGGGGAAAGTAATCTAAATCCATTCTGTCTTCCTTGCCCATAACCGCAGAAGCCAATACCACAGTATCTCCCATTCTTACCATTACTGAACCATTAGACTGTTCGACAAGATTAGAAAATTCTACACTTATAATCTTATCTCCAATTTTTAATTGATATTCTTTTTTTTCCATTAATATTATCCTAATTCTGTTTTATTTGTTTTATTTGTTATGCCTTCTCAACCTGCTTTTAATAATATTAGGCAATTTTTTTGCAAAACTCTGTTTTTGGGATTTAAAAAGAAAATAATCTGGGCGAGAATCTAAATCTGTAAACTCATTAACTAATTCTTTTAAATGGAAGGAAGAAGTTTTCCCAAAACCCATAAGTTCTACATGTTTTCCTAGTGCTTTTAAGTATTCAACCATGGGAATAAAATCTCCATCTCCAGTTACTAAAACTATCACATCAATATTGGCGCATAACCTGATAGCATCTACTGCCAATCCTACATCCCAATCTCCCTTTTTTGTTCCATCAGGATAAACTTGCAAATCCTTTAATCGAACTTCAATCCCGGCTTTTTCTAAAGCATCAAAAAAAGAAGCCTCGCCAGGTTCATCGGCTTTAGTCGCATATGCAATTGCTCTAATTAACTGACGACCAGCTGTTGCTTCTAAAAGAAGATTCTTAAAATTTACTCTGGCGCCATAAAGATTCTTTGCAGAATGATAAAGATTTTGAACATCTATCAAAACCGCTACGCGCTGGTTTTTGTGTCTGATAAGCATAAATTAAAATTATAAACCAAGTTTCTTCATCGTTTTATTATAACGACGAAGCGATACTTTTTTTAAATAAGAAAGGAGTCTTCTTCTGTCAGAAACCATCCCCAAAAGACCTCTCCTTGAATGGTAATCTTTTGGATGTTTTTTTAAATGCGTACTTAATAATTTTATTTCTTTTGTTAATAAAGCAATTTGCACCTCAGGCGATCCAGTGTCTTTCTTATGAGTGGCAAACTCCTCAATAACTTTTTCTTTTTGTTTTGCAGTAAGCATATTTTAATATCTTTATATTATCATAATTTATTTGCTAAAGCAACATTCAAAATCAGAAAAGTCCCTTTATGGGACTTTTTAAACTTGGCAGAGGAGGCAGGAAGCAAACTAAACTCGAAAAAGTGTTTAATATACGATTTTCTCGGTCTCTTGATAAAAACTAGACGGCTGGGGGACTTGAATTCGAACCACTCGTGTCGCCCTGCTATCTCAACTAAATAGGCCTATCCGATACTAAGTTGTTATGGCGGAGGAGGCGGGAGTCGAACCCGCAAACGGCTTTTACACCGTCACAGATTAGCAATCTGCTGCCTTACCATTCGGCGCACTCCTCCAATCAAAATATAAATCTAATAAGATCTATGTTATTAAGTTTATCTAAAAAATAATAAAAATGCAACCAAAACCTTGACCCTCACACCAAATAAGGACAAATGCCGAAGGCATCAATTTGATCAACCCCCACACTTATGCATAGGTGTTGTGGGGGTAAAACCAGTCCTTGTTATAGTGTGGGGGTTGACAAAAGTTATTTATATGATAGAATCTAAAAAGTCTCCCAAGAAGGGAGTTTTTTAATGCGGAATTAAAATATTATGAATATTCTTAATAGAGTCACGAAAGCTGGAATCCTTGCTATGGTCTTAAGTTTTAGCTTTTTTAGCCCTTTGTCAGGATTAATAGTAGAAGGCTCGCCATCCACTATTATTAATAGCTCTGAACAAGAAATTCTTAGCACTGATGAAGAATTTTACCATAATTCAAGTGATACTTTCTTTACTACAGCAAATTCTCTTCAGCCTTCAATTGAAACGAGAAAAATTACTGTAACAGCCTATTCTTCCACTCCTGACCAAACAGATGATACTCCATTCATCACTGCTTCTGGCGCTTGGGTTTATGATGGAATTGTCGCCTCTAATTTTCTACCATTTGGAACAAAAGTAAGATTCCCTGAATTATTTAGGGATAAAATTTTTACTGTTGACGACAAAATGCATAATCGTTTTACTGATACGAGAGTAGATATCTGGTTTCCTGACAGAGAATCGGCAAAAGAGTTCGGAATTAAAGAAACAATAATGGAAATATTGAGATAACTACCTAATATTAATAACAAGATAATTAAAAACATCCTGCCAAAGACAGGGTGTTTTTGTATTGTTATACAATTCCAAATCTTACTTTAACGATAAATTCTTTAATTAATATTTCGTTAATTCTTTAAACAGTGACTTTTTCATTTAACCGCCAGCCGATTTTTGAGGGATAATTTTGCTTTACATAATGTCGTCTTTTCATTGACTTCCATTTCTTAAAAATTCTATATTTACGAGGCAAAAATAAAGTTGAATTATTTCCATACATAAAGTCGCTCAATTTCTCACAATCATCAATATAGAAACAAATATTATATTGAATCATCCTATTTTTTCGTCTATCAATTGTTTTGTGAATAGATTTTATAGAAATATTTAGACTTTCGCAAAGCTGTTGATTAAATCTCGTTATAAAAGGCAAACTTGAACTTACGAAGCCAGCTTTAATTTGTCGTGTTCCATTAACTTTATAAATATAAACTGTTCCGTCTCCATCAAAAAATCCACGAACAAAGTCAGGGAAATATTTCTTCGGAACTTCAATAGGTCCTAAATTATAAGTCTTTCTAGGTAATATTCCCAAATCCATCAAGTCTCTAGTTATAACTGGGTTGCGTATGACTAATTGATAGGCAAAAGCATTTAATCTCCCTGCTGACTTCCTACCAACTTTATGCTCAGATTCTAATACTTTTCTAATCCTATATAAATGTTTTTTATCAATAGAAGTAATATTTAATGAAAAAGGGTGTTTTGTTCTATCTTTACTCACGGTAATACAACCATCAGCAGTAATATAACCCAAAACATAACTCATTTCATATGTCCAAGTTTTAAAAAAATCTTGATTAATATGTTTTGTAAATAAACCTCCCATAAAATTTCAAATGGTGCCGAGGGCGGGACTCCAACCCGCACGGAGTATTCCTCCAAAGGATTTTAAATCCTTCGTGTCTAGCAATTCCACCACCCCGGCAATTAATTTACCAACTGGTAAATCTTGAGGCCTAGGTCGGATTCGAACCGACGCATAACTGTTTTGCAGACAGTCGCGTTACCACTTCGCCACTAGGCCGTTAGTATAATCATATTAAATTTTTCTAAAAAATTCAAGTAAATCTCCTTGTTCTGCTTTTTCTGGGCAATTTATTAATAAACCACATTCTCCTCCAATCTTTACTTCTGTTATATCTACCTTATTCTTTTGTAAGTTTAAAATTTTTCCTTGGCTTATAATTTCTTCATTACGCACTAAACGAAAACGAATTTTATTTTGAACATTACCTTCAACAACTTTCCCTCCAATTAATTGACTACCTTTTATAGGGTTAAACACAGCTAAAACTTCCAATTTCCCAAGTATTTCTTCAGTTGGTTTTTTTACAAATTTATTTTCTACCAATTCTTTAATTTTATTTTCTATTTCATAAATAATATCCCCTTCAATCAATAGTAAATTCTTATTAGTTAAAAGAATATTATTTATTTCAGGTCTTTTTCTAACTCGAAAACCTATGATTAAAGTTTTCCCTAAAGGTATTATCTTAAAATCACTTTCAGAGATATCACCAGTCTCGTTTTTCAAAAGGAAAAAAAGCCAATCGTTCTTTTTTCCTAATTGCACTATAACTTGTTCTAACGCCTCGCCCGAACCAGAAGCATCACTTTTAATAATAAGAGGAATTTTAATTTTTGAATCGTGACTTCCTAATTCCTTACCAATTGTTTTTGATTCTTGAGCAGATGCCATTGTTTTATCTTTAAGACCACCTGCTGAAAGTTTCGCTCCAACTGGTACTGATGTTTCAAAGCCAAGAACTCTTACAGGTGAAGAAAAAGTTGCCTCTGAAATAGATTCCCCTTTGAAATTTTCTAGAATCTTTACCTTTCCTATTTTTATCTGATCCACTATAATTTCATCTTTAAGATGTAAAGTTCCATCAGTAATAATTAAGCTAGCTGTATTTCCTCTAGACCTATCTAGATGAGACTCTATTACAAATCCTATGGCTTGATTGTTTGGATCAGCTTTTAATTCCTGCATCTCTGATAACAAAAGAATAAGTTCTAAAAGTTCATCAATGCCTTGCCCTGTTTTTGAAGAAACGCCTACAAAAGGAATATCGCCACCACGGCCTTCTAATAATACGCCTGCTTCTGATAATTCGTTTTTTACTTTTTCTAAATTAGTCCCTTCCTTATCAATTTTAGTAATTGCTACGATATAAGGAATTTGAACTTTTTTTATATCTTTTAATGATTCTTTAGTTTGCACTTTTACCCCTTCATCAGCGGCAACTACTAAAAGAGCAATATCAGCGACTTTTGCTCCCCTAGAACGAATTTTAGAAAATGCTTCATGCCCAGGAGTATCAATAAAAGTAATCTTTTTATCTTTTATCTCTATTTCATAAGCACCAATATGTTGAGTAATTCCACCTGATTCTTTTTCAGCAATTTTAGTTTTTTTTATATAATCTAAAAGACTTGTCTTGCCATGATCAACATGTCCCAAAACTACAATAATCGGAGGACGAGAAACCAAACCTAATTGTTTGCTTTTATCTTTCATATTAATAAATATGGCGGAGGGGGTGGGATTCGAACCCACGATCCGTGTAAACGAATAGCGGTTTTCAAAACCGCTTGGGATAACCACTCCCTACCCCTCCAAAAATAATCTAAATCTCTCTTTATGTTTTGGATTATGAGTACCTACTAAATTAAAATATTTTTTAATGTCTGCTATATTTTCTAATTGCACGCTTCTATTACTACGAATGTTAGGCGAAAATTCTAATTCTTTTAATATCTTAAAAGCTGAAGCACGGAGTTGTTTAGAATAACTTACGAAAGACAATCTAGGATAACAGTATTTTTTCTTATTAATTTTATGACGCTCAACAAAAAAACAACCATCTGTATCTACTAAACCCCTTAAACAAGATACTTTAAAACTTTTATCTTTTTTAACCCATGCAGGAATATCCAAATTTTGTTTTAACTTATTTCCAATCTTAAGACCTATCGATTTGCAAAAAGCTACTAAGCGTATGCGTGAAACAGTAATATTAACAACAGATTCTTCTTTTCTAATATTCATACTTGCTTTTACCCCAAAAAGTCTATTTATAAGATCTTCTACAAAAACGCTATAAAGTTTATCTGTTTTATTATTAAGGGTTACAACAACTTGTTTATTAGTAATCCCGCCATCTCCAATCATAATTCCAACAAATTCAGATAAATCAACTCCTTTTTGTGGTGCAATAATTTCCTTTGTTACAAAATATTCTTTTGGATTATATTTACCTTCTCTTTCCCACCACTCTAACCATTTCTGTTTTCGTATCTCTGGGTCGCCACCAATTTTTCCATATTTTTTATAAACAGCAATACCACCAAGCTTAGCTCCTTTACGAACATACCAAAAAGGTTCTTTAATCTTTATTCCATGTGGTATTTTCGATTTTGTAATCTTAGAAATTTTTTGAAAAATATCGTAAGGCAAAGAATATTTCTCTCTTTTCCAATCATTAAGTGTTCTTTGATTTACTCTGATTTCATGTGCGAACAAAAACCAAGATAATTTTAGATTCTTTTTCGCTTTTAATAAAAATCGATATTGTCCGCCAATATGAAAAATAACTCTTTTTTCCAACTGACAATATTTATTATTCCGTACTAATCCAGCCATTATTCCATTCTATCACAACAAAAGTACAAAAACAAATAAAATTATTCTAAAATTTATCCTTTCAAATAGTGCCCCCACCAGGACTCGAACCTGGAACCTTATTCTTAAGAGGAATCTGCTCTACCAATTGAGCTATGGGGGCTCAAATAATTTATTGTCGTGCCCTCGGCAGGATTCGAACCTGCAACCTTGTGGTCCGAAGCCACACACTCTATCCAGTTGAGCTACGAGGGCAGGATTGAAAAAAAAACTGTTTTGCTTTATGATTAGAGGAATCTTCCAAGTATAGTAAAAAAACTTTAAATATGCAAATACCTTTAGAAGTGATGGAAATAATAGAAAAACTTAATCAAGCTGATTTTGAAGCCTATATTGTTGGGGGTTGTGTTAGATATCTTGTCTTGAGTGAAACCAAAAAATTAAAAAGAAATCCTAAAGATTGGGATATCACTACTAATGCCAAGCCCGAACAAATCCAGAAAATTTTTCCTGATTGTGTTTATGAAAATGAATTCGGCACTGTTGCGGTAAAAACCGGTTCAGAAAATGTTGCTCTAAAAATTATTGAGATTACCACCTTTAGAAAAGAAGGAAAATACAGCGACAAACGCCACCCTGATAAAATAGAATTCGCTAAAACAATTGAAGAAGACTTGAGCCGCCGTGATTTTACAATAAATGCAATGGCAATAAAACCCAAAAACACAGAATACGCAATACAGAATACGGAATACACTTTAGTTGATCCTTTTGATGGCCAGAAAGATCTTCAAAACAAACTTATCAGAACTGTAGGAAATGCAAAAGAACGATTTTCTGAAGATGGCTTACGCTTAATGCGAGCTATTCGTTTTGCCTGCGAGATAAATTTTCAAGTAGAACCCAAAACATCAAAAGCTATAAAAGATAATGCTTCTCTTCTCGCTTTTATTTCTAAAGAAAGAATTCGCGATGAATTAATCAAAATTATCAATTCTCCACAAGCAGTTAAAGGAATTTTTCTTTTGCAAGAAAATGATTTGTTAAAACAAATTATTCCGGAATTAGAAAAAGGCATTGGGGTAACTCAAAACAAACACCATATTTATACTGTTTGGGAACATGCTTGGCGCTCTTTAAAATATGCCTGCAAAAAAGAATATGGTTTAGAAGTAAAATTAGCCAGTTTATTTCATGACATTGGAAAACCATATACTAAAGAAGGCGAAGGCATAGACGCTACTTTTTATAACCATGAATGGCAAGGAGCTAAAATTACAGCTCGCATTTTAAATCGTTTAAAATTTCCAAAAAATAAATCAGAAAAGATTATCAAATTAGTACGTTACCATGGTTTTGTTTATGATCCAGAAATTACTACAGATGCTGCTATACGCAGATTATTAGTTAAAGTCGGAAAAGAAAATATTCAGGAATTAGCTCAAGTAAGAGAGGCTGATAGAATAGGATCTGGATGCCCCAAAGCTCTTCCTTTTCGTCTTCGTCATTTCTTATTCCGCGTAGAAAAAGTATTGAAAGAATTAGAGGGACAACAGCCATCTCTTAAAATATTAAAAATAAATGGAAATGATATAATAAAAACATTAGGTATTGAACCAGGACCTAAAATTGGAGCAATCTTAAGTATTTTATTAGAACAAGTATTAGATGATCCTAAAAAGAACAATAAAAAATATATGGAAAAAGAGGCTAAAGAAATAAGCCTGCTTTCTCAAAATGAATTAAAGAAAAAACACAAAATAGCCCAAAAAAAATACAAAAACCTTTTAGAAGAAGATGAAAAAGAAATTAAAAAGAAATATTATGTAAATTAACGGGCCGTAGTGTAGTGGCAGCACGAATCCCCCGGGAGGATTTAGCCCGAGTTCAAATCTCGGCGGCCCGACCAATAATATGAACGTATTTCAAGCAATTATTTTAGCTATTACACAAGGCATAACTGAATTCCTGCCAATTTCCAGTTCTGGCCATTTAGCTGTACTGCAAATTCTCTGGAATTTGCCAAAATCTTCAATAACATTTGACGCTCTTCTTCATTTTGGAACATTAGGAGCTATATTGGCAGTATTTTGGCAAGAGATTAAAAGAATATTTTACAGTAAAAACTGGCAATTAATTAAACTTATTATTATTGGAACAATTCCAGCCGTAATTTTTGGTGTTCTCTTCCAAACAAAGATTGAACAAAGTTTTGTGTCTTTGAAATTTATCGGTTTATCTTTTTTAATTACTGCCTTGTTCCTTTTACTAACTAAATTTTCAAAAGCTCAAAAAGATACTATATCCTGGTCTGACGCTTTAATAATAGGAATTGCTCAAGCAGTTGCTCTTTTCCCGGGAATTTCCCGTTCTGGGTTTACTATTTCTGCAGGATTATTAAGAAAATTAAAGCCGGAAATTGCTTTCAAATTTTCTTTTCTTTTAGCTCTTCCTGTTATTTTCGGAGCTGTTATCTTACAACTGCCTGCATTAATACAACAAGGAGAAAATAGTTATTTATTAGGCGGAATAGGAATGTTAATTTCATTCTTTATAGGAATTATTAGTTTAAAAATTTTAGAAAAAATATTAAAAAGAGGAAAATATTTTTGGTTCTCGCTTTATCTAATAATATTAAGCATGGTAATTTTAATTTAATATGAAAATATGCTAAAACAAATAATCAAAAGCTTCGTTCAAGAATCCTGTAAAAAAACAGCTATAAAAAATAAATGGTCTCTTTCTTCCATCCCTAATGTTTTATTAGGAATGCCAAAAAACGAGCAATATGGAGACTACAGCACAACTATAGCTTTTTCCATTAGTAAAGATATTAAAAAATCTCCTTTTGACATAGCTACAATTTTAATAAATCAGATGCAGAAAAAACTGCCGAAGGAGATAAAAAAAATAGAATTAGCTAAAAATGGTTTTATTAATTTCTTTATTAATAAAGAATTCATCGAGAAAGAATTAGAAACCATATATAAACAAAAAACAAAATTTGGGCTTTCAAAAACAGGTAAAAACAAAACGATAATAATTGATTATTCTTCCCCTAATATTGCCAAACCAATGCACATTGGGCATTTACGTTCCACAATCATTGGTGAAACATTGGCTAATTTATATGAGGCGTTGGGTTATAAAGTTATCCGCTGGAATTATCTTGGCGATTGGGGTACTCAATTTGGAAAGTTAATTGCCGCTTACAAACTTTGGGGAGAAAAAAAGAAAATAGAAAAAAGCCCCATCTCTGCCCTTCTTACCCTTTATATAAAATTCCACCAAGAAATGAAGAATGATCCGGATTTGCAAAAATTAGGACAAGAAGAATTCAAAAAATTAGAAAAAGGTAACAAAGAAAACAGGAAATTATGGCTCTGGTTCAAAAAAGAATCTATAAAAGATTTTCAAAAAATATATAAGCTTTTAGATATTAAATTTGACCTTCTTTTAGGCGAGAGTTTTTTTGAAAAAGATTTAATGCCGCTAGTAAATCTTCTGAAAAGAAAGAATTTGGCGCAAAAAAGCCAAGGAGCGCTTATTGTTCCTTTAGAAAAATATAATCTTCCCCCCGCCTTAATTCAAAAATCAGACGAAGCAAGTTTATATCTTACCCGCGATTTAGCTTTACTAAAATACCGTTTAAAGAAATATCGCCCTGCAAAAATTCTTTATGTTGTTGGCAATGAACAAGACATGCATTTTAAACAACTTTTTACTCTATTAAAAATTATTCTTCCAAAAGAAAAAACTGAATTAGTCCATATTAAATTTGGCTTAGTCCTATCAGAAAAAAGGAAAAAGTTCTCCACTAGAGAAGGAGGAATTATCCCTCTCGAACAGGTTATTAATCAAGTAATCGAAAAATCATTGGAAATAATTAAAGAAAAGAAATCCCAATGGCCGTTAGCAGAACAAAAAAAATTAGCCCAAACAATTGCAATTGGTGCTTTGAAATTTAACGATTTAAAATCATTCCGTAATTCTGATATTGTTTTTGATTGGAAAAAGATTCTTGATTTTTCAGGAGATACAAGTGTTTACCTTCAATATGCCTATGCCCGTATAAATAAAATTCTCTTTAAAGCCAAAAAAATCGGAAAATATGATTGCAAATTACTAACCAATGAATTGGAAATTTATCTTATTAAAAAATTATCTGAATTTCCAGAAATAATTCAAGCCAGTGCTGAAAAATACTCACCAAATTATTTAGCTACTTATCTTTTATCATTAGCTGATTTAACTAACAAATATTACGAAACTGTGCCTGTGTTAAAAGAAAAAAATAAAGCCCGGCAAAATGCCCAGCTTGTTCTTCTAAAAGCTACCACTAATGTTCTTGAAAAAGGATTAGAAATATTAGGGGTCAAAGTTTTAAAGGAAATCTAAAGATAAAAAAATGCCGCCGTTCTTTGAAGCAAGCTTCTCAAAACGACAGCACTTCCATTATAACAAAGAAAAATAGTTTGTCAACCCCTTCTAATATTAGGATTGATTTTTAGAAAAATAAGAGTTAAAATAAAAAGAGGTCTTTAAAGATCTCTTTTGTTTACTTGCGGGTATAGTATAGTGGCAGTACGGAATCCTTCCAAGATTCAGACACGGGTTCGAGTCCCGTTACCCGCTCCAAATTCATGGATAAAAAGGCAAAAAAAGACAATTTCAAAACCCGAATTTTTTCCGGTAGCAGACCTACTGGTTTTCTTCATTTAGGCAATTATTTAGGCGGCTTAAAAGGATATATTGAGTTCCAGAACAAAAAGAATCATGATTGTATCTATGCGGTTGTGGATCTTCATGGTATTACTTCGCCATATAACCCAAAAACTTTTCAAGACAATGTTCGAGAAGTAGTTTTAGAATATTTAGCATGCGGTTTAGACCCTAAAAAATGCCATTTAATAATTCAATCCCAAATTCCAGAACATATAGAATTAGCATATCTTCTAAGCACAATCTATCCAGTGTCCCGCTTAGAACAACTTCCTACTTATAAAGACAAGAAAAAAGAACAACCTAGATATATTAATATGGGACTTTTTTATTATCCTATTCTTATGGCAGCAGATATTCTTTTATATAAAGCTCAATTTGTCCCAGTTGGGAAAGACCAAGCTCCTCACTTAGAAGTAACAAGAGAAATTGCGCGGGCTTTTAACCGCCATTTTGGCCAAACCTTTCCTGAGCCTCAAACATATCTTATGCCATTTTCTTATATCCCTTCTTTAACTGGAGAAGGAAAAATGTCAAAATCAAAACCAGGCAGTTATATTAATCTGATTGACGATTTACCCACAATTAAGAAAAAGTTGGCAAAAGTTCCAACAGATTCAGGAAAAGGCAAAAAAGTGCCAGAAAAAGGAGGAATAGCTGTTTTATTAATGTTAATTGAATTGTTTGAAGGCAAGGAAAAAAGAAAATCATATGAAAAATTATATCTTAGCTCAGGAATTAAATATAAAGGATTAAAAGACGAACTCGCTGAGGCAATATATAAAGAATTAAAACCAATCCAGAAAAAAAGAAAATATTATGAAGAGCGACCTGAAATAGTAGATGAAATCTTAGAGCAGGGGCAAAAATACGCTTCTCAAATTGCCAAACAAACTCTCAAAGAGGTAAAAGAAAAGATGGGATTGATATAAAAAATATTTTTAATCTAATTCTATGGAGGATTTATCAGAAAAAGCTGAACAAACTGAAGAAAATCAAAACAATATTCTTGAGATTATCCAAGTAAAAAATCTCAAAAAAAGATATAAACATATAACAGCCCTTGATGGGATTTCTTTTTCTGTAAAAAGGGGTGAGGTTTTTGGTTTCTTGGGTCCTAATGGAGCAGGTAAAACTACAACCATTAATATTCTCTGCACACTTACTTTACCTAATTCTGGATTAGCGTATGTAAACGGTTATCATGTAGTAAATCAACCAAATCTTGTAAGGGAATCTATTGGTTTGGTTTTTCAAGAGACAACTTTGGACAACCACTTAACTGCCGAAGAAAATCTTTATCTTCATGCAATGCTTTACGGAGTTTCTAGAAAAGATTTTATTATAAGGAAAAGGGAAATTTTAAAGCTATGTGAGCTTTGGAATAAAAGAAAAATGAAAGTTGAAACATTCTCAGGCGGTATGAAAAGAAGACTGGAACTTGTCCGGGCTTTAATACATTGGCCTCAAATTCTATTTTTGGATGAACCGACTGTCGGATTAGACCCACAAACACGAAAAAAAATTTGGGATTATATTTTTACTGTAAGGAGCAAAAAAAATACAACCATTTTTTTAACCACCCAATACCTAAATGAGGCGGAAAGATGCGACAGAATTGCTATTATAGACCATGGAAAAATTGTAACTATTGATACTCCGAAAAATTTAAAAAGAATGATTGGTGGTGATATTATTATTTTCAAAACTGAAAATAATAAACAAGCGGAGAAAGAATTTCGAAAAAAATTTCCTGAATATCCAATCAAATGGATTGGCAAAGAATTAAGAATCGAAATAGATAATGGCGATAAATTCTTGCCAATATTAGTTAAGGCTATCAGCCCTCATATCACTTCAATGCAATTGAGGCAGCCCACTTTAGAAGATGTTTTTTTGGAAATTACGGGCAGAAAAATAAGAGAAGAAATCAATGGAAAATTAGAAGAAGAGGAAAATCAGGGGTTTGATATATCTTCTTTATTTACTCTTTTTAATTCGTCAGAGGTAGAAGAAAAAAGTCAAAAACAGAGAAACGATGAATAAAAAATTACAAACTCTTTATGTAATCTGGTATAGAGAAGTGCTTATCTATTTACGCAATTCTTTAAAATTCTTTACTTCTATATTTTTGCCTCTTCTAATTTTAATATTTTTTGGTACTGGATTAAAAACAATATTTCCTACACCCGTTTTACATTATGATTTTGTGCAATTCTTTTTTCCCGGAATATTAGCTTTAAGTGTTAGTATTATGGCCATTTCATCCACTATGTCTATTGTCTGGGATAGAGAATTCGGATTTTTAAAAGAAATCCTGGTTTCTCCCATTAGTAGATCATATATTGCTTTAGGAAAAATCTTAGGGGCAGCTACAACTGCCCTTTTGCAAGGTGTTCTTATTCTACTCATAATGCCCTATTTGGGCATTAATGTTGATATATTTTCATTTATAAAAATTGTTCTTGTTATTTTTCTAATTGGTTATGGAATGGCCGCTTTGGGAATTTTCTTTACTTCCCGTTTGAAAAGAATGGAAAGTTTTTCCATTCTCTCCCAAATAATTATTGCGCCAATGGCTTTTTTATCTGGGGCTTTTTTCCCTCTAAAAAATGTCCCCTCTTGGATGGCAACAATGGCGCATTATAATCCCTTGGCTTATAGTGTAGATGCTCTGCGTTGGGTTGTTCTTTCTAAGTCCTTAGATAGTGAAGAAATTTTACTTATGACTACGCATTCTTTGCCTGTATGCCTCCTTTTTCTTCTTGCTTTTAATATTGTGATAACGTTTCTTAGCGTTCGAGTGTTTAAAAAATTGAATTGAGCTATGTTTATTGTTAAAATAAAAATATTATGATTATTCAATGGTTCGGTCATTCATATTTTCGTATTGACAGCAAAAATAAAATTATTGCTATTGATCCTTATTCTAAATCAACAACTGGTTTAAATCCTCCGCGATTTAAATCTGATATCCTTCTCATTACTCAGCAACAAGAAAACCACAATAATAAAAGTGTCATTATGGGTGATCCCTTAATTCTTGAAGGACCCGGAGAAATAGAAACTAAAGGAATCTTTATTGAAGGAATAGCGCAAGAATCCAATACAATTTATCTTGTAAAATCAGAAGATATAACGCTTTGCCATTTAGGCAATTTAGAGAAAAAGAATTTAAAAGAAGAACTCTTAGAAAAAGTTGCGAATGTTGATATTCTCCTTGTTCCCATAGGCGGACATGATACTATAGATCATGAAGAAGCAATTTCTCTAATTAACCAAATAGAACCGAAAATAATTATTCCTATGCATTATGCTTTGCCTAATTTAAAAATTAAATTAGATTCGCTTGACAAATTTCTTAAAGCTATAAGCAAAAAACCAGAGGTTTTGGATAAATTAGTTATTAGAAAAAATAATTTACCAGGAGAAACAAAATTAATAACACTTAATAAGCAATAGATTTAAGATTCGGAATATTGTTTCATAAACACGCAAAACGCTATAGTTTTCTCAACAACATTTCCGAACCTTATAAAAATATTCGCATTAAACGTAATCCGTTAATTTCTATGGAGAAAAAGAAAGAAGAAAAAAAAGAAAAAGCCCAATCGATTCAACCAAGAAACATATCTGAGGAACTCAGAGAGTCTTATTTGGATTATGCTATGTCTATTATTATTTCAAGAGCATTACCTGATGTTCGTGATGGGCTCAAACCAGTACAGAGACGAATTCTTTTTGCCATGCATGAATTGGGTCTGGGTTCTGGTTCAAAATCAAGAAAATCAGCCACAGTAGTTGGTGATACATTAGGAAAATACCATCCACATAGCGACATTGCTGTTTACGACGCCTTGGTAAGAATGGCTCAAGATTTTTCATTGCGTTACCCTTTAGTCAAAGGACAAGGAAATTTTGGTAGCGTTGATGGAGATCCAGCAGCTGCAATGAGATATACTGAAGTAAAATTAACTCCTTTAGCTGAAGAATTATTAGAAGATTTGGATAAAGAAACTGTAGATTTTATACCTAATTATGACGGGACAAGAACAGAACCTAAATATTTACCGGCAAAATTACCACAGCTTATCCTGAATGGAACTATGGGTATTGCCGTAGGGATGGCAACAAACATTCTTCCTCATAACTTAGAAGAAGTAGCAAATGCCCTTATATATTTAATAGATCATCCACATGCTTCAGTTGAAGATTTGATGAACTTTATTAAAGGTCCTGATTTTCCAACTGGAGGAATTATTTTTGGCACACAAAATATCTTGGAGGCTTACGCAAATGGAAAAGGTAAAATAATCTGTCGAGCTAAAACAGAAGTCGTAGAAGATAAAACAAGAAAAATAATTGTTACAGAAGTCCCATACCAAGTAAATAAAGCTGAATTAATAACTCATATTGCTCATTTGGTGGAAGAAAAAAAAATCGAAGGAATAAAAGACCTTAGAGATGAATCTGATAAAGAAGGGCTTCGAATTGTTATTGAGTTAAAAAACAATGTAGTTCCAAAAAGAATCCTCAATCAATTATTTAAATTTACATCTCTGGAAAAGAATTTTCATTTAAATATGCTGTCTCTGACAGAAAACGGATTGCAACCTCAGGTTCTCTCAGTAAAAGATATCTTGGAAGAATATGTTGCGCACCGAAAAAACATTGTTAAACGACGCATTGAATATTTGCTCAAAAAAGCAAAGGAAAGAGCGCATATACTAGAAGGGCTTTCAAAAGCCTTAGATCATATTGATAACATTATCAAATTAATAAAAGCATCTGAAAACAAAGAAGACGCGCAGAAAAAACTTATAGCTAAATATCATTTCAGTGAAATCCAGGCAAATGCTATTCTAGAAATGAAACTTCAAAATCTGGCAAAATTGGAAAGAAAAAAACTTGAAAAAGAATTAGCAGAAAAACAAAAATTAATAGAAAAATATACATTAATTCTAAAAAAGCCAAAAAGAATTTCTAATATCATTAAAGAAGAGATTAAAGAACTAAAAGAAAAATATGGGGATGAACGACGAACTGAAGTACGTGCATATCTACCAGAAGCCATTACTGAAGAGCAACTTATTCCATCGCAAGAAACATTAATTGCCCTTTCCCAAAATGGATATGTAAAACGATTTAATCCAAATGTTTTACGAGGACAAAAAAGAGGAGGAAAAGGAGTAATAGCTTACGAAGCAAAAAATGAAGAAGATATTTTAACACATCTTGTTTCTTGTAATACAAGGGATGAAATTTTGTTTTTCACTGACCGAGGACGTCTTTTTAAATTACGCGCTTTTGAAATTACAGAAACCTCCCGTACATCACGTGGAAAAACTATCCAGAATTATCTAAGCCTCAATCCTGAGGAAAAAATTATTGTTTTATTAAACTATCCTTCAAAGCAAACAGAAGTTGCCTCAACTTACCTATTAATGGCTACAGGAAAAGGTATTATCAAAAAAAGCTTGCTTAAAGAATATGACAATATCCGCAAAGGAGGAATTATAGCTCTAAAACTTATGAAAAATGACAAACTTATTGGCGCTGCTTTATGCAATAAGAATGACCAAATAATTTTAGCTACTCATAAAGGCCAGTCTATACGTTTTTCTGAAAAAGACGCCAGAGCAATTGGCCGTTCGGCAAGCGGAGTTATAGGAATAAAACTTTCTATTGACGACAATGTAATTAGTTTAATTGTTATCAAGACTAAAGAAGAAAAAACAAAAAAACAAATTCTTGTAATTAGCGAGAACGGATTTGGTAAAAGGACAAACCTAAAAGAATATCGGAAACAAAAAAGGGGAGGGCATGGAATAAAAACAATGAAAATCACAGCAAAAACAGGAAACCTTATAAAAACCTGTCTAGTAGAAGAAGAAGAATCTTTAGTTGCTATTTCTCAAAAAGGACAAATCCTCAAAGCGCCTCTTAAGGGCATATCTATTCTAAGACGTTCAACCCAAGGAGTAAGAATTATGAGATTAGATCAAGAAGATAAAATTGCTGCAATTACTCTATTGTGAAAAAATTTGATATAATACAAGCAAATAACCAACCAATATTTAATTCTTTATTATGACATCTTTCCTCAACCCTGATGAAATAGTTAAAACTCTTCCTTTAAAAGAAGGAATGACTGTTGCTGATTTTGGCAGCGGCGCAGGGTATTTTAGTTTGGCAATAGCTAAGTGCTTAAAACCTTCTGGAAGAGTGATAGCTCTTGATATCTGGAAGCCTTCATTAGAAGCTTTGGAATTCCGTTCTAAATTAGAAGGGCTTTTTAATATTATAGAGCCCCGCTGGGCAAATTTAGAAGATGCGCGAGGAAGTAATTTGCCCAATGATTCTTGCGACTTAGTTTTAATATCCAATATCCTTTTTGAAGTTGAGAAAAAAGAAAAATTAATCCAAGAAGCAAAAAGAGTATTGAAATTGGAAGGTTATTTAGTCCTTATAGAATGGTATCCTGATAAATTACCTTCGCAAAAGAAACTTTATCCAATTAGTAAAGACGAAAGCGTTGATTTACTGGAAAAATCTGGTTTTCGAGTAGAAAGAGAGTTGTCTTTAGGATTAACCCACTATGGATTTCTAACAAAATTAGTAGATAAATAAGAACCTGCTCACTTTGTCCAAAAATAGATTATGGCACTAACAATACGACAAAAGAAAATTTTATTAGTCGCCGGTTTAATTATTGTTTCTATTATTTTCTTAGGAATAAGGTTTCAGAGGACCAGACCAACACCTGTTAGTTTAGAGATTTGGGGAATATTGGATGATTCTAAAACATTTTTGCCGATAATTGATAATTTTCAAAAGAAATATCCTTACACTCGTATTAATTATACATTAAAAGACAAAGACACTTATCATGAAGATCTCCTAAAAGCTTTTAGTGATAATCAAGCTCCAAATATCTTTATGCTTTGGAATAGCAATCTTCCTTACTATCAAAATAAAATTTCCCATTTGGACTTAAAAAAGGATAAAGATTTAAACTTATTTGATTTAGACCAAACCTATCCTCAAATAGCAAAAAATGAATTACTAAAAGGCGATTATTTGCTTGGTGTTCCTTTATATGTTGATAGTTTAGCCCTTTATTATAATCAGGATATTTTTAACTATTATAATATTGCTCTCCCCCCTGCTACATGGGAAGAAGTTCTTAATTTAATTTCCCGTCTGCGCAGAATCAATAATCAAGGACAGATTACACGAGCAGCAATCGCATTGGGATCTCCTTATAATGTTCGATGGAACTTTGATATTATATCAGCTCTAATGATGCAATATGGCGGTAATATTGTTGATATAGATAAAAAACAAACAACTTTTAGATATGATGCATTGATCAATGGCAAAAAGATTTTGCCTGGCGAAGAAGCATTAAAATTTTATACTCAATTTAGCGACTCTCGTTCCCGTTATTATACTTGGAATGATAACTTTACTGATTCGGTAATTGCTTTTAGTAAAGGGGAAACTGCTATGTTGATTGGATATAGTCAAGCCCAAAAGATTATAAAAGAATATAATCCTAATCTTAATTATGGTATTGCCTCTTTACCACAATTTACTGCTAGTTCTTCAAAGATAAATTATGGAGACACAATGAGTTTAGTAGTTTCTCAAAATTCAAAATCCCCTGAAGTATGTTGGATGTTTTTAAAATTTCTTGCACAACAGAATACCGCTAAATTCTATTACCTTCAAACAAAAAATCCCCCTGCCAGATTAGACTTAATTCAAAATTATGTTAATGAACCTGCTAGTGGAATATTTACAAGACAAATTCTAACAAGCCAAAATTGGCATCAATATAATTTTCAGGAAATTAATCAAATATTTAAAGAAATGATAGAAGATGTTACTCATAAAGGCAAATCCCCTGCCCAAGCGATAATTGCTGCAGCTGATAGAATTAATCTTTTTTGGAACAAAAAACAATAAACATGAAATGTACAAAGCCAAAGAATAAAAGAACAAAAGAATTAATTATTTTCTCTCTTCTGATTCTCATATTTGTGCCTATTTCAGCAGGAGCTGCTGGATTGGTTCCGTGTGGAGGTCCTGGTGAGCAGGCTTGTACTACTTGTGATTTATTAGTCTTAACGCAAAATGTTTTAGAGTTTGCCTTAAAAATGGCTTTTCTTATCATAATTGGATTTATTGTCTATGGAGGATTTCGCTGGATCTTCTCTCTTGGTAAAGAAGAAAATCTTAAGGCTGGACAACAAATTATAACAAATGCTATTATTGGATTAGTTATAATTTTGACTGCTTGGATAATTGTTAATACTGTATTTTGGACAATCAAACAAATGGGTGGTGATGATTATACAGGAACCTGGTTCCATATAGAATGCCCTGAAGCCGGCTCTATATTTGATCTGCCTGAACAATCAAGTATTCCTATAGATGATGTAGATCCTGGCGACCAAGTCACAGAGCCAGAACCAGAATCTAATTGTACGAATTGCGGAGGATATTTGTTGGATGGCAATATTTGCGACGAAGCAGAATGTCTTTCCCTTGGAAACTGTGAATATTATAATTACATTGCCTGGCCTGGTGGTTTTTGCAAACCTAAACAAAATGATGATGAAAATGATGAAAATGAAGAAGGATGGGAAGATGCTGATCAATATCCTGTTAGCGACTCAAATCAAATGTGTTTGCCTATAGCGATCTCACGTGAATGTGGAGATGAATTTAATCCAAAAGGTAAATGTCAGGCAGGAGAACACACAATTCCAACAAAAAGTGAAATAACAAGTAATGGAAAAGGCTGGTATTGCGAATTTACGGGTGAAATTAATCCTGCTGGCTCAGAAAGTAATCCTTGTTACCCTCCTATTGGCACTTTATATATTGATTGCATTATTGATCCTGATTATATTCCTCCTGAAGAACAAATAGAACAGAAGAAAAAAGAAATAGAAGAAAAATATCCCAATTTAGATGGAGAATGGATTGAATATCCAATTATGTGCCCAGAGTGGGATCAGAACTGTAATGAAACTTCTGGAGCAGCTGAGTGTGGAATAGAAAAAAAGATAAAAGATGGTTTCTGTCTTGCCGTAGAACCAAGTAAATTACTCAATCCGCCAGGAGAAATTTATGGGAATGGATGGCATTGTGATTTTGGAAAAAGCAATATTAATAGCCCAAGCCCAGAAGGTAAATCTTTCGCTTATTGTGTTTCAGAAGACGATGAAACACCCGCGAACCCCGTGGAATCCGAACCAGAACCAGAGATAGAGCCGGCATCTAAATGTGAAGAGTGTGGGGTAGGTTTGTTTAATATTTGCGACAAAGCAGAATGTCTTTCTCTTGGAGACTGCGAATTCACAAACACTTTTGGACCGGGAGGAAAATGTGAGTTTAATAATAATTAATTAACTATGAAATCTATATTTAAAAATTCTACAAAAATAAATATCGTTTTATTAACTATTCTAATTATTAATTTAGTATTATTAAGCTTATTTTTAAACCCAATACAAAGTCAGGCAGAGATTCCTATTGATGTGGAAATCGGAAACACCGAAGAAGAAGTTGGTTCTACTTCTACCACAGGTTTATTTATTGAAAATCCATTGGGAGAAACAAGTGATATTAACTCTTTAATAAAAAATATCATTAATTTTTTAATTATATTAGCTATTCCTATTACTGCTATTCTTGTAGTTTATGCGGGATATTTATATATCACTTCTGCTGGAAATGAAGATAAAGTAAAAACTGCTCAGAAAGCATTAATTTGGGCTATAATAGGTTTCGCTATTGTTTTAGTCGCCAGTAGTATTCCTACTATTATTGAAGAATTTCTTTCCGGAGAATCTGAAGAAATAGAAGAAATAGATAATGAACTTCCTGAGTCTATTCAAATATGAATTTTTTAATAATAAGTTGATAGCTTAACCACAATTTGCTATAATTTACATTAAAGGAAAAGGTCGAATATAATAAATAATTTAAATAAAATAATAAAATGAAAAAAGCTATTTTACCTATTTTAGCTATAAGTATGTTAATTGCGATACCTGTTTTTGGTGCAACAACAGAAGGACTGAAACCACCAGATATTAAACTTGAGCTTTGGGGAGATAATGGTATTTTACAGAAAGCTTTTAATTGGGTTTTTGGCATTGTAGTTTTTGTCGCTGGTATTATGCTTGTCTGGGCTGGTTTTACTTATATTACTGCTGCCGGTGATGCGACAAAAATGAAAAAGGCTTTGGATTCCCTTACCTACGCTCTTATAGGTATAGGTGTTGCTGTTTTGGCTAAGGGCCTAATTTATATGATATGTGTGTTTGTCGGTGGGAGTACAACAGGATGCTCTTTCTTCTAGATCTAGAATATATCTATTCAATTAAAAACCCCTTAAAAGGGGTTTTTGATTAGATTTATAAGTTTAGTATTGGGAGCGGGTGCGGACGGTGGGACTCGAACCCACAAGCCTTTCGGCATAGGATTCTAGGTCCTATGTGTTTTCCAATTTCACCACGTCCGCAAAGTATGGCTTTGCTATAAAATATTAAATTGCGGCGATATTTACTAACTATTCTTCTTCAATCTTTAAAGTTTTCCTTTTGGTTTTTATCAGTTTAGGTAAATGAATAGTCAGCATACCGTTTTTGATTGTTGCCTTTGCTTTGTCTGCGTTTACTTCTTGAGGAAGAATTAGAGAACGGGAAAACGGACCCCAAAAACACTCATTATAATAAACTTTTTCAATTTTATCTTTATCTTCTCTATTTCTCTCGCCCCGAATAGTAATCATATCATTAGTAATTGAAATATCTAAATCACTAATGACTACTCCGCCGATTACTGCCTGAAGAATTAACTCATCTTTACTTTCACAAAGATCAACTGCCAATTCCCCTTCTTCTTCTGAGGATGGCCATGGATTAACGCTTTTAATATCTTCTGATTTTGTTTTTTCTGCCATATTATTAATTATTGTTAAATTGTCTTATTCGTATATTCGTATTGGATTCGTTATTCGTTGATTTTTATTGGTTTTTTAATTTGCTTAAGAACATCAAATGCCCAAAGAACGACGACTCCAACAAGAAATAAAATTAAACTTATTAAAAATACTGCGTCGCCACCTAAATTTATAATAGCAATATTAAAGGCCCAATGCAACAAAATTCCCAATGTTAAGCCAATACCTAAATATCTCCTTTTGCCGGTAACTAATTTTAAAGCCCAGAAAAAACCTATTAATCCGCAGCTTAAAGCATGAAGAAGATTAGCTCCAATAAAACGCAAAGTTGTTATTTGAAAAGTTGATAGAAAATGTCCTCCCGAAGAAATTTCCTGATAAGAAATTAAAATATTTTCTACCACTCCAAATCCTAATCCTAAAACAATCAAATAAATCATCGCGTCTATAGCCTCATCAAAATATTTGTTTTTTCTCAACAATAAAGCAGCGCTAAAAAATTTAGCCAATTCTTCTATCCCTGCTACGACTAAATAAACAAAAGCGGAAACAAAAAAAGGAAGCGCAACATTAATATCAATTTGTAACAAATCAATAAAATAATTCTCCAAAAACCAGACAAAAGGCGTAATAGCCATTCCTAATAAAAAAAGAATGCCTATCCATCGCAAAGGCTCTGGTTTTTTAATATCCTGCCAAAGAAAAAATATCAACCATAAGGCTATTGGCAAAATGCCGCATAAACTAGCCAAAATAAGTGTTAAAGCCATTTTTCTATCATTAATAAATCTACCCTTTTATCCTCATATTGAGGAATTTTCTGCCATATTTCTTCTGTCACAAATGGCATAAACGGATGAAGCATTTTTAAGCAATCAGTAAGAATTTTGTAAAGCACATACTGCGCCTGTTTTTTATCTTTATTATCTCTAATCCTATTTTTCATCTCTTCAATTATCTTGTCAGCAAAAGTATGCCAAAAATAATGATAAATTAATTCTCCTGCTAAAGAAAAATGAAAATTATCCAAATGATGAGTTATTTTTTTCTTTATAATTTCCAAATTTTTTAAAAGTTTCTTGTCTTGCGTAGTTAAAACAGATTTTTTGCCATCAAAATCTTTTAAATTCATCAAAACAAAGCGAGATGCATTCCAGATTTTATTTGCAAAATTACGATATCCTTTGATTTTTTCTTCAGAAATAATAATATCACTACCAGCGGTATTACCAATTATTAAAGCCATTCTTACAGCATCTGTTCCATAAACTTTAGCAATTACCAAAGGATCAATCGCATTACCTTTAGATTTAGACATTTTTTGGCGATTTTTATCCCTTACTAATCCATGTAAATATACCGTTTTAAAAGGAATTTTTCCTGTACAATAAATTCCAAGCATTATCATTCTTGCCACCCAAAAAAATAAAATATCCCAACCTGTTTCCATTACATCAGTTGGATAAAAATCTTTAAAATCTTTTTTGTTTTTAGATGTTAAAAGAGTAGCAAACGGCCATTGTCCTGAAGAAAACCAAGTATCCAATACATCTGAATCGCTTTTAATATTTTTACTCTTGCAATAAATACAATTTGATACCTTTCCTTTTGTTTTAACGCCTGTTTTAATGAAGGATTTTCCGCAATCATCACAATAATAAGCGGGAATTGGAATTCCCCAACGAATTTGACGCGAGATATTCCAATCTTTTATATTTTTCATCCAATGGAAAAAAACCTTTTCAAAATGTTTTGGTATAATCTTTATTTCTTTATTCTTGACTGTGTCAACAGCTAAATCCCGTAAAGATTTTTTTGTTTTAGACAATGATTTTGTTACAGCTATAAACCATTGGTCCATTAACATAGGCTCTATAACTGTTTCACATTTATAACAATGTCCCACTTCATGAATATAATCTTCTTCTTTAATTAAAGCCCCATTTTTTCTTAAAATATCAACAGATTTTTCTCTTGCCTCTGCAATATTTAATCCTGATAATGGACCTGCTAATTTATTAAAATACCCATCAAAATCTAATGTTTCTCTTGTCTCTAAATTATGTCTCTGTCCAATTTCAAAATCCAAGGAATCATGAGCTGGTGTAATCTTTAAAGCCCCTGTACCAAAATCAATATCTACCGCCTTATCACTAATAACAGAAATCTCCCTTTTGGTAATCGGTTCAATGACTATTTCTCCAATTAATGATTTATATCTCTTATCTTTTGGATTAACAGCAATAGCAGTATCACCCGGAATAGTTTCTGGTCTCGTGGTAGCAATGGTAATTGATTTATTCTTATCTACGCACCTATATTTTACAAAGTACAGTTTTCCTTTTTTCTCTTTGTATTCAACTTCCAAATCAGAGAATGCTGTTTTGTGTTTGGGACAATAATTAACTATCCTTTTGCCACGATAAAGCAATCTATCTTTCCATAATCGCTCTAATGTTTCATAAACAATCTTTTGAATGTCTTTATCAAGAGTAAATTTCTCGCGAGACCAATCACATGAGGCGCCTAATTGTTCTGCTTGTTTCCTAACAACTTTCCTATTTTTTTGCGTATATTCCCAAACCGCTTTATAAAATTCATCGCGAGACATATCTAAGCCAGATTTTCCTTCTTCTTTTAATTTTTTTTCAAAAACAACTTGGGTTTCAAAACCACCATGATCTGTACCTGGCAACCATAAAGTCTTTTTTCCTTTCATCCTCTGATAACGAATCATAATATCCTGCAGAGTAACAACAACCCCATGCCCAATATGTAAAGGAGCATTTGCATTAGGTGGAGGCATTATAATACAATATGGCTTACCTCTTTTGTTAGGTAATTTATCAGGGTTAAAATAACCCGACTTTTTCCAAAGCCGGTAAATTTTCTGCTCGGTTTTTTGTGGTTCGTAAATTTTATCCACTATTTATATTATATTTATCTCAATCTTAAATTTGCATCTGCCTCAATTCTTTTCCAACTCAAGAATTTTTTACCATGTTTAATATATTGGAAAAACCCCGCAAGCGCTATCATTATAGCATTATCAGTTGCGTATTCCAATTTTGGAACAAGTAGTTTAATGTTCAATTTTTCCTCTTTTAACCTTTCCTGAAATTTTTCTTTTAATCGCTTATTGGCAGAAACGCCACCAGCCAAAATAATGGATTTCGTTTTAAATTCTTTGGCAGCTTTTATTGTTTTTCTTATTAAAACATCAACAATAGCTTCCTGAAACTCATAAGCAATAGCTTGACGATATTTTTTCACCTTTTTTGGCCCAAGATCTTGAGTTAAATAAAGTAAAGCGGTTTTAAGTCCGGAAAAAGAAAAATCATAATTTTTAGAATCAATCATAGGTCTTGGGAGCCGTATTGTGTATTGTGTATCTTGTTTCTTATACTTTGCTGTTTCAGCAACAATACTCGGCCCTCCTGGATAACTAAGGCCTAAAATCCTTGCTCCTTTATCAAAGCACTCCCCAGCAGCATCATCGCGAGTTTCTCCAATAATCTTATATCTGCTAATATCTTTTACATGAATTAATTGTGTATTTCCCCCAGAAACTAAAAGACAAATTGATGGAAAAAACTTTTTGTAATTGGTAATTGGTAATTGGTAATTCTGAATTTTCTGCGGTAGCAGAAAACTCAGAAGATGACCTTCTAAATGATTGATCCCGGCGATTGATTTATTCCACTTCCAGGCTAATGTTTTGGCAAAATTAACCCCAATCAAGAGAGACAAAATTAAACCAGGGCCTTTTGTAACAGCTATAAGATCTATTTTAGAAATAATAGATTTTTCAAAACCAAACGCCTCTTTTAAGGCTTTTTTGGTTACTATTGAAATATTTTTTGTGTGCTCCCTGCTCGCTAACATAGGCACCACTCCTCCATATTTTCTATGTATTTTTATCTGGCTAGCTACCACATTAGAAAGTGGATTAATAAAAAAACCGGCTTTGGTTTTTTTTATTTCTAAAACACCAACAGCCGTTTCATCACAAGAAGTCTCAATTCCTAAAATTATCATAAATAAGAAAAATGAAGAGCGCCGTCAATGGGATTTGAACCCATGTTACGGGATTGAAGGCCCCGTGTCCTAAACCAAGCTAGACGATGACGGCATTATCATTTTGGAACGAACCAAATTAGCATAACAAAAAAAAGATTATCTTACAAGCACGGTTCTCACTGTCACTCTCTTAGAAGCAACACCTACAGGCCAGCAGCTTTGTAAGATTAAAGTTTTCTCATCGCTTGGCGGAAAAATAGTTTCAGTACTTTCCGTTCCCTTGGGCCAAGGTAAAAATATCTTTTTATCCCTTACCTCAAAAACTAATGGTTTTTGATCCCAAAATACATAAACTTTATCACCTTGCTCTAATTGGTTTAATAAGGAAAATACTGATTTATACCTGCCTGGATCCCAAGGATATTGCGAGCTATGCCCTATAATAATAGAATAACCCTTACCGGGAATATCAGAACCTGGATACAATACAACTCCTTGTTTTAATCTTTTATAAATTGTTCCTGAATCAGCTGTTTCCACTTCCAAAATTGGCGCTTTAATATTAAACTGAGGCATTTCTAAAATATTGGCATTTTCTGCTTCAGGAGGAATAGGCTGAATTACAGATAAAATAATGGTTGGTATTAAAGATTGTATTTCCTTCTGTGTAGGTAAATTAGTTAAAAAAGAGGGGGTACGAATTAATTCTTGCTTTATCTCCTCTGTTAATTTATTAATTTTATACTTTACTAAATCAAAAAAAGCAGCCCCATTAAAAATAAAAAAAGAAATTATAAAAATTATAAAAAAAATCTGAAAAAAAAGCTTTAAATCTTTAAACATGTTCTACATAATAACAAATAACGATTAGGAAATCATCAAGCGTCCTATAAAATCCTCCAAATGAAAACCAGCAAATGATACACCTAAAATAATAATAATCGCGCTTCTTAAAATGAGTTCGGAGAAACCAAAAGCAATTGTTCTCTGCTGCAAAATAATTCCTGCAATAGCCATTACCCCTAAAAGAATTATAAATCCAGCAATAACTTTATTCGTTGTTTCTACCTGATTTCTTGTATTATTATTAATTTGAGCTAATATATTTTTTTGCGCTAAAACCTGTTTACTGGTTATATCTTTTGCCTGTTTCTCTGTAACCCCAATAATTGTCTGGGTTGTTGTTTCAGGTAAAACTTCATCTTCTTCTAATGTTTTCTCTGGAGGAATAATTTCTGAAGGAACTTGGGCCATAGCTACAGGAATTGATGGTTTATCCTTAGAACCAAACATCTGTACTACTAAAATCCTATTAATTCCTTCATTATTAAAATCCCCTGAAACAACGGCAATTCCCATGTCTTTATAATCCTCATTCAAAAGATTTTCCCTGTGAGAAGGAGAATTAAGCCATCCTTTTATTACTTCTTCGGTATCTAAAAAATTCATTGCCAAATTTTCCCCAGCATAATAATAATCATATCCGGATTTATCTATCCAATGCCAAGGAGAAGTCCCAGTTGGGCTATAATGACTAAAATACTTATTTTTAAACATATCCTCAGCTTTGTCCTGGGCAGCTTTGTTTAATAAAGAATCTTCTTGCACAAGAGGCAAACTATATTGCTGACGGACTTCATTAGTTAAAGTTATTATCCTTTGAGCGCTAATATCGGCAAAAAGGGAAGACTGTTTTACTAAAATTAAATTAAAACTAAAAATAACCTTTACTAATAAGAATAAAAGTATAAAAATAGAAATCGCCCTGTCGCTTAAAACGCCTGGCTGAAAATTATTCTCTTTAGTCGGCAAGAACCAGTTTTTAATTTTAGATAGCATTTTCATATTTAACCTATATTACAATAAATTTCTATTAATTTCTATTAATTTTAATGAATTATTAATTAATACTTATATTATACCATATTTCTCCATCCTTGACAAATAGTTCTTCTTTGTGTTGAAATAAAAATAGTATTTTACAAAAAGAAAAGCCCGTCCACTTACTGAACGGGCTGACTGAAAAGAGATTCTATCAGTATCTACCGAGACCGAAGTACATAGGGATAAGGCTGAGGTATGTAGGGAAAGTCAAGATCATTTCGACCTGGATGAATAAATATAATTTCCGTATGGCTTTGCCAACCACACACGTCAATTATATAAATCCTCACCCATGTACCACAAGAAACGTCAATGATTACTATTGGGTTTGTTTCAAAATCTATCTCACCAACATATTCATCGTTTGCATAAACTCCACCCCACACCCAATAACCAGCCGTAATAACAAGATAACAATCCTCTACAGGTGGCGGGGTGATCGGCGGAGTAACAGGTGGGCAGCCATCTGGTGCGGTCACTATAATACATCCAGTCAAAAAAACAATTCCTACCAAAATCACCAAAATCAATAACAACTTTTTCATATCTAAATCCTCCTTTTCTTTTTTTTATTTATATATAATATATATATATATAAAAGATTGTCAATAATACTAATCTAATCTAATTATACTACATTTTTATAATTTGTCAACCCTATACAAAATTCATTATTTCTTGACAATTAATACCTTATGTGATAATATTGCAAGTAACCAATTAAAAATAACATGATAAAATTATCTAATTATTTATATGAAAATAAAAAAATATTTACTTCTTAGCATCATTTTAGGAGGAGTTTTACTGTTCACTATTGTAAATACTACATTTGTTAATGCTTCCATAATTGTTACTGGTACAACTACAACTACCCATCCGCTTTGTCATTATCCTTCTTGTGCCAGATACACTTGTAATTCTAACTATCAATGTGTAGTAGATTCTAGTGGACAATATACTTCTTTAAGCACTTGCCAAAATAACTGCATTGCACCAACAAGATATTCCTGTAATACAAATACATATCAATGCTATGTAGCTACTAATGGGGCTTATGCTAATTTAAATGATTGTTCAACTAATTGTCAGACACCTGTAACTAGATATACTTGTAATGCTAATTATCAATGTGTAGTAGATTCTAATGGACAATATACTTCTTTAAGCACTTGTCAGAATAACTGTATTGCTCCAACAAAATATTCTTGTAATACAAATACCTATCAATGCTATGTAGCTACTAATGGGGCTTATGCTAATTTAAATGATTGTTCAACTAATTGTCAGACACCTGTAACTAGATATACTTGTAATGCTAATTATCAATGTGTGATAGATTCTAATGGAGAATATACTTCTTTAAGCACTTGCCAAAATAACTGCATTGCTCCAACAAAATATTCTTGTAATACAAATACCTATCAATGCTATCAATCAACTTCTGGTGCTTACACTTCTTTGAATACATGTCAGGCTAATTGTCAGGCACCTTCAGAAAATTTTGACTTCTCTCTCTATAATAGTGGAAATATTATAGTAACTAAACCAACATCTGGAAGTATAACAAGATCTAATACTATCACTGCTAATTTGGTTAGCGGAACTGCTCAATCTGTTAGTTTTTCCCAAAGTGGATTAGCTTATGGAGTAAGTACTTATTCTCTTTACTCTTGTTATCCTACTTGTTCTAAAACCAATACTTTAACTATTAATTCATATGCATCAGTAGGAACATTTCCAATTACTGTTACTGCCACAGGTGGAGGAATCACAAGAACAACCATATATCACTTAACTATTCAGGATTCTTATAATGATACGCTTTCTGTTTCCTGCTATGCCTCTCCAAATCCAGCTGAAGAAAATGAAACAGTAACTTTTCGTAGTAATGTTTCTGGAGGCTCAGGAAATTATTCATATTATTGGTCTGGAGCAACTTATGGTAGCAATTCATATAGTCAAGAAAGATTTAATTCTGATGGCAATTATACAGCTTATTTAACTGTGCATGATTCACAAAATAGAAGCGCGAGTACTTCTTGTAGAGTACATATAGATGAAGAAGACACAAATTCCCCAACACTTGACCTTTGGGCAGATGAATATACTATTGCTCAGGGAGAATCTACATATCTCCGTTGGGCATCTAATAATACTGACTATTGTACTGCTTCTAATGGATGGAGCGGAACTAAATCAACTGATAGATATGAATCTGTTTCTCCTAATTCCGATACAAATTATAATTTAACTTGTTATGGCAGTGATGGACAAGTTACACGCTCTATTACAATCTATGTAACTTCTGTAAGCACTAATCTGAATTTAACGAAATTAGGAAGAAATCTTTCTTCTGGAGATAGAATTTATTCGAAGGTTATCCGCATCACTCAAGGAGATATTATTGAATTTCATCTTACTGTAACTGCTGGTAGCAATAAAAATCTTTATAATGTAAATATAAAAGACATTATGCCCTCTGTACTTAGCTATATGCCTGGTACTACTAAAATTAATAACATAGTTCAACCAGATACGATCACTACTATTGGCTTATCATTAGGAACTATTTATAAAGGAACTAGTAAAACCATAGTATTTCAGGCTATCAGCATTTCTCCAGGAACCTATTTGACCTATACTAATACTGCCGAAGTAACAGCAGATAACGAAAGCAAAATAACAGATAGCGCTTCAATCACCTATGGATTAGTAGCTGGCGCTGCCACAATTCGTACAGGACCATTTAATACTTTGTTTATATCTCTTATTATTAGCTTAATATCAGCTCTAATAATTTGGTATTACCTGAGATTTAATTCTAAAGGGCAGCTTGCTTTAGTCAGAGTAGAAAGTAAAATCCGTGATATTTGGTTGACATATACACGTCATCAGATTATGCGCAAAGATTAAAAAAGTAACTGATAAAAACAGCCCCGATTTATCGGGGCTGTTTTAAATTTCTACCCTATCTCGACACTGAAACATATTTCGGCATTACTAATGTCCCAATAATTCCAACCCAACCGAAAACAAAATAAAGTAAAACCATTGTAATCACAATGCCTATACCAATAAAACTCATTCTTCTTCTAAAAGGTTCGTATCTGTCATGTTTTAAACTTAAAACAAAAGCGATTACTGTAATAATAAAAATGGCTAAAGGAATTAAACCAAAACTAAATCCAAAAACTATTTGCATTAATCCTCCAACAAATACCGTTAAACCGTAATTTTCTTCCTGCATCCCGATTTTTTTGTTCCAATCTATTTTCATAATATTTATATTATACCAAATATTATGAATTTAAAAAATATAGAGAGTAATCCTCTATATTTTGCGGTAAAAAAATGCTATCGCTTTTTGAAATTAGATAGCAAGCTATTTAATATCTCTAAACGACAGCATTCTCATTATAGTAAAGAAAAATAATTTGTCAAGTCTTTATCTCTAATGGGGTCTATTAAAGGACGTGTTTAGAACTATTGATTGGAATAAGATAAAGGAAGAGATTGAACCTTTTAGAGTTATGATGGAACAAAAATTATTAACAGTAAACGCCTCTCTTAATTATTAGGATTAAAAATAAGATAATCTTAAAACTAAAAAATGCCTTAATTTAATGTTGTATACTTTTATAACACTCGCCTTTACCCCTCTGGCTCTCTATCTTATCGCAAATAGATAAATCTTGTTTGGCTATACCAACTCTCTTATAACAACCATCTTTCCAGCCTTGACTCTTTATCTTATCACAAATAGATGAGTCTTGTTTGGCTTGAGCAACAACCGAATAACAACCATCTTTATCGTTTTGATTCTGTATCTTATCACAAATAGATAAATCTTGTTTGGCTCGAGCAACACCCGAATAACAACCATTTTTAAAGTCTTGATCCTGTATCTTATCACAAATAGATGGATCCTTTGCAGATTTAATAATAATTATATAACAAATAGCTTTAATGTTTCGCTCTGGTATTTTATTACAATCACTCGGATTTAAATCAAAAATTCTTTGGAAGGCACAAGCTTCTCGTAACATTTTGGTTGGATGAATCACCAGGATCATTGTGGCGAATAGAATAGGTATAATAATTACAAGTATAATAATAAGAGCAGCGCGGGTCCATTTTCTTTCCCTCCTTTTAAATTCTTCAATAGAGCCATAGCGTTGTGCCTGCCAAGCCCATTCAGCCCCCTTTATTCCTAAAATAATTGCTATCACAAAACCTACATAGGGAATAAAAACTAAAAATGACAGCCAAACATGATGAAACAATCCCCAAATCCAAGTTAAAAGAAAAGCCCCCCAGTTCCAGCCTTTTATTTCTTTTGGTACTGGAGCACTACTTCCCTGCCCGGAGGTATTAACCAGTGGTTGATTAGTAGAATTAGCATTATATTGATTATAGTTTTCTGTCATATTATTTGAATTATTTAAATTTATGATGTTAATTTTTTGACCTTTATTTTTTCTATTATACCACAAGTTCAAACATTGTCTCGCCCTAATTAAAAAGCCTTTTAAATAAAGGCTTTTTAAATTGGCAGGGTGAGCGAGGAGATTTGAACTCCCAACCACTTCGGCCACAGCGAAGTGCTCTACCAATTGAGCTACGCCCACCATCATCTAAGCTATTATAAATCAAAAAAACTTTTATTTCAAGTAAAGATATGATAGAATAAAAATCAGCTCTCCCTGTAGCTCAACTGGATAGAGCGATTCCCTTCTAAGGAATAGGTTGCAGGTTCGAGTCCTGCCAGGGAGACACAAAAATATATCGGGGGATAGTGTAATGGTAGCACGAGTCCTTTGGGAGGATTTAGTCCGGGTTCAAGTCCCGGTTCCCCGACCAAATTAAGAGAGAGTTTTATCTCTCCTTTTTTATTTCTTTAAAATTTGTTTTAAGCCGAAATTTTTGTTATTCTATTTTAAATCTCTAAATAATGGGATATATTAATGAGCTCATAGTATAGTGGTAATATACCGCATTTTTACCCCCACACCACAAGGCATATACGGGCCTATGGTTCAGTGGTAAAACACGGCATTCGCATTGCCGAGACAGGAGTTCGATTCTCCTTAGGTCCACCAAAATAATGCGTTTGGTGTGGGGGCAAGTTGCGGAAACACGAGTTCGATTCTCGCTGAGTCCACAAATACTTTGTTTCACACTTTGTTTCACACAATGTTTACCGTGTCACAAAGTAAATATCTTTAACAACAATCTTTGGCTTAATAGAGGCAAAAGCAGCTTAAAATACCGGGTTTGTTTATGGTTGAGCCAAATCTTTAGTCTAAAATTAGGAAATGGCTCTGTTAATATTGTTTCGCACTTTGTTTCGCACAATGTTTACCGTGTCACAAAGCAAGGTTTTACTTAAAATTCCAAAAATATATCTTTATAATGCCGGATTATTGGTTTTTGATTGAAATTATCAATTTCCACTGCAATAAAATCAAAACGCCAGGGTTTATCCTCTAAGTTATAGCGGTTTAAATAACTTAAAAAGGCTCGTTTCAAACGGCGAACCTTTTTTGAGGTTAACGCTTCTTCTGGGCTTAAACTATAATCACAATTTAATTGTCTTGTTTTAACCTCTACAAAAACTATTTCCTTTGTTTTTTTATCTTTTGCAATAATATCAATTTCACCCCATTTTCTTTTAAAATTTCTTTGTATAATCTGATAATGGCTATTCTGTAGATAAGCTGTCGTCTTATCTTCTCCAAAAGAACCAATCTTTCCTATTCTCATTCTTTTGTTTTATTTATTTTAATATTTTTCTTCTAAAATTACAAATAATAGCAAGGGAGGTCAGGGGTTGACCCCATTAGAGATTCAACCAAGTCTCTCAATAATATAAAGATTATAAGGCGAAGTCGCCTCTCGACTATAGTTATTGAAAATAGATAAGCAAACTTAAATCTCTAATGGGGTTGACTTTCCAAGAAATACAAGGTAGACTATAAAAAGTAACGATGAGATCGCCCAAAGGCGGTCTTTCTTAATAAACCCCCACACCAAATGAGCACATATTTCATATTTTGGTGTAAAACACTTAGTACTCATTATGATGTGGGGATAAAATTAATTAACATTAACTAATCTAAAAATATGTTAGATCTAAAAACTTTAAAACCATTGATTCGTCAGATTGCCGAAGAAAAGGGACTTTCAGAACAAAAAGTTTTCGAAGCTTTGGAAGTCGCTTTTGCTGCTGCTTATAAAAAAGAATATGGCAAAAAGATGCAAGTTATTCGAGCAGAAATCAATTCTGACGATGGACAAGTAAAATTCTCTCAAATAAAGGTTGTTGTTGATAAATCTTCTGTTATCACCGAGGAAGAAGAAAAAGAAATCGAGCCAGCAAAAAAAAAGAAGGAGAGTGAAGGTGAGATTAATGAAGACGAAGATCGAAAGATCAAATTTAATCCTGAACGGCATATCCTCTTAGAAGAAGCGAAAAAGATAAAGCCAAGCGTTAAAATCGATGAAGAAATAATTACGCCTTTGGAGATAAAAAGCGATTTTAGCCGGATAGCTGCCCAAACTGCCAAACAAGTTATTCTGCAAAAACTTAAAGAATTGGAAAAAGAAACTATTCTTTCAGAATTTAAAGAAAAAGAAGGCATGGTAATAAGTGGAATTATCCAAAGAATAGAAAGAAGAAATATCTATATTGATTTAGGAAGAACATTTGGGGTCCTCTACGCCAACGAGGGAATACCAGGTGAACATTATCAAATAGGAGAAAGAAAAAAATTCTACGTTCTTCGTTTGGAAGAAAAAGGGCGAGGTCCAACGATTTTGCTTTCCCGTTGTCATCCAAAATTTGTCTCTCATCTTTTTGAAATGGAAGTTCCTGAAATAAGTGAAGGGGTAGTAGAAATAAAATCTATCGCCCGTGAACCGGGAAACCGAACAAAAATCGCTGTAGATTCCAAAGACGAAAACGTAGACCCAGTAGGCGCTTGTGTTGGGCAAAAAGGAACACGAGTAACCACTATTATTGACGAACTAAACGGTGAAAAAATAGACATTATTCCTTATTCTGAAGAACCAACTAAATATGTTGCGTCTGCTTTAGGTCCAGCGAAAATTAAAGAAGCCGAAATTATTTCAGAGAAAAGAGAAGTAAGGGTGTTTGTTCCACCCGATCAAATTTCTTTAGCTATTGGCAAAAATGGCCAGAATGTTCGCTTAGCGGCAAAACTTACTGGTTGGAAAATTGATATTCGTTCTGCTCTTGCGCCAGAAGAAACAATAGAAGGAGGAACTGCAAATATCAAAGAAAAAACTATAAAAGAAGAAAAAGTAAAAATCAAAAAAGAAGAAAAAAGTTCTAATAAGGTAAAGGATAAAGTAGAAAAAGAATCAAAAAAGATTAAAAAGGTTAAGGTTAAATAATAAATTTGTAATTATGAAAATAAAAATTAACTCCCTTCCAAAATCAAAAATTGAAATAGTTGTTAATCTTGATAAAAAAGATCTTTTGCCTTTTAAAGATATCGCTTTAAAAGGTCTCAATAAAGATTTAAAGATTAACGGATATCGCGTCGGCAAAGCCCCTTTGTCAATCGCAGAAAACCATTTTTCTCCTTTAAAAATTTATGAAAAAGCAGCTGGCCTAGCTATTGAAAAATTCTATCCGCAAATTATTAAAGAAAAAAAAATTCAAGCAATTGGTTATCCATCTATTAATATCACTAAAATAATTCCCAATCAGGAGGTAGAGTTTAAAGCGGAAATATCTATTATTCCTAATTTAAATTTACCTGATTATAAAAAGATCACCAAAGATATGCGGGCGAAAAAAATGAATGTTGCAATAGAGAAAAAAGAAATCGATGACGCATTACTATGGTTGCAAAATTCCCGTTCCGTTTTGGAAAAAGTAGAGCGTCCCGCTGAAAAAGAGGATGTTGTTACCATTGATTATCAGATTAAAGAAAAGAAAAACTTAATTAAAAATGGCGAAGATAAGAACTATTCTTTTGTATTAGGAAAAGGACATTTTATTCCAGGATTTGAAGAAAATTTAATTGGAATGAAGGCTGGAGAAAATAAAATCTTCAATGTGACAGTGCCAAAATCTTGGGCTCAAAAAGATTTACAAGGCAAAAAACTTTCTGTTGAAATTTCTCTCAAAGAAATAAAGAGGAAAAAACTATCCCCTTTAAATGATAAATTTGCTCAGGAATTGGGAAAATTTAAAAATTTAGAAGAATTAAAGAAAAATATTCAAAAAGGGCTTAAAATTGAAAAAGAAGCAAAAGAAAAAGAAAGATGGCGTTTAACGGTTTTAGATAAAATAATGACAGATACTAAAATAGATATTCCTGAAATACTTATTCATACTGAAATTGAGAAAATGATGGAAGAATTAAAGTCCCAACTTGAAAAAATCCAATTAACTTTTGAAAAATACCTCAAGCAGATTAAAAAAACAGAAGAAGGGCTAAGAAAAGATTTCCAGGAACTAGCAAAAAAAAGAGTTTTCTCGGCTTTGGTTTTAAGAAAAATTGGTCTTTTAGAAAAGATTGAAATATCTGAGAACGAGATAAAAGAAAAAGCTAATGAAATTCTGCAACAGATTCCTGACCCAAAAGTTAAAGAAAAAGTTAATCCCGAAGACTTAAAAGAATTTGCGTTGGGGATAATACGCAACGAAAAAGTATTCCAAATACTGGAAAAACAATAATTTTCTCCTATCATTGCTTCGCATCGCCTTTTTGGCTTTGCCAAAGAAACAGAGTTCGCAACGACAACAATAAAATTACCATAAAACTACCTATAGACATTGCAAAACCAACTTTATCCCAAATATTATAAGAATACTCTAAAGTTACTTCATTTTGAAAAGGAATTACCATCATAAAAGACGGACTAATTAAATAAGGGCCTTTTGCTCCTTTTACTTTCCAACCAGGAAAATAACTAATCTTTATCAAATGTGGTTTATAAAGATTCTCTGTTTCAAAAGACAAAGAATCCTTTCTAATATCTTTAACGGTTATTGATCCTTCAGTTTGAGAATTATCTTGGACATAGCTTTTGATATCTCTGAGTTCTTTGTTATTACGATAAAAAACTATAAACTTAGAAAAATCCATTGTTTTATACCAATTAATCGATTCATCAAGCCAGTCTTTGCTTTTTGATTTTAATTCTATGCGGGGCACTAAAATCACTAATTCAGATTTCGGCATTTGATAAACAGTAAATTCACCAATATCTTTTAATTTAATCAGATATTGATTAGCTAATTGTTTAATTTCTGGCGTGAAAGCGAGAAAATATTGAGCTCCAAAAAGTTCTATATGCTTAACGCCATTTTCAAAATTAAAAGGAGGGTACTCAAAACCTGCAATAGCAGCACTGGGTTTATGACTAGTTTCTGTTTGATTAATAAAATGAAAATAACTACTAATCGAAGATTCTGTTAGAAGCCCCTCAAAAGTAGGTTTGTTTGAAAAAACAGGAAGATTTTCAAAAATCCTAGGCGTTCCAAATTTATCATACTCTGGTCGATATTCCACCATCACCCGACCATAGGGTAAAGATTTTAAATACTCAAAAAGAGGGGATATTTCTGTCCAGGTTGTTTTCTTCTCAAAGCCTTCATAATTCCATTTTAACCAAAAAGGAATATAGGAAATATTTCTTGGTAAATAAAAGAAAATCGACACAATACTGATAGAGATTAGAAATAATATCGTAAACCAAACTCGCCATGATTTTTTAAAAGCCGAGGATATTAAGTTTAATAGTGAGCCTAAACCGTAAGACGCGATCAAAAGATAACCAATAATAATAAATGGTAAAAACCTAGCATTAAAAATACTCGAATGATTTAAAAATAGATAGGGAATCAAACCAGTTATTATTATTAGAAATAGAATAGTCAATCTTTTTTCTTTTTTCCACCTTATAAGAAAATACAAAATCCCAAAACAAGCAAAAATTAACATTGGCAATAGGGTTGATGGAAATATCTCTTCTAATTTAACAGTCCGTGTCCAACTCATTTTCGCTGTATATGATAATAAACCCAAAAACGGAAGCGACCAAAAAGCTGTTATAAAAAAAGCACTGCCATACACTTTCAGTAGATAAACAAATATCTGTTTTGCTTTTTTGACTAAAACCCCTTCTGTAAAAAAAAGAAGGGAACCTATCAAAACTGCTACCATTACAGGAAAAGGGTGAACCAAAACCATCAATGAAAGAATAAAAATATTAGGAACTAAATAACGATTTTCTTTTATCCCTTTCACTAATAAACCGATAAATAAAAAGAAAAGAGCAAAACTAAGCGAATAAGAAAACTCTCCGGATAAAGTACTCGGAATATTTCCACCATAAATAGAAAATTTTTCTAAAAATAGATAGTTTAGACTAAATAGAGCGCCTATATGTGGAATCGGAAACTCAAACTTCAACAATTTTAAACACAAAAATATCGTCAGTGGCAGACAAAAAGTTCCTAAAAGAGTTACTATCTTGAAAACAATATTTATCGGAAAAAAATGAGCAAAAATACTTGTTAAATAAAACAAAAAAGGTGGATAAAAATAAAGAAACGGAAAACCAGCTGTCCAATCAGGAGACCACCATCTTATTTTCGGAAAAATTTCCTGAGCATAATAAGCAATATAATTATGGGAACCAGTATCTCCTCCACTAACCATCGTATCGGCAAAAATTAAATTCCAAGGGAGTTGGAAAATTATAAAACCATAAACAAAAGCAAAAACTAATAAAGTGATAAGAATAATAAGATAATTGTTTTTCATGCCTTTTTATTATATTATAATTAATATATATTATAGTTAATATAGCATATTATATTTGCTAGATTTATGCAAAATAAAAAAATCTCCATCATTATTCCTATTTATAATGAAGGGCTCATTTTGGAAAAAGAAATTAACAATCTTTTCCAAGAAATTTCTCATAAATTACCCCCTGAATATAATAATTTAGAATTGATTTTGGTAGAAAATGGAAGCACTGACAATACTTTAGAAATAGCGAAAAAACTTGCTTCTCAATTTTCTCAAATCAAAATAGCTGTCTTAGATAATCCCAGTTACGGAAAAGCTGTTAAACATGGGGTTTCTATTGCCTCCACAAAATATGTTTCTATTTGTAATATCGATTTTTGGGATGTAAATTTTTTAAAACAGGGCCTGGATTTAATTATTAAAAACAATGCTGATATTGTAGTTGCTTCAAAAACATTAAAAGGTTCTCACGATAAAAGAAATTTTATAAGGCGACTAATTACTAAGAGTTTTAATCTTTTTCTGAAACTTTGTTTTCATTATCAGGGGACTGATACCCATGGTTTAAAAGTATTTAATAGAAAAAAACTCACTCCAATAATAAATGAATGCATCACAGAGGAAGAAATATTTGATACAGAATTTATCATTAGGGCGCAATATAAAGGTTTAAAAATAAAAGAACTACCTATTACTGTTATTGAAAAACGAAAAAGTACCTATGGAATACTAAAAAGAATTTATCCAACAATAAAAGATTTATTTATTATCAAAAAATCTTTAAAATAAAAATTATGAAGAGAAATTTGATTCGTATTTGACAGATTCAAAAAAAACCACTATATTATATTTGAATAATCAAAATTTGAATAAAAAAATATGAAAGAATCTTCTATCCAAAAACCAAATAATATGGTTCTTGTCCCTACTGTTATTGAAAAATCCGCTATTGGAGAAAGGGTTTATGACATTTATTCCCGACTATTGAAAGAAAGAATCGTCTTCTTAGGAGGTCCGATTGATGACCCCCTTGCCAATACTATTATTGCCCAATTGCTGTTTTTGGAACATCAAGACCCAAAAAAAGACATCCTCCTTTATATCAATTCCCCAGGAGGATCAGTTACTTCTACTCTGGCAATTTACGATACAATTCAATATGTTAAATGTGATGTTTCATCACTTTGCTTGGGCATGGCCGCTTCTGGCGCTGCTGTCATTTTAGCTGCTGGTAAAAAAGGCAAACGCTTTGCCCTTCCTAATGCAGAGCTTCTTCTTCATCAGGTAATGGGAGAAGCAGGAGGACAAGCTTCAGAAATAGAAATTGCGGCAAAACAAATTCTTCGTGTTAAAAAACAATTAAATCAGATCTTGGCAAAACATACTGGACAACCTATTACGAAAATATCAAAAGAGATTGACAGAGATTTTTGGCTTACCCCTGAAGAAGCAAAAGAATATGGAATTATTGATGAAATTATAAAAAACAAAAAATAGTAGCAAAAAATATTATGGGAATTGAACAAACGCCAGACATTAATAAAATACGCAAAGAATTAGATGAAAAGAATGCTGAAATGGAGAAAAAAAAACGAGAAAGAATAAAGGAAAAGTATGAGAGATTATCAGGACAAGAGGAGCCAACTGAAGAACTAATTAAAGATGAGATAGAAGAATCTGAGAAAAAGAAAAAAGAAGGAGCAGAAAAAGAAATAAAAAATGAGAATATTATCCAAAAATTAATTCCGGAGAACATTAAAGCTGCGGCGAATTTTAAAGCTGCACATGAAAAAGGAAAGTTTATAGAAGTAAAAGTTAAAATATCCTCAGGAAAGATCGAGGACGGTTGGGTGATTAGTAACATTAATCCTAAAACAGGAGAAGCAACAGTATTGAAATTCACTTCAGAAAAAGAAAAGGATAGACCTTTTATAGATAAGATTGTAACGCTTGAAGAATTAAAAGAATGGAATAAACCCGAAATAAAAGATCCAAAAGAAAAGGATAAAGAAAAACAACCAAGAAGAAAAAGGGCTAAAGCAGAAGATATAAAATGGAAAAAAACAGAAATAGATAAAGAGGAGGCAGATAAAATCCTTAAAGGAACTAAAGAAAAATCCAAAAAAGAGAATAAAAAAGAAAAAAAGGAAAAAGAATCAATTGAGGAAAATATCAAAGATCAATTAGAAAAAGCTGGATTGGATTCAAAAGAAGTATCCAAAGTATTGCCTGGATTGGTTGAATCCTTCAAAGAACCAGAAGTTCGTGAAAAATTCCAAGAACTAATAGAGACAGAGCAATGGCAGGAACTTCAGGATGCCATAGAAAAAACTATGAAAGATTCTCTCCAAAAGGAAAAAGAAGAACCGGAGAGTGAAGAGAAAAAAGAAAAGCTTGATCCACGGAAGAGTTATAAAAAACGCGAAGAAGTTTGGAAAGAATTCAGAAAGACTCCTGACTATAATCAAGTAATGGATAGCACCTTAAATAAAAACCAAGAGGAGCTTAGTGATTATCTAAAACAAAATCAATCAAAGCTTTCCAAAGAAGCCCAAGCTTGGGTTAAAGAGAAAATTAAAGAAAAGGAAAAAGAAGATAAAGAAAAAGAATCAATTGAGGAAAATATCAAATATCAATTAGAAAAAGCTGGATTGGATTCAAAAGAAGTATCCAAAGTATTGCCTGGATTGGTTGAATCTTTCAAAGAATCAGAAGTTCGTGAAAAATTCCAAGAACTAATAGAGACAAAGCAATGGCAAGGACTTAAAGACATCATAGAAAAAACCATGAAAAAAGGACAAATTCCTGATTCTGTTGCTGAAACAAAAGAGTCTATTGAAAAAAAAGAAGAGAAAAAAGAATCTCCGTGGAAGACAGTCTTTGGGACAATAGGTTGGTCAATATTATTGTTCTTGGTTCTATTTATGTTACTAGAATTAAAAGGAGTAGATTATCTTTCTGGGCAAGCTACAGGTAAAAAGAAAGAGAAAAAATAATTTCTACCAGAAATTAAAAACAATCCGTTTTTACGGATTGTTTTTATTCAGAGCGGGGTACGAGAATTGAACTCGCGTCTCGACATTGGCAATGTCGTATATTACCACTATACTAACCCCGCATCTGTTTCCATAATATCAATATTTTTCTGTAAGGTCAATCGGCCCCGTTAGATAATCTTCTATCTACCGAGGTTGACTTTTCAAAATTCTGACTTTATGATAGAATGTTTATGTCTTATATTAAGACTATGGATAAAAAGATTCTTTCTGAATTAAAAAAGAAATTAGAGCAAGAACGAACCCTTTTAGAAAAGGATCTGTTAAAATTTGCCGATAAAGATAAGAAGATATCTGGTGATTATGATACCAGATTCCCAGATCTTGGAGGTCGTTCTTCTTCACCTGATGAAGACGCCAAAGAAGTAGAAATATATGAAAATTTATTGGCCGTAGAATACGCTTTAGAGCTCCGACTGAAAGAAGTTAACGAGGCTCTAGAGAAAATTAAAGAAAATAATTATGGCCATTGTGAAATCTGTAAAAAAGATATTCAATTAGACCGTTTAAAAGCCAATGCTGCGGCTAAAACTTGTATAACCTGCAATAATAAAAACAAGCCCAAGGAAAAATAAACTATAAAATACTCAAAAAAGCGGCGGATGCATAAATTATGTTGTCTAAAATTTACTCTGCCGCTTTTTTTGGCTTAGAAACTACTTTAATTGAAGTAGAAGTTGATGTATCTAATGGACTTCATTCTTTTAATATAATCGGCTTACCAGATATTTCTATTAAAAAAGCCATCGACAAATATTCTTTGTCAGCTCGATCTTATCACAGAATTTTAAAAATCAGCCGAACAATAGCTGATTTAGAAAATACAAAAACAATTAAATTTAATCACGTTGCCGAGGCATTACAATATAAAACAGAATTTTCCTGGAATGAATATCAATGATTTATCTTTTTACAAAAGGATTCTGAGCTCCTCTAACTTCAAAATGGAGATGGCAACCTTCAGCATTTCCTGTATTGCCCATTTTCCCTATTAAATCTCCTTGATAAACCTTATCTCCCTCTTTTACAGATAATTCGCTTAGATGACCATAAACAGTCGTGGTGCCGTTATAATGTTGAATCTTAACTAAATTACCATAACCGTAATTATATCTTCCTGTTCCTTTAGCCTCAACTATCATTCCATCAGCAGCAGCATAAATAGGGCTTCCGCAGGAACTAACAATATCAACTGCGTTGTAATAGTGGAAAATTCCTCTATTCAAACCGAAAGAAGTAGGATAAGCAAAAAAACCGTCAGTCTTTGGCCAATTGCTAATATCAATTGTCATAGGTTTAAGACCGGCAGATAATAATAAAGAAGTGGCTGAAGAAAGCCGGCCATTTGGGATAATAAGTTCTTGACCGATTTTTATAGAACCTTCATCTTTTAAATCATTAAAAACAAATATATCATCAGATAATGCTCTGTATTTTTTAGCTATAGAAAGTAATGTGTCCCCTTTTTTAACTATATGCATTACTCCTGAAATTGGAAGAATAATAAGCTCCTGATTAGGTTTAATTATAGAGCTGGATTTTAAATTATTAGCCCATAAAATTGTATTTAAACTTACTCCAAAATTTGCCGCAATTCTTCCAGGTGTATCTCCTTCCTGCACTATGTAGGTAAAAACTGTATAACGTTGAGATGAAGGTAATAAAAATTTTATAGGAGAATTAATGCCCAAAAAACTATCGCTGTTGATAATAATTAAAAAATTCTGTTCTACTAAATTATCCGTTTCAAAATCCCCCTCAATAATTTGACCTCCTTCCACGCTCAAATATTCATGATAGGCATAAGCCGTCTTAGTAAATGCACTACCTTCTAAAATCACGGGGTAGCCGTCTTCTTTTATTAAAAACTCTTCCCCTTCTTTTTGAAGAAACATAATTTGAGAAGAAAGATAAGAATTACCAAAAAATAAAGAAAGCAAAAATAAACCAATTGCTATCTTTAATAAGGATGATGGCATTAAATGATTGATACTCCTTATTCCTTTATTAAGTTGTACTTTCCAGGTAAAAATGGTAATTTAGAATAAATGCTATTAAAAAAGCCTTTTTGAAGGCCTTATCAATAATTCTATCAAAGATAGTTTGAATGTCAACCCCGTCAGAAACAATACTTCTAACGGGGCAAACAAAATATATCCTTTAGTCTATTCGGTTAAATTAGGAAAATTCATTCTTTTACAATTAATCATCTCTACCTCAGAAATTTTCGGTTTACCTCCACTTAGACCAAAATCCTGTAAATAGGATGTGATTTCTCCTGTTGTATTATTTACAATTTTCACAATACCAAATGGAACTTCACTGCTAATCCATATCTCAATATCGTTTTCGTCTATGAACTTCGCTATTTGAATTGTTTTTCCAGTGTTAGTAGTAAAAGTATCATAAATATATTTATTATTTGAACTATATTTTTCTGGTGTTTCTATGGCTGGAAGCAAGGAACTAAACGAAGGTATAAGTATTTCCATTAAAGAATCATTTATACAAATCACTTCATCTTTCCCTTTTAATTTACTAACAATCTCCACTATCTCGTTTGATTCTTTATCCCGCCATACCTGCGTAATAGCACTTTCATTTTCAGAAACAATTGACTCAATTTCTACTCCATATGCCCGTGTATTATGAACAATCTTTTCTCCTAAATAAACTATTCTCTGTGATTCTTCTGCACCATTCATAATTTCAGACCAAGCGCCTTCTCCAGGCTTTAAGAATCCAGTATAAATATTTTGATTGCCCATGCTTCTTATAAACAAGACTGCAACAATTGCTATTATAGCTAAGCCAATGATAACCAAATTTGTATATGTTTTTTTATTCATTATTTTTATATAATTATTTTAACTATCTTTCTATTTTACCATTATAAATACTTTTGTCAAAATCTATATGATAACAAAAAAACAAAAAAAATTAGGGCAAGTTTTTCTTAAAGACAATAATGTTGTGCAAAAGATTATCCAGGCAGCAGATATTAAATCCAAAGATCAAATCTTGGAAATTGGACCCGGAAAAGGCGTTTTAACCAAAGTCCTTTTGAAAACTGACGCTAAAATAATTGCTGTTGAAAAAGATATTAAATTAGTAAAATTCCTTGAAGACCTTTTTCAGAATAAATCGAACCTACAGATTATCAACGCAGATATTCGCAATCTTCTAAAAACTAATCAATTTTATACTCAATACTCAATACTCAACACTCAATACAAAGTAATAGGTAATATTCCTTATTATTTAACTTCGCGACTTTTGCGTTTACTTTTAGAAAAATCCATCAAACCCAAGCTAATAGTTTTAATGATACAAAAAGAAGTGGCTGAAAGAATAATGGCCCAACCACCAAAAATGAATCTTCTATCTACTTCGGTGCAATTTTATGCAAAATCAGAAATTATTTGTCATGTCTCAAAAACCGTTTTTTATCCAAAACCTAAAGTAGACTCTGCTGTTGTGAGAATAACTCCAATGGATACAAAAGAGAACATGAATAGAACACAAACCAAAAATTTCTTTAGTATTGTAAAGGCTGGTTTTAAACAACCAAGAAAACTGCTTATTAATAACCTCTCTAAAAATCTAAATTTAGAAAAAGATTTTGTTCAAAAAATATTTTTAAAATTAAATCTTCCCTCAAATACCAGGGCGCAAAATCTTTCCATAAAAGAGTGGATTTCTCTTTCTTCCTTGTTAATCAAAAATATTGTATAATAAAATTGTGTAATTATAATAAGAAAAATATAAAAATCATTAATATGAAAACAAAAAATATATTAAAAATCGGGATTTTTAGCATCGTGGTTTTTGCTTTGCTAATTAGCCCTATTTTAAAATTTACAACTCCTGAAGCAAATGCTGATGAAAATGACCAAACATGTGAATCGCAAGGAGGTTATTGTGAGGCGAACAAAATATCATGTAAATCAGGCTATGTTCAGGACAACTCCCTAATTTGTCCTTCTGGCGTTGGAAAACCTAAATGTTGTATTCCAGACCCTGATGCTGGAACCACTCAAGTCGGACAACACGGCCTTCATACAGTAAAAGTTACACTTCAAGAAAAGAACGCTGAGGAAATTTGCAATATAAGCGCTAATGACTGGATAAACAAATGCATGGACGACGGAACAAATAAATTCGTATGCGAAATGCAAGGGTTTTTTGTTAAACAATGGTGTTTTATTGTAAAGGGTGTATTAGAAGGTTTTGGTAAAATGTTTGCCGGGATAATAAATTTGGAAATAGACTGGATATTAAAAGCATTAAAGCCCGACACCTATGGCGGGTTTATTAACAATCCCGGAGTTCAAACAATATGGACAATGTTACGCAATATTGTAAATGCTCTTTTAGTTTTAGGATTCATAGGTATTGCTATTGCTACTATAGTTGGCTATAAAAAATACGCTTGGAAACAAATTCTTTGGAAATTAATAATTGTTGCCTTATTAGTAAACTTTAGCTTAGTTATAGCAGGAATGATTGTAGATATTTCCAATTATCTTACTGGATATTTCTTAAGCATTTCTCAAGAAAATAATGAAAGCATTGCCCCTCGTATAATGGAAGGCTATGGTTATGTTGCAACCACAACACCTGGCATAATTGGCCAATATGACCCTCCTTCTATATTTGGTGTTGATAAATATAAAACAACAGGGATAATTAGCGATGAGGACCCAGAAAAAGAAGTAAAAAGCTATTCATTGCGCCTTGGTAATTTCTTTATTATCAGCTTTATTATGATTCTCGTTGGTGGCTTTGCTGTCATTGCTTTATTAGCGATTTTCTTGACCATAATCGTTAGGAACCTTTTAATAATTATCCTTCTAGGATTATCGCCAATTGTTTTCGCAGCTTGGATTTTTCCTGACACAGAAAAGTACTGGAAAATGTGGTGGAGCAATTTCCTAAAATGGTGTTTTTTCCCTGTAATATTTGCATTCACTTTATACCTTGCTTTAACAGTAATGAATAAGATGCCATCAATTGGTACTGAAAGTCCAATGGCCGCAACAATAATACAGATGGTTTTATTCTCTATGTTTTTGGTTGGAGGATTGATTTTCTCTCTTCAAGGAGGTGGAGCAGCATCTCAATTAGTTATGAAACAAGCCACTAAGGCTGGAGCAGCAGCTGGCGCCTTTATTGGTTATAAAGCATTAAAAGGAGTCACGGGCTCAGAAACATGGAGAAAAGCTCAAGAAAAATTAGAAAGCAGCAAATTTGCACCTACACATGACATAGGGGTTTGGATGAGTAGGCAGCCTGGAAAAATTCGAGCAACTGAACTAAAACAAATTGAAGAAGATTATAAAGGAAGAGGCCCAGATCAAATTAGGGCTGATATGGAAGTACATAAAGGTGATAGAGGAAGAATTGCTGTAGGTCTTAACGCTCTAATAGAAAAAAACAAATTGGAAACGGAAAAAGATACAAAATTTCTTCAAATAGCCCAAAATCAACCTAATTTGAACGTTCCGGGACTTAAAAAAGCTCACCCTGAACTTTATGTAAAATTCTTTACAACGTTTGAAGATATGAACAAAGAATTAACACAAATTAGAAAAAGTATGCCAGGAATTTCTGATAACGAGGCCAGAAAACGTGTTGAGATAAATCTTATTTCAAAAAGGGTACGGGAGTCTTCTCCTGAAACTATAAAATCAGGGAATTGGGATAACATCCTTGGCAGATTAGAAAAAATGGGTACGCAATATAGCGATCAATTCTTCCACTCTCTTTTGGATAAGAATGTTCCCCCTGAAGGCTTTGCTGCTATGATTAGGCCAATGAATACTGAAAAACAAACAAAATGGGTGCAAGAATTTGTGGAGTCTGTACAACGAAAAATCGGACCACAAAAAGATGCTAAAGATTACCTTAGGAATAAAAGATTCAATAGAAATCCTTTTTTCAGGGAACTGCTACGTTAATTCTATAGTAAGAAAAATGGAAAAAAAGAAAAAAAAAGAATTCTTAGAATTGTATAATAAACTTCCAACATCTATTCAGGATTTTTTGGCTTCTGATAAAATGGGGGTAATAATAGATGATGCTTTAAATTTAGGTAAAGTTTCATCTGAAAAATTTTCTGAAGTTATGGACATCCTAACAGAAGCTTTATCTTTTCAATTGCCTAAAGACCAATTCAGGGGTGAGTTAGAAAAAAGAATTAATATTCCTCCAATAGCGGCTCAAATTGTTCACAAAGTAATTGAAGAAAAAATCTTTAAAATGTTTGAAAAAGAATTGAGTCAATACAAACCCCAACCTTTAGAGCAAAGAATTCCGCAAGATCCTTTAGGTCCCCCAAAGATAAAGCCTATTACGAAAGAAAAAATTGAACAAACTATCGCAGAACGAATACCTTCTGAACAAATTATTCCTGAATATTCTTTCCCTGAACCATCTGAAGTAAAAGTGGAAAAACCAGTCAGTAAGATAGAAGAATTAAAAAAAGTCGTTGCTCCAAAAGTTTCTGCTGAACAACAAGAAAAAATTCGAGAAAAACTATTAGCGGCAATGCAGAAAAAAAATGATCAACCAAAGATTGTTGAAGAAATGCAAAAGGTTTCTTTAAAAAAGCCATTGCCTAAAGAAGAGAAAAAGCCGCTAGGAAAAAAACCTATGGGAGAAGTGGCATCTTCTAAAGTTTTGAGTGGTGAAGGAAAAGAATTCGAGGATGAAGAAACTTTTGTAAAAACTAAGAAAGAAAAACCATATATTCTTGACGTTAAATTAAAAGAAGAAAAAAAGAGAAAGGAAAAAACCCCCACTATTCAAGAGCCTATTCCTTATAAAAAACATCAGAAGAAAAGTCCTTTTGGTGAAGCTTAAAAATATGGCTTATCAAGTACCTCAGTTTATAAAAGAGGAGACAAAATTAATGGGTTGGATTACCTTTACCCAATTATGGATTTTATTATCTTTTGGAGGACTCATTCTTTTACTTTTTTCTGTTTTAAAATCATGGCTTTGGTTAATTTTAGCAATAATTCTCGCTCCAATCGGTTTTTCCCTTGCATTTGGAAAAATCCATAGCGTTCCAATTTATACGCTTGCTATGGCCGCAATCAGGCATTTTTGGCTTCCAAAATACTATCTATGGAAAAAAGAAAAAACTTTTTCGAAAATATCTTATTCTGTTCCCCAAAAGCCTAAGCCTACAGTAAAAACACAGATTAAAAAACAATTGGACAAAAAAACTCTTAAACAATTAACCGATATATTAGATAAATAGATGCCCAAAGAAACTTTCAGCAGCCAGTCACTTATTTCCCTTCAACAAATTAGAAAGGGGGTAATTATTCTTAAAAACGGTTCGCTCCGTTCAGTTTTAGAAGTGTCAGGTATAAATTTTGATTTAAAATCGGAAGAAGAACAATCTTCTGTGTTAATGAGCTGGCGCAATCTTATAAATAACTTAGATTTTCCATTACAAGTTGTAGCTCATTCTAGGCGCGTTAATATTGAATCCTATTTAAATTTTCTTCGGGAAAGAATTGACCAAGAAACAAATAATCTGCTTAAACTTCAGGGGGAGGATTATTATACATTTATCAAAGGACTTGTTACTGGAAACAATATTATGAAAAAAAAGTTCTATGTAATAGTGCCTTATGACCCTATTATGTTCAAACCAAGAACCGCATTAAGCCAAATATTGGAAGCTTATAAAGCATTGCTTAATTTAAGACACCAGGCATTTTCCGCCACAATCCCTCTTTCTGATGAAAATTTCAACCAGCATTATCAACAATTAATAATCAGACAAAATAATATCATTACAAATTTAACCAGAATGGGATTACAATCACGCCCATTGACTACTAAAGAATTAATTGAATTATTTTTTAATTCATATAATCCAGAGGCTTTTGAAAGAGAGTCGATAAATATTCCAGAAGAATTTAACCAATAAAATATGCGTTTTCCAAATTTATTTAAAAGAAAACCTAAAAACCCGCAAATATTAGCCCAATCCCAGGCTGTTTCTACTCTTCAGGACTTAATTTCCCCTGCTGGATTAGAAATTAATACTAACTTTCTCAAATTAGGAAATAAATATTGTTCAACTCTTTTTATCCTAACTTACCCAAATTATTTAGCCTCTAATTGGTTTTCCTCAACTATTAATTTAGATGAATCTTTTAATATCTCAATCTTCTTTCATCCACTTAACATTAATAAGGTTTTAAGAAATTTAAGAAAAAAATCTGCGGAAATTCAAGCTCAATTAAGCATTGAGGCAGATAAAGGATTAGTTCGTAACCCCTTATTAGAAGCTGCTTTAAGTAATATTGAAAAACTAAGAGATACAGTCCAGCAAGGTAGTGAAAAACTTTTTGAAGTGGGTGTTTATATTACTTTTTTTGCCAATGACAAGGAGGAGCTTATAAAAATAGAAAGTAAAATCAAAAATATACTAGAACAGCAGTTAATTTACGCAAAACCAACTGTCTTCAGAGAATTCGAAGGAATGGAATCTTCCTTACCATTGGGAATAGATAGATTATTATTAACTACTCCCTTGAATTCACAACCAGCTTCAACCCTTTTCCCTTTTTCTTCTTTAGACCTTTCAGAAAACAAAGGAATCCTTTATGGCGTCAACTTACATAATAATAGCTTGATTATTTTTGACCGCTTTGTTTTGCCAAATGCCAATATGGTAGTTTTTGCCCAAACAGGCGCAGGAAAAAGTTATGCTATAAAATTAGAAATCCTTCGTTCATTATTATTAGGAACTAATGTATTAATTATTGATCCGGAAAATGAATATGAATACTTGGCTGATTCAATCAGCGGAAGCTACTTTAAAATATCTGTTGCTTCTGATGATAATATTAATCCATTTGAACTTCCTGCAGTAAAAAAAGAAGAAACTGGTGAAGAAGTTTTTCGCAACCATATTTTAAATCTTATCGGCCTAATTAAGTTAATGCTTAAAGGCCTTTCTCCTCAAGAAGAACTTATGCTAGATAGAGCCATTGTACAAACATACGCAAGTCGGGATATTTTTCCTGAAAATATCGCTGAAAAGAAAAATTTACCATTAATGGAAGATCTAGAGAGTGTTCTTAAAAATACAGAGGGAGGCGAAGATTTAGCTGCAAAACTTTATAAATTCACTAGAGGAAGCTATTCTGGCTTCCTTAATCAACCATCAAATATTAATATTAACAATCGTTTAGTTGTCTTTGGGGTAAGGGAATTGGAAGAAGAACTCAGGCCTATTGCCATGTATGTAGTATTAAATTACATATGGACAATGGTAAAAAAGGATTTAAGAAAAAGAATTGTAATAATAGATGAAGGATGGTGGTTATTAGCTCATGAAGAAAGCGCTTCTTTCTTGTTTGGTTTAGTTAAAAGAGCACGAAAATATTATATGGGAGTAACTTTTATTACGCAGGATATAGAAGACGCTTTAAGCTCGCCATATGGAAAACCATTAATTACCAACTCTGCTTTAGCCCTTTTACTAAGACAATCACCTGCCAATATTGATATTATAGGCAAAGCCTTAAATCTTACAGAACAGGAAAAGACCATCCTTTTGCAAGCTTCTGTTGGAACAGGTCTCTTTTTTGCAGAAGACAAACATGCTGCTATTCAGATTATCGCTTCTTATGCTGAAGACCAAATTATTACTTCAAACCCAGCTCAACTTATAGATATTAGAAAAGCTAAAGAAGAGTTCAAAAAAGAATAAATATTATTCTATGGAAAATAAAATGAGCTTAACAATATTTTTATTCTTGCTTATAACAGCCATTATCAAAGATGTTATAGAAATCTTTTTGGGGTTTATTCCCGGAATTAACCTCTTTGTTTGGATTATTGTCCTGCCTCTCGTCATTTATATCTTTGTTATTACACTTCTCAGCGGAATAAGAGGTACATGGATTTTTATTGGTCAAGCATTGGACCTTATACCATTTGCCAGTATTTTGCCCATTGCCACTTTAACTGTTATACTTGTCTATGCATTTCAAAAATCACCAGCGCCTATTAAGAAAGCAATAAAAACAGCGACTAAACTTACATCTGTAACCAAACTTACATCTGCAACATCGTCAAAAAAGATCTAATCATTTTTAAATAAAAAATAACATGTTTAAAAATATCTTCAAAAAAACAAAGGCTATAGCATTAATTGTTTTTATATTAAATTTGGGATTAGGTAGTTTATTTTTAGCCCCAACACAAACTCAAGCTTTTATGAATCCGCAGGAAGTCTTCGACACAATGACAAATCTCAATGATGGCGCAGAATTAGCAGAACTTACCCAAAATGAACTTATAAGCATAATACAAAACAGCCAAGAGATTCCGGAAAATTTAAAACCATATCTCATAGACTCAATACAAAATGACGAAAACATTACAGATGCTGTTAAAGAGGAACTCATAAATATAATACAGAATAATGGAGTCATCCCAGAAGACTTAAAATTATTGGTTATAAGCGCAATGAACGGAAATAATGATATTTCAGGACTTGTCAAAAGTTGGATTTTAGGTTTATTACTTAAACACATAGACATTGAACATATTTGTAAATCACTTTCAGATGCAGCTGCGAATATAATGGTTCTTGGCACAACAATTGGCACCCCAATGGCTATTCTTATTACTCAAATATGCCCAATAATTTTAAATGAAATTCTACAGGCATTTCTACAGACATTACCAGCACCACCAGCTCCTTCTAATATACAGACAATTCAATACCCAATTTTTGAATCTTATCAATGGGAAATAGGAATTCCAGGATTCACTAAGCCAGGAGAAATTACACCTTTTAAATAAACTTAATAAAAGAATAGAATTTATGAATTTAGGAAATCTTTGTTTTATGAGAACGATCAAGCCTGTTTTACTGATTATAATTATTTGTACTGTATTAAACCCACTTATACTTGGTCCAATTTTAGTCTTTGCAGCAGATGACGCTGGTAGTGCTGGTGGAGTAGCCAAAACTCCAATGGGTTTAATAAGTGTTTTAATCTGGTGGGCTTTTCGTCTTGCTGGAATTCTGGCTTTTGCTATGATTGTTTATGCTGGTTTTCAATATCTTACTTCTGGTGGTAATACTGCCCAACAAAAAGACGCCCAAGAAAGAATCACAGGCGCTATTATTGGACTTCTTTTATTATTTGCTTTTTATATTGTTCTCTATACAATTAATCCAGATATTTTAAATACTTCGCTCTAAATAATAAAAAATTATTTCTCTTGCGGCTTTATTATAATATGCCTTTCTTTTCCTTCCCCAATACTCTCTGTAAATACATCGCTCCTTAAAGCAATCTCTAAATGGATAATCCTTCTATCCCGCGCTCTCATGGGCGGTAATTCTATCTCTTTTTTTGATAAAGATACGTGACGAGCCGCTTTCTTGGCAAATTCTCTTAATTTTTCCTCCTGTATTGCCCGATAATTATTAATATCCAAGATAATTCTCCAGGGATAATCATTGAAACATTTTTTTGAAAAGATATTTAATAAATATTCTAATGCCTGCAGATTTTCTCCATCGCGTCCTATTAAAAGACCGCTATAATTAATTTCTGAATCAGTTTTAATTGAAAACTGAATAAGTTTATCTTGGGGGCTTTCTTGTGTACTAATCTCAAAATTTACAAAACCAACAATTGTAAGCAATTCTTCTAAAAAGGTTTTTACTTTTAATGTTTCCATGATCAGCTGATAACTTTTGTTTCCAATGCTTGATTTGGGCGTAGCGTTTCTTTCTTAGTCATATATTCCTGCAAAATATTCACTAAAGTAAATCCTATCCAATACAAAATAACAATCGCAGGAAATCTCTGGTAGAAAAATAAGATTATAAAAGGGAAGCCAAGTAGCATTGCTTTGTTCTGGCCTGAGCTTGGTTGGATAAAAATCAAAAAGGAGTTCAAGCAAGCTGAAATAATCGCAAGAGCAAGACTTGGAGCTTTAAGATCAATCAAACCAAGAAATAAATAATTTATTTGTTCTGGTAGTTTAACAAAATTATAGAGATAAAAGGCCCAATCATTAACTATAGCTTGCTTAAAAAATATAAAGAGAGAAATAAAAATAGCCATTTGGAAAAAGATAAAAAAGAAAGAATTACCAGGATTGATTTTTTCTTCCTTAAAAATTTTCATTACTTCCTGATTGCCCTTTATTGGTTCCTTCTTAAACTTCTTTTGAATTTCTTTAATCTTAGGCTGTAATTTCGCCATTTTTCTTTGATCCCCCATGGCTTTTTTATACCAAGACCAGATAATAAGACGAATTATCGCCGCCAAAATTAAAACAGCCCACCCTAAATCACCCATTGTTAGATTAGAGAGTAAGGCTAAAAGATTATATAGCGGTTGAAAGATTAATAATTCAAAAATGTTCATAATTTATTAAAATAATCTTAATAGTTTGTTAAGAGATTCCTTGAGCTTTTGAAAGTCCGTATTTAAACAATTTTTCTTCGTAACAATCACCGCATCAAATCCTTTTGAAAAAACCAATAAAGAATCTTTGAGTATATTTCTAATTCTTCTTTTTAAAGCATTTCTTTGTACAGCTGATTTACTATTTTTCGTGCTTACAACAATTCCATACCTCGGATAGTCTAAATCATTCTTTTTGAAGATAATCTTAAAACACTCGTTCTCTTTTGTATTGCCTTTTGTAAGAATCTCTTTAAAAGTAACAGAAGATGTAATTCTGTTTTTCTTTTTAAGCATTACTTAAGGAGTTAATTTTTTTCTTCCTTTTTGCCTCCGTTGACTAATAATCTTTTTTCCTCCTTTAGAAGACATCCTTTTTAAAAATCCGTGGGTGCGTAATCTCTTTTTCTTTTTTGGTTGATAAGTAATCGACATAGCAATAAATATTAAATTTAAATCTAGAACAGCATACCAAAATATACGTTAAATATCAAACCCACTGACTATCAACAGTTTATCCCCAAAAGAGAATGATTTTCTTGCAAAGACTAAATTTTATTTTTATAATTAAAATAATAGTATTTTAATTTTAATATATATTTCAATATATATTAAATAATTGAAATAAGTATATTGCAATTTCAACGTTCTTGAGCGAAGCGAAAAATTGTTATACTATAGAATGTAAATATTGTGATTTCAATTATGGATATCAAAGAACTTTGGGAAGCAGCCTTGGGAGAGATTAAATTGAATATTTCTAAAGCTAATTACCTAACATGGTTAAAAGATGCTTTTATTTTAGATATTAAAGAAGGGACGGTCTTTATAGGGGTCCCATCTAGTTTTACAAAAGAATGGCTTGAAAATAAATACCATAAACAAATTCTACACGCCCTTTATAGCTTGAATCCTAAAATTAAAAAGATTGAATATCTGGTTACTACTAATAAAGATTCTTTAAAAAAAATAGAAACTAAAAAAACAAAACGTTCTTCAGCTATTTCAAAATCGTCAGTTTTAGATGAACAATTAGAATTTAATATTGATCCTGAAACTAATCTTAATCCAAAATACCTTTTTGAAAACTTTGTTGTCGGAACCAATAATGAATTAGCTAATGCAGCATCCTTGGCAGTAATAGAAAATTTAGGAAAAAAATATAATCCTCTTTTTATTTATGGCGGCGTTGGATTGGGAAAAACACATCTTCTACAAGCTATTGGCAATGAACTGAAAAGAAAAAAGAAAAAATTGAAAATTTTATATGCTACCTCGGAAAAATTTACAGATGATTTGGTTAATGCCATCCGTAATCAAAAAATGACGGAATTTAAAAAAAGTTTCCGAAATCTTGACCTTCTTTTAATTGACGATGTCCAGTTTGTCGCTGGAAAAGATAAAACACAGGAAGAACTTTTCCATACGTTTAATACTCTCTATGAAAAAAATAAACAAATTGTTTTTACCTCCGATCGCCCGCCAAAATCTATTCCGTCTATTGAGGAACGGCTAAGGTCTAGATTTGAAGGGGGTATGATAGCTGATATTGGTTATCCTAATTTTGAAACAAGGTTGGCTATTTTAGAAAACAAAAGTCAGGATGTATCCCATCTTATAAATAATGATGTTCTTAAGTATATAGCTGAAGCAATCCCAAAGAATATCAGGGAATTAGAGGGAGCATTAAACAGGGTCCTCGCGCACGCGCGCCTTAAAAATAGTCCAATCTCTTTAGAAGAAACCAAAAGAATATTGTCACTAATTTTAAATAAATCGAATAAATATATTTCACCAAAAGAAGTGATTAAAAAAATAGTTTCTTTTTATGACCTTAAAGAAGACGATGTTTTGGGTCGTTCTAGGAAGAAAGAATTAGTAAAACCAAGGCAAATAGTAATGTATCTTTTGAGAGAAGAGTTACATTATTCCTATACTAGTATTGCTGAAAAATTAGGTAATCGTGACCATACCACCGTTATTCATGCATATAAAAAGATATCTTCTGAAATTGAAAAAGACCCTGTTTTTTGTCAGGAAATAATAATTTTAAAAGAAATGCTGTATAATAAATGATAGTGGATATATTGTTGATAAAATAAGGTATAAATACTTGATAAAATTAAGAATTGAAAATTAAAAACCAAAAATTAAATTACTATCCCCATGTTTTCTCCAGATTATTCATTAATTATTCACTAGTTATCCATTTAAAAAATCATTTATAATAAATACTATCTTTAAAAAGAATCATTTATACACAAAATACCCGTCCTTAATTATAATAATATATTAATATATATAAATAATAATTAGTATAAAAATATGAAATTTATCACTTTAGTCGATAGTTTTAAAAAATCTATTAATTTAGCAGAAAAAATTACAGGGAAAAATCTTACACTTCCTATTTTGAGTAATATTCTTTTAAAAACAAATAAAAATAAGCTTCATCTTTTGGCTACTGATTTGGAAATTGGAATTGAATTAATTATCACGGGAAAAGTGGAGAAAGAAGGAAAATTTATCATTCCAGCAAAAACTTTTTCTATGTTTTTGAATAATTTATCAGAAGAAAGAATTACAATTGAAGAAAGTAAAAATATTCTGTCAGTAAAAAGTGGGAATTATAATACAACCTTTCAAGGAATAAATCCCGATGAATTTCCAATTATTCCAGAAACAAAAACAGAAAAATATATAGAAATAAAAAAAGGGGATCTTGAAGAAGCGTTAGAGCAAGTAATTCCGAGTGTTGGGTATACTTCTCCAAAACCAGAATTGAATGGCATTTTATTTAAATTAGAAAACAATACTGCGAAAAGCGTTTTTAAATTAGTTGGCACTGATAGTTTTCGTTTGGCAGAAAAGAATATTTTATCCCAGAAAATTAAAACTAATATAAAAGATAATTTAGAAATAATAATTCCATTAAGAACGGCGCAAGAAGTTCTAAGAATTATTCAAGAGGAGATGGAGGAAATTGGTAGTGTAGTAAAGATTTTTCCAGAACCTAATCAAATTCAGTTTTCATTAGATAATGTTCGTTTAATATCCAGGCTTATTAATGCTGAATATCCAAAATATTCTTCAATAATTCCGTCTAATTTTGAAAACCAGACAATTTTAAATAGAAAGAAATTGATTGAGGCCGTTAAAATTGTTGGCTTATTTAGTGGGAGGATAAATGACGTTATGTTTGATTTTAATCCATCGAAAAAGGAAATTGCTATTGAGGCTCAAGACCCTTCTTTGGGGAAAAGCCATACGGTTCTTATCCCCAAAGATATAAGTGGAAGTCCATTGAAGATTAGTTTTAATTATCATTTCTTATTAGATGGATTGCATTCAATTAAGGAAGATGAAATTATTATTAAGTTAAATAAAGAAATTAACCCCGGCTTGATTCATGGGAAATCTGATGATAGCTTTTCCTATATTTTAATGCCAATTAAAATTTGACATAGTATTTTGTCTTATGGCTTTTATATCAATCAAACAAGCATTAAATAGTTGGTCAAACACCAAAAGATTTAAAAGTTTTTTTCAGGGGCAGGAAGCAATTAACGTAATAAACCAATATTTTAAAAAAAGAAAAAACTGGTCCTTGGATATAGTCAGGGTCAGTTCTTTAAAACAGGGGATATTAACAATTAAGTGTTGTAGGGCAGTTATTTCATCAGAATTACGATTAGAGGAACCGCAATTAAGAGCTTATCTTGAAAAGAGAATCCCTAAAGTGAAAATTAATAAAATCTTTTATAAAATTGGATGAATAATTATGAGAGCGTAATTACTTGAAAATAATTATCTATACATAATTTATTTAAAGAAGGTTATTTAAATATAATTATTGATGCTGTGCTTTTTTGATTGAAGCCATCAATGGCTTCAATTTTTATTTCATTTTGATCGATTAAATCATCTAGATGTATTTTGTGGGAATAAACATCGTCATCAATTTTATTTAATTCCCCGAGTAATATTTTATTAAGATAAATTTGGGTATTCATTATTTCAATAGGGCTATTAATTTTAATAATTAAATCCATATCAGCATCAACAAAGCTGCCGTTTTGAGGTGAAATAAATTCAATTTTAGGAACATCAGGAAAATTTATTGTTGTTTGTATGGCATTAGTGTCAATAGGTATATAATTAACGCCTAAATATTTATTATATTCTTCACTGAAATTAATAATGTTTTTTTGCGCCCATAAAAGCACGGGGATTTCCCAATTCCAAAACTGGGGATTGCCTAGTGGGTTAGTAGGCGGAGATTCAAGAATATTATCTTTATTAACATAATAAAGAATATTATGGATTTCATTGGCGTTTATAATTTCTTCAGTTTGAATATTCTTATATTTTTTTGTATTTATATAATTTCCATTAAGCATTGGGATGGAATTTTTAATTGATTGGTCATTGGTATATGGAAGTGGTTCAATAAAATTTGTTGGAGGATAAAATTCTATTGATTTTTCCATAAATTCATGCCAGCAAGGAGCTGCTAACATAGACCCTGGTGCTCCTGTTCTACTTACTACAGATCTATCATTGTTTCCAGCCCAGACTCCGCTAACCAGAGATGTAGTGTAGCCGATTGTCCATGCATCGCGATATTCAGAATCTGTTCCAGTTTTTGCTGCCGCTTGAAAATCAGGAAAATATAATTGATTATTCCATCCAAATGTAGGGGCCCTTGCGCTATTATCTGATAGGATACTATTAATAAGACGAGCTATTTGTGAATCTAAAACCACTTTATTTTTTAAAGAGAATTCTTCAATTGTTTGGTGATTTTTGTCTTTTATTTTTAAAATACTTATTTGTGGGTGATAGATTCCCTCTTGATTGAAAACCGTGTATGCATGGACCATTTCAATTAGTTTCACGCCCCCTCCACCAAGAACTAAGCTTAATCCATAATGTTCTGGTGGATCATTAAGTGTTGTAATGCCAAAATCCTGGGCTGTTTTAATAGAATTTTTTATGCCAGCTAGATATAAGATTTTTACTGATGGAATATTTAAAGATTGAGCAAGGGCTTGTTTGAAAGTAACTGGCCCTCTAGTTTTTTCATCATAGTTTCGGACTAAATAAGGATTTTGTGGGTCAGTGGAAAAATTAGCTATTTTGCCATCTATAGCGGCATCAAAAATAATACTTTCAGGAAGAAATCCTTTTTTAAAAACCGTGGCATAAACCATTGGCTTAAAAGATGATCCTGGCTGGCGAATACTCAAAGTAGTGTTTACATTTCCTTCATTTTCTAAATTCCAATAATCGCGTGATCCTACCATTGCTAGTATTTGGCCGGTTTTAGGATCTTCAGCTAAAAGACTTAGGTTTTTTACTCCTACATTTTCTTCATTAAGATTTCCGTATTTTTCCACTAATTCCTCAGCTAAGTTTTGGAGGCGCATATCCAAACTTGTAATAATAGTATATCCGCCTTTTTTCAACTCTTCTTCACTGAATTTTTCATAGAGAAGATTACGAACATACATTACAAAATGAGGCGCTTTAAAGCCAACCTTTGGTGGTGTAAAAATTACTTTTTCTTGTTGGGCTTTTTCTACTTCCTCACTGGAGCAATAATCAAGGTCTTTTACTCGTGAAAGGATCCAGTTTTTTCTTTTTTCTAGATCTTCCAGATGATTACCAAAAGGGGATAAATAATTTGGTGATTGGATCAGGCTGATTAGATAAGTTGCTTCAGCTAATGTTAGGTTTTTAGCTTCTTTACTGTAATAAAAATTGCTTGCTGATTCAATTCCATAAACATTATGTCCATAATTAATTTGATTCAAGTACATTTCCAGAATTTGATCTTTGCTATATATTTTTTCAATTTTTACAGTCAAAATTGCTTCTTTAAATTTTCTTACTAAAGTTTTATCAATAGTGAGAAAAGCATTGCGAGCCAATTGTTGGGTTATTGTGGAACCACCCCGAAGATCGTTTGGATGGGACAGATTATGAATAATAGAACGGACAAATCCTTTTAAAGAAAAACCATAATGCTTATAAAAATTATGATCTTCTGCGGCGAGAGTTGTTTTTATGATATAGGGAGACATTTCATTTATTCCCACGATGGTTCTTTTTTCTCCGCCATGTATTTCGTAAAGTAAGATCTTTCCAGTGCGGTCATATATTTTTGTTGATTCTGGAACAACTCGTTGACCAAATGTAGATGGGTCTGGCAATCCTTCAGCGAGAAAAATCAAAAAAAAGCCCAATAAAGTTAGAGCTAAAAAAGATAGTAGTAGGAAAAATGAAATGGTCTTTTTTATCATTTTTGTTTTAATTTGAATATTTTATTCCCAATTTATTAACTCCTGCTAAGGCAACAGCTAAAGCGTCCGCAATATCATCGGGTTTGGGCATTGTTTCTAAGGAGAAAAAATATTGAATTGTTTTTTGCACATCTTTTTTATTCGCTCTTCCATAGCCTATAAGATTTTGCTTGATTTCAAGTGGTGTTAATTCAATACATTTTAAGCGGTTTTTTTGAGCGACTAATAGAATAACGCCCCTGGCTTCACTAATGCTCATAACGGTTTTAGCATTTTTAAAGAAAAATATTTTTTCTATAGCGATTACTGATGGCTTGTATTTTTTGATCAATGAATTAAGGTCCTTAGCAATTATTGCCAGTCTTTCACCTTGGCTTTCTTTGGATATTTCCAAACATCCATAGTCTATTGGTTTAATATTTTTTCTTCCAACACGGAGAAAAGCCCACCCTGTTCGAGTTGTTCCAGGATCAATACCTAAAATTATCATAGTTTTGTTATTTTAAATCAGCGTTACAATAAATTTCTTCTACATCATCATACTCATCTAAAGCATTGAATAAATTATCTAATTTGGTTTTTATTTCTTTGTCGATAATTTTTATTGGTTGTTGGCTGATAAAATCAAATTCAGTCTCAATAACATCTTGGCCTATTCTTTTTTCAAGAAAATCTTTAATTGAAGCGAGATTTTGCGGATTAGTGTAAATTATAATCTTTTCACCTTCTTCTTTTATTTCTTCTGCTCCATTTTCAATGGCTTCTAGTGAAATATCATCATTCCAAAATCTTTTAGGCAAGATCATTTTTCCTGACTCTTTAAACATCCAGCGGACACTTCCAGTATCTGCCATTTTAGCCCCATGTTCTTGAAGTAAATGCCGTAGTTCAGCTAAGGTGCGGTTTTTATTATCTGTAATCGCCTGAATTAGAAGAGCTGAGCCTCCTGGACCATACGCCTCGTAGAAGATTTCATCTATTTTTTTTCCATCATCTAATTGACCAGATCCTCTATTTATGGCTCTTTCAATATTTTCTTTAGGCATTCCGAATTCTTTTGCTTTATCAACAGCCATTTTTAATTTAGAATTGGAATCTATATTTCCACCGTTTTTTGCTGCCACAGTGATTAGGGCCGTTAATTTAGAAAAAGCCTTAGCTCTTTTAGGGTCTTTAACAGCTTTTTGGTATTTTACCTTAGACCACTTAGAATGTCCTGACATAATAATATTTAAAAATTTACCTATTTTATTGTATAATCTTTTTCATTTTTTCGCAAGGAGGACTATTTTTTCCCCAGTTTTCGCTTGACCCCGTTAGAGATTCAGCCAAGTGTCTCAATAATATAAGAACTATAAGGTGAAACCGCTTAACAGCTATGGTTATCAAAAATAAAGAGATTAAGAATCTCTAACGGGGTTGAAAAAATCAATATTTTAGAGTAAAATTAACTATAAGAGTTAAAACAGACGTTAAAATAGAGGTATCAAAAAGCATACAATGGATTTGAAGCAATTAAAAAAAGATGCTGAAATAGGCATTTCTTTAATCAAAGATACATCAGATTTAGAAAAATGGCGTATTAAATATTTAGGGAGAAAAAGCGCTCTCTCTTTATTTTTTAATTCTTTGGTAGGATTACCATTAAAAGAAAAGAAAAAACAAGGACAGAAAGCTAATGCTGTTCGTCAGCTCCTTTCATCCTTATATAAAGAAAAGAGAGTAGATCTAGAAAGTAATTTTTCTTTTTCCTCAGATTTTATTGACATTACTCGGCCAGGCGAGAAAATCCATCAAGGGCATCTTCATCCTTTGACATTGATTTTACGTGATATAACTAATTCTTTTCAAAAAATGGGCTTTTCCATTATAGAAGGACCTGAAATTGAAACTGAATATTATAATTTTGATGCTTTGAACATTCCTGCTGGTCATCCTGCCAGAGAAATGTGGGATACACTTTGGGTGAAATCAAAAGCTAAAAATGAGAAGTCGAAAATGTTATTGCGGACACATACTAGTCCAATGCAGGTTCGTTTTATGGAAACTAATCAGCCTCCTTTTCGTATAATTGTTCCTGGTAAATGTTTTCGCTATGAAGCGACTGATGCTTCCCATGAAATTCAATTTCATCAGATAGAAGGCTTGATGGTAGGAGAAAATATTAATTTATCCAATTTTAAAGCTGTTATTGAAGAAGTTGTAAAAGATATTTTTAAACAGAATGTTTTAGTTCGTTTTAGGCCTAGTTATTTTCCCTTTGTATCCCCTGGTGTTGAAGTGGATATTAAAATAAAGTCAAAAGCTAAGGGTCAAAAGTCAAAAATGAAGGATGAATGGTTGGAAATAATGGGTGCGGGAATGGTTCATCCAGATTTGTTTAAAAGGATGGGTTATGTGACTAATCGCTGGCAGGGTTTTGCTTTTGGGCTTGGAGTGGAAAGAATCGCTATGATCAAATATCATATTGATGATATTAGATTATTTTTCTCTTCAGATATAAGATTTTTGGAACAATTTTAATACGCGATACCAATCAAAAGGTTCAAAATATTGTTTCAAAAACACGCTAATCGCTATAGTTTTCTCAACAACATCTCCGAATCTTTTTCTTGACTACGTTTCCTCGCTTTATTCGTATCATTAGCATTAATTCGTATATTAGCTCGTATTATATGAAATTTAATTTTTTATCTATCTATGGAAAATAACAACATCGTTAAAATTCAAGTTTTTTGTCCAAAAAATGTTGCTGATAAAGTACGTCTATCAATTGGAAAAAGTGGCGGAGGTCGCATTGGGAATTATCATTATTGCGCTTTTGTTTCGAGTGGGCATGGGTATTTTTTGTCGATGAAGGGGTCTAATCCCGTAATAGGTAAACAAGGTGAAATGTCACAAATTGAAGAAGTAAAGATTGAATTTGTTTGTGAACAAGATAAGGTCAAAGATGTTATAGCAGCTATAAAAAAAGCACACCCTTACGAGGAGATACCGATTGATATTTTTCAATTACTAGATTTTGAACGATAAAAAAGTTAAATATTATATACGGATACATTATTATGAAATTTTCATACAATTGGCTAAAAGATTTATTGAAGTTTAAAGAATCTCCTGAAAAACTGGCAGACATTTTAACAATGTATTTTGCTGAAACAACAGTTAAACGCCGCGGCAAAAGACCTGTTTTAGATGTGGAACTTTTATCTAATCAGGTAGCTAAAGCGTCAGGTCATTTAGGTTTGGCTAGAGAAATTGGCGCGATTTTAGGAAAGAGATTTATTTATCCCAGAATTAATTTAAAGGAAAAAGATATATTTACTAAAGATTTTTTGAACGTTCAAATAAAAGATCAAAATTGTAACTATTATTTAGCAAGATTGCTTCAAGGAGTGAAAGTAAAAGAATCTCCAAGATGGTTAAAAGACGTGTTAGCTGATTGTGGCGTACGTTCCATTAATAATGTTGTAGATACTGCTAATTATGTAATGCTGGAAACAGGCCAGCCTCTTCATACCTTTGATTTTGATAAAATTTGTTCTAAATTAACAGTTGCTAATAAAAAAGAAATAATTATAAGGCAGGCGAAGAAGAATGAAAAAATTATTACTTTGGAAGATGAAACATATGATTTAGATGAGAGTATAATGCTTATTGCTGATAACAAGAATCCATTGGCTTTGGCTGGGATAAAAGGAGGAAAAATGGCTGGAATAAGTAAGGATACAACAAATATAGTTTTAGAAAGCGCTAATTTTAACGGGGTAAATATTCGACTTACTTCTCAGAAATTAGGCCTAAGGACTGACGCTTCTTGGAGATTTGAACATAATATTCCTCTGGAATTAACTGACTACGCAATTGATCGTTTAGCTCAGTTAATCCAGGAATTAGCTGGAGGAGATATATTAAAAGGTAAAGTAGGACAAGGAATCTCTAAAGAAGAAAAAATATTAATTCCCATTAAATGGGAAAATTGGGAAAAGTTTTTAGGGTGGCCAATTAAAAAAAGGGAAATTATTCATTATCTTTCTCTTTTAGGTTTTTTTACTCAAGAAAGAAAAGATTATCTCTTGATTTCCCCGCCGCCTTTTCGAAATGATATAAAAATAAAAGAAGATGTAATGGGTGAAGTAGCTCGTTTGTATGGGATTGATAAAATAGATTCTATTATTCCACAGGAGATTCTAGCCCTTCCTTTACAAAACGAGTTTTTTGAATTTCGAAAACAAGTGAAAGATTGGCTCAAGGGATATAATTTAGAGGAAGTATATAATTATTCATTTATATCAGAAAAAGATAAAGATATTTTACCCAATAAATGGCAACAGAAACTTATAGAGATACAAAATCCAACCAGTGTCTTAACTAAATATTTACGCCCGACTCTTTTAATCAATTTTCTAAAAAACATAAATTATAATTTTTCTTTTGTTGATAAAATCAGATTTTTTGAAATAGGCAAAACCTACCTTAAAGATAGTAAAAACTTGAAAGAATATTTTGTCTTTTCAGGTGTCTTAGCTCAAAAAGAAAAATGTGATGATTCCACTATGTTTTATCAAGCAAAGGGAATTATTGAAGATTTATTTAACCGCCTTGGTATTGATAGAGATAATTATAGTTTCAAACCATTAGAAGGTACTGAGTATTCGCTTTTATTACAACAAGGAGCCGCAATTTACAAAAACAAAGATTTAATTGGCATAATAGGCAGTCTTAAAAAAGACTTATTAAAAAAATATGATTGCGAGGGCAAATCGGTTTTTTGGGAAATTAAACTTTTGCCTTTATTGGAAATTGTTAAAGAAGAAAGAGAGTTCCAATCACTTCCAAAATACCCGGCAATTATCAGAGATATTTCTTTTATTATTGCTCAGAATGTTTTAGTAGATAGAATATTAAATATTATCCAAGAGGCTTCCCCAGCTAATCTTGAAGACGTGGATTTGTTTGATATATATGTGGGGAAAAATCTTTCATCAGGCACTAAAAGCTTGTCTTTTCATTTAACTTTTCGCGCCAATGATCATACTTTAAAAAATATAGAAGTAGATAAAGAAATGGAGAAAATTTATAAAGCATTAAAGGGCATTGGAGCAGAAATACGATAATTAATATGATTAAACCTGTAAAAAAAACAAAAAAAGTTAAAGATTCTCTTAATAATATAGAGGAGAATTCCTACACAGCTAAAGATATTTATGTCTTAGAAGGATTGGACCCGGTTCGAAAAAGACCTGGTATGTATATTGGATCTACTGGTCCCGAGGGCTTGCATCATTTAATTTGGGAATGTGTAGATAATTCGATTGACGAAGCAATGGGTGGTTATGCCAAAAATATTAAAGTACAGATATTGAAAGAAAATAAAGTGGCTGTAACAGATGATGGAAGAGGAATTCCTGTGGACATTCATAAAAAGACGAAAAAATCAGCATTGGAAACTGTAATGTGTACTTTGCATGCTGGTGGAAAATTTGGAGGAAAATCCTATAAAGTAGCTGGAGGATTGCACGGCGTAGGGATTTCAGTTGTGAATGCCCTTTCAGAATATTTACAAGCAGAAATCTGCCGTGATGGAATGTTATATAGCCAAGAATATAATCGAGGAAAACCAAAGACAAAACTTAAAAAAATAGGCAAATGCGAAAAATCTGGAACAAAAATCATTTTTGAGCCAGATCCGGAAATCTTTAAAGAAATTAAGTTTGATACAAAAAAGATTCTTGATCATTTAAGACAACAGGCATATCTCACATCAGGTACTACAATTAAATTTGAAGATAATAGAGAAAGCGCTCTTCTTCCTTCTTATACTTTTTATTTTGAAAGCGGAATTATTACTTTAGTTCAATATTTGGCAAGAACTGCTCATTGTTTAACTAATAATATTTTTTATGTCAAGCAAGAGAAAGAAGGAATTTTAGTTGAGGTTGCCTTGCTTTATACCGATGATTCTGAGAGTACAGAAAAAGCTTTTGCTAATAATATTCATACTCCAGAAGGAGGAATGCATTTGACTGGTTTTCGATCAGCATTAACCAGAACTTTAAACGATTATGCCAAAGAGCAGGGAATATTTAAAAATGGGGATATTGGTTTTAGTGGAGAAGACACTCGCGAAGGATTAGTGACCGTAGTCAGTGTAAAATTAAGAGAGCCTCAATTTGAAGGGCAAACAAAAGCAAAATTAGGAAATCCAGAAGCGCGAACTGCCGTAGAACAAGTTGTGGGGGAAAACTTTAAAGAGTTTTTAGAAGCCAACAAGGAAGACGCCAAAAGGATTCTTGAAAAATCTTTATTAAGCGCTCGAGCCCGACAAGCTGCCAAAAAAGCTCGAGAGAATATTCTTAGAAAAGGGGTTTTAGAAGGAATGACTTTACCTGGAAAATTAGCTGATTGTATTTCAAAAAATGCAGAAGAATCAGAATTGTTTATAGTTGAGGGCGATTCTGCCGGCGGGTGTTGGAGTGGAGATACAGAGATTGCATTAACTGATGGACGTAATCTTTCTTTTAAAGCATTAATTAAAGAATACAAGCAGGGCAAGAAAAATTTTTGTTACACCATACAGAATAATGGACACATTGGTATTGCTTCCATATTAGACCCGAGGATGACTAAAAAGAATACAAAAGTTATTAAAATTATTTTAGACAATGGAGAGGAATTAATTTGTACTCCTGATCATCGGTTTAGATTAGTTGATGGTAGTTATATTTCCGCTATTCAGTTGACTCCTCAACACAGCATTGCTCCTCTTTATCGAGAAGTGTCAAAGAGGCAAGGAAAATATGGTTTAGATGGTTACGAAATGGTCTTTGACCCTAAAGCCAGGAAATGGATGTATACCCATATATTGGCTGATATATTTAATCTTGAAAATGGTATTTATTCAGTTTCTGATGGAAAACATCGTCATCATTTAGATTTTAATAAATTAAATAATAATCCAATAAACATTCAGCGATTTTCTTACAAACAGCATATGAACCTCCATTATGATTATATAGAACATACTCTGCGTCGCCCCGATGTAATAGAAAAAGCCAGACAAGCACACAAATCAATCGAGTATAGAGAAAAGATTAGAAAAATTATGTCTACGCCTGAGATGAAAAAGATGCTAAGCAAAAGGGCAAAGAAACAATGGCAGAACGAGGAGTACAAAAACTATATGGCTCAAAAATTTTTGGAGTTTTATAATAACAATGCAGAATATAGGGCAAAAAGCAAAAAGATTCTTGATCAGTCCCAAAAAAGATATTGGGCTGATTGGCAAAATAGAGAGAAACAATCTAAAAGAACTAAAGAATACTTTGAAAATCATCCAGATAAGAAAAAGGAATATTCGGAATTAGCAAAGAAACAATGGGATAATTTAAATTTAAGAAACTGGCGATCCGAAATGACTAAAAAACAATGGACAGATGAATTTAGAAAAAAAAGGATAATTTCTTATAACAAAACATATCTAAGAAGATGCATAGAGGTTTTGTATGAAATTTATCAAAAGGAGAATAAAATTAATAAAGATTCTTATAATTTAATTAGAAAAAATACAAACGATAAAACTCTTATAAGGTATAATACAATTTGCCAAAGATTTTTTGCAGGGGATGAGAAAAAATTACATGAGGCAGTCGTTAATTATAATCATCGAATTAAATCAATAATTCTATTACAGGAAAAGATAGATGTTTACGATATAGAAGTTCCAGGGACACATAATTTTGCGTTATCAAGTGGTATATTTGTTCATAATAGCTCAAAAATGGGGAGAAACAGAAACACACAAGCAATTCTCCCTTTAAAAGGCAAGATTTTGAATGTAGAAAAAAGTCGCTTTGACAGAATGATGGCTTCCGAAGAAATAAAGGCTTTAATTGTGGCTTTGGGAACAGCAATAAGTGAAGATTTTAATATTGATAAACTTCGTTATCATAAGATTGTCATAATGACTGACGCTGATAGCGTGGCTTATGATACGCCAATTTTTGTTTTTGATAAACAACAACAAAGATTAAAATTAGTAAAAACAGGTGAATTTATAGAAAACCAATGTCAGGATACAGAAAGATATCAGGTTTTTGCTTGTGATTTAGACAAAAAAACTTTTTCTTTAAGAGATATTGAAAAAACAATACGTCATCCATTAAGAGGCAGCCTTTATGAGATAAAAACTCGCTATGGATATAAGATGAAAATAACCTCATGCCATAATGTGTTTGTTTATCGTTATGGAAATTTTATCACAGTACCAACTACAAAATTAAAGATTGGCGACAGAATTGTTTTTCCTGCTTCAATGTCTCGGTTAAATCAAAAGATAAAAATAGATATCAGCCCGCTTTTAAAACATTCTGAAGAAGCAAAAAATATTCAAATAAAAGTTCTGGCTTCAAAGATGAAGTTTATTCCTAATGATGCTTGGATTGATATTAGTTCTAAATACTGGCAAAAACTTCAATTAAGGCGTCAGGGAAAAGGAATATCGAGAAAAAGATTGGGGGTAGCTATTGGAGTTTATACTACAGTATTAGAGCAATGGGAGTTGAAGATTGATAATGTTATGCCTCGTTATAAAATTTTTAAAGAGTATCTTACGGGATTGAATTTAGAAGAAAAAAAAGTTTTAAAAAACGCTTCGGCATACATTCCTTTATCTTCGTGTTTGGAAACTAGCGATGCTATTGAGTATTATTTTAAAAATCACACCCGAAAACTCAAAGTTGCATTTGACCTTAATGAAGATTTTGCTTATCTCTTAGGTTTTTATATTGGCGATGGTTGTTTTGCGTCTCAAAAAAAGAACCCTAATCGTTTTATTTTATCTTTAGGAAGAGACAAAAAATTGTATAGCCCAGAACTTATTAAGGCCATAGATAATGTTTTAGGAGCAAAAGCATTCATAGATAAAAGAAATGATAACAACAATCAATTAGTATTTCATTCATATGAATTTAAATTAATCCTTCAATCTTTAGGGCTTTTGGGAAAGAAATCATATGAAAAGTTTGTTCCAGAGGAAATTTTTAGTGTCAATCCAAAAATTCAACAAGCTTTCCTACGTGGTTACTTAGAAAGCGATGGAAGTATTGTTGTAAAATCTTGTAAAGAGAAATTAGATGTAAAATTAACTTTTACCACTGCCTCAGAAAATTTATCAGACGGTATTGTTTTGCTATTTCGCCAACTTGGCATTTTTCCTGAAAGTACTATGCGATTTTCAAAAGACCATCTGCGCAAAGACGGGGTAATGATAAGAAGTAATTATCCAGGACGTCTTATCTCGGTTAAAGGAATTAGTCAATTGGAGAGATTAAAAGATGTTTGGAAAAATCACAAGAGGAGCAAAGCATTAGAAAATTATCTTGTTAAAGCTGATAGGAGAAGAAGTAGCTATAAAAAGATTCGCATTGGTGATTCAGTTCTTTTGCCAATAACTTCAATAAAAAAGATTAAAACGGAGATTCCTTTTGTTTATGATTTTGCCGTTAAAAAAGATGAAAATTTTGTTGCTGGTACTGGTGGATTTTTACTTCATAATACTGATGGTGCTCATATCCGCAGCTTGCTTTTAACATTGTTTTTCCGCTACTTCAGACCAATTATTGAAGCTGGATATCTTTATATTGCGCAACCTCCTCTGTATCGGATTCAAAAAGGCAAAGAATTTCATTACGCCTATACAGAGGCAGAAAAACAAAAAGTATTGGAAAAAATACAAGGCAAAGTTGAAGAAAAAAAGGGAAAGCTTTCCAAATCCAAGGTGCGAAAATTAAAATTAGTTGAAGAAGGTAAAGATGAAGCTATTTTAGCTGTAGAAAAAGAAGAACTTTCTGATGGCAGCAACGAAGAATTAATGAAAGGAATTTCTATTCAACGATACAAAGGGTTAGGAGAAATGAACCCAGATCAATTATGGGATACAACTATGGATCCTGAGAAGAGGGTTTTGAAGCAAGTTACTATTGAAGACGCAGAAGAGGCAGATAGATTATTTGATATTTTAATGGGTAAAGAAGTATTACCAAGGAAAAAATTCATTCAAGCTTATGCCCAAAAAGTAAGAAATTTGGATATATAAAATTGACTTTTTAAATGTTTTCAATTAGGATGTATAAACTATGTTAACTTTACGATTTCAAAGACAAGGTAAAAAAAGGGATTTTATTTTTCGGATAATAGCCGTAGATTCTAAAATAGCTGTTAATAGCGGCAAATCAAAAGAAATTTTAGGATGGTGGGATCCGCGAATAAATAAATTTGAATTAAAAAAAGAAAGAATTCTTTATTGGATTAGTCAAGGGGCTCAACCTTCAGATTCTTGCTATAATCTTTTAATACGAGCAAAAATTATTGAAGGCAAAAAAAGGCCCATTACTATTAGAAAGAAAAAAGAGAAAAAAGTAAAAGCTGAAACTGGAGAAAAGATGGAGCAGGTGCCAGCAACTGAAGAGAAGATTGAAGAAAAACCAACCAAAGATAAGCCTGAGGAAGAATCTGAAGAAAAGGTAGAAGAGAAACCTGTTGAAGAAACAAAAGATGAGACAAAACCTGAAGAGAAGCCAGCTGAAGCAAAACCTGAAGAAAAAGCTAAAGAAAAGAAAGAGGAGCCAAAAAAGGAAAAGAAAAAAGAAAAAGAGGTCAAAGAAAAAGTTAAAAAGAAAAGCAACAGAGAAAAATAGAAAAATAACTATTTTGAGTTATTTATTTTAAAGTTCGAATCCTAGTCCCCCAGCAAATTAGAATCGCCAGAGAGGCGATTTTTTGGTAAAATAAACAATGGGTAGTAGGCGTGGTGAAAGAAGTTAAAATAAATTTATGTTTGAATTTTTTGGAAACATTTTCTATTTACTATTGCTAGGATTAATGTTGATTATTACCTACATTGCTGTTAATAATACTTGGTCCAAGGAGATTCTATCTAAAAAACCAAATGCTTTAATTTGGAATAATTCTCTTATTATTTTAGGGGTGATATTAATTATTGCTACGTTTTTTATTTTTTCTTGGATAGCTGGAATCACAACAATTGTTTTATCTTTTATTGTTTATATATCTATTAGCGGAAAAATAATGAAAAAGATAGAAGCTAATATTTTTAATTCAGCGAAGAAAGAGCAAAATAAATGAATCTATGAAAGAAAAAATTAAAAAGGTCGAAAAATTAATTTAAAAATTAAAATAAAAATATGCCTTATACTGTACCAGTATCTTTTGATAAATTCCGAGAAAATATAGAGCTAACAGGAAATCATCGTGATATAGCAAACAAAAGAAAAGACGATATTATATCATCATTAGAAAATGACTTCACAATAATTGAGGCATTTACTTCTGGTTCCATTCCTAGATATACGGCAGTAAAAGGATATGCTGATCTTGATGTGATTGTAGTTTTGCATTATGGTAAACATATAGAAAACAAGAAACCTTCTCAAATACTCCAAAATGTTCGTGATACACTTGCAGGGTATAAAACGAATGTTCGCAAGAATGGACAAGCCGTAACACTTCATTACAAAACATGGCCTAATGTAGATATTGTTCCAGTATCTCGCACTACGAACAATGATGGTAGTGTAAATTATTATAGTGTTCCAGACATGAATAATGAAACATGGATTCAATCAAGGCCACGTAAACACTCTACGGCAATGAGCGATAAAAATAAGGTATGCGGTGAATTCTTTAAGAGAATTGTAAAAATGATAAAATGGTGGAATCACCAGCATAGCTCATTTCTTCAATCATTTCATATTGAGGTTATTGCATTGAAAATTTTTAGTGGCAAATTGTCTGATTATCCGTGGAATATCTTTCAATATTTCGACAAGGCTATGGAATTGGTAAAATTATCTTTTTGGCATGAAGGAGATTATATTGACAACTATCTTGATTACAATAAGCGAAATGAAGCAGTAAAGAGGCTTGAAACAGCGAGAGATAAAGCACGAGATGCATGGTACTATACTTATGGGGACAGCAATGATCATGAAAAAGCGATAAATTTATGGAGACAAATTTTTGGAAATAAATTCCCAGTATATGGAAACTAAGGAAAAAATAATAAAAGAAGCAAAAAGAATAGAAGAAGATTCTTTATATTCCTCCAAGGGACATTTTTATGCTGCTCAATCTTGGGCAAGTTTCCATTTATGGATTGGTGTATCTGTTTCAATAATGGCAGCAATCGCAGGGGCTTCTGCCTTGTCTCAATTTAATAATCATCAAATTGTTGCTGGGCTTTTAGCAATTATTGTTTCTACAACTAGTGCTGTTTCAACATTCATAAATCCTAACGAAAAAGCAATTACTCATCACAATGCAGGAAATCGCTATAATAATCTTAGAAATCGCTCTCGGATTTTTGGTGAAATCGATGTAGATTTAGAAACAGATGAGAGCTTGCTGGAAAATCTAAAGACTCTATGCACAGAACGAGATAAGTTGAATAATAAATCACCACAAATTCCGAAGTGGGCTTTTCTTAAAGCTAAAGAAGGTATTAAAGATGGAGAGGCACAATACAAAGTAGAATAATTCCAAAATAAAAAAATAAAAATAAAATTTATAAATATGGAAAATAAAAAACAAGAACCCGAGGAATTATATAAAGAATATAAAGAATTAATTACTGAAGTAAAGAAGGTGCATAAGTTGAAAGAAGGCGAAGTTGCTAAGGAAGAAGTAGTTTATGTAGTTCCAAAACTATCGAGAAGAGCAGACGAAATATTAAAAGAATTATTTGGAAAACATCCGGATTTTATTAAAAATCTTCCTATTGGTGAACGGACTGAAATTGAAGAAGATTATAAATATTTGCCTGATTCAAAAAAGAAATCTTAATATAACTTAATTTAAGGCCAAATAGGTTCCAACATCGTTCCATAGCCCCATGTATATTAAAATCGCCTATGTCCGAAAAGTTTAAATCTTAAGAAATTTTAATATGAGTGATAAGTCGATACATTCAGATTTTATTAAAAATAGATCTATTATACTCAGTGCTTTTTTCAATTCGGGATTTTTGTTTTTTGTTTTTTTAACAGGTGTTGCTTTATATTTGTCAATCTCTTATAAGGATAACCTTCAATTTTCAAACCTGATGGCTATTATTGGAAGTTTATTTGGTGGTTTCGCTGGTGCTTTTTTCAAGGATGAATATGATCGAGCGTCCGGTAAAAATATTCTTGAAAAGAAAGGTCTTTCCGCACTCCGTAATCTTCAAGGTGTCAGCAAACAGCTTCGAGATATAAGGGTATGGATTGTTCATTTTTTAAAGATAAAGGAGAAAAAAGAATATAAACGAGCCCTTGAAGAAATTAATCGTCATATTTCAACTGCCGAATTTAGTATTAATTCTGGTCTTGAGGATTGGGGCGATATTGTTCCAGGATTGAAAGAAAAAATTCAAGATAGGGAAAAAGAAAGGAAAGAAATAAAAGAAGTAGACAAAAAGTATAAAAAGGTTAGACAATCAGTTATGGTTGAGTTACTTGATAAGAGAAAAGAACTTGTGGTAGCCAAAAATAAAGAAGTAGAAAAAGAACTAAAGGAAAAAATTAATGATTTAGAAAAACAAATAAAGGAAATTACAAAAGAACGATCACAGATAGTTCATGGCACTCCGCTAACTGCAAGTTCTCTTGGCGATTATGACATTAATTCATATTTATTTGATCCTAATAGCAATACTGTAACTGTAGGAGTAAAGTCTAAAAAATGTTCCAGTTGTGGGAAAAGCTTTATTCCAAATATTTCTGCTTATCCCTATAGTCTCTATAATCAAGACTATTGTGATAAATGTAAGAAGAAAATGGGCGACGACGGTCTAACTACTTATATAAATATAAAAAAATGAAAGAAAAAGAAAGAAGGCAAATAAATGGTTTTATTATTTAATTTAATATGTTGTTAAGCACCTAAAAGGCTATTATATTGAGTCAAAAAGGTTCCAACATCGTTCTATAGCCCCAGCCGCCTAACTTTTTTATCGAGAGACCGAGATACATCAAAATCGCCAAAGAGGCGATTTTTTGGTAGAATAAAGGTATATGATGTTAATAAGGAATGCTACAAAACAAGATATCCAATTTATAGTTAAATCAGTGAAACAGATAGTAGACTACCATCGAGTTATTGATAAATACTATAAAGATCGTTCTGGTTATGATTATATAGAAATTAGGGATCATTTTGAGAAATTAATGAAAGATAGAAATACAAAAATTATCATTGCTGAGGAAAACGAAAAAGTTATTGGATATTTTATGGGAGTAATAGAAAAAGCTCCCAACTATGTTCCCCCAAAAAAAATTGGAGTAATTTATGATGCTTTTATTGAAAAGGAATATAGAAATCAAGGTATTGGCAAGAAGATATTTAAAGAATTATTGAAATGGTTTAAAAGTAAGAAAGTTAAGCACATTCAGCTTACTGTTGATGCTAGAAATAAAATAGGTCTTAAAGCCTGGAGAAAATATGGTTTTTTTGATTTTAGATTAAAAATGAGATTAGATCTGTAGTTTATTTTCTAAATTAATATTAATAAAATGAAGCAAGAACATACAACCCATATTTTTGAAAGACCAATTGCTATTACTGACGTTGAAACTACTGGTCTTGATTTCGCAATTCAAGAGATTATTGAAATCGGATTGGTTGTAATCAATCAACAAAGTCTTGAGATTCTGGATACTCTCGATATTAAGGTAAAGCCTGAACATATTGAAACAGCAGATGAATTTGCGCTAAAGCTAAATGGATATAATGAAACTGATTGGAAAAACGCCATAACGCTTAAAGAAGCTATGTCTCTCTATGGCGAAAAGACAAAAGGCGCGATATTTTGCGCTCACAATGTGACTTTTGATTGGTCTTTTGTTTTTGAAGCGTTTAAGAAAACTGGCATTAAAAACCAGATGGACCATCATCGCGTTGACCTTTTTACCATGATTTGGATGAAGCTTCGAAACTCAAGCTGTGAAAAATTTAGTTTGAATGAAGCGGCAAAGAGACTTGGAGTCCCAGAAGAGCCAATGCCTCATCGAGCTATAAACGGAACGATGACAGCTTATAAAATATATAAGAAATTGGTTCAGTAGATTCTAGCATCGCTTAGTTTTCGGAGTTGACCTTTACGATTAAATATGTTATGTTTATAATATCCTATAATTAGGGTATTTTTAGTTCTTTGAAAAACAATATCTTCTGATACACACAAGGAAATTGGTTGTTATCTTTATTAGTAGTCAGTTTCCTGGTGTGTATTATTAAAAATTTTATTAAAGGAGGTAAAATATGACAAAATCAAATAAGTATTTATTGGGAATTATTTTCAATGTTGCAATTACGATATTTTTGGTGTTAAGTTTGTTAGGTTTTGTTCCTATGTTGTCGGAATATCATAGAAATATATTGATTTTTATTATTGTAGGTAAATGGTTAATTGAAGCATTGTTGTCTATTAATAAGGATGAAAAGAAAGATAAAAATTAAAAATTTGAAAAGGAGGATTAAAGAAAGTGAAACCAGGAGTGCAGATTTTGAGAGAATTGGCTTTTAAGGAACCGGGGACAATGGCAATGGGGTTTATAATCTACCCAGTTCATAATGATCCGAAGAATATTAATGATTTTAGGCATTATGATATTGTGGGTTGTTCTTGGGAGGAAGCGCTGGAAAAAGTAGAAGACTGTAAAAAAATGATAAATAAGAATTCCAGGCCAGTCATACTAAAAGTTATAATGGAGGTTATAGAAATAGGAGAGAGTGAATCTATGAAATTTGAAGAAGAACTATATCCATCTGGTTCAAAAATCTCAAAAGAAAAAAAACGAATTTTAGAAGATTTTTTGGTAGAAGCACAACGGATAATATCTGAAAGAAAAAAGGAAGATCCCATGTTTCTTACACCAACGAAATTTTTAATGGAAATGCACGAGAAGATTATTATGTCTGGTGTTTATAGATCTCCTGCAGTAAAACAGATGGAAGAAAGATTTACTTTTTAAGATTAGATATAAATAGAAAAAAGGAGGAATGAAATTATGTGTATGTGCGGAGGATTTAGGTCGCCTAGTCAGTTAGGAGTACCTCTTAATGAGTTTACTCTTTCAAAAATGAGCCCAGAAGAACGGGAATTTTGGGAAGATTTTTTGAAAGAAACTGATCAGGTGATTGGTGAAGAACATGACAAGAGAGATATGGATAAAAAAACAAAGAAGGTAAAGAATTTTATTCTTATACCTTCGTCATCATTGCAGGCAAAATACAAGAAGGCGATCGTTGAATATGATGGGGAGAAATACTGTCAGATTCAGCGACTTAAGAAGATTTTTGCTTTTAAGAAAGAGGTATTGAAAAAATAAAAGAAAACAATACAATCAAGGCTTTCCTAACATGGACTTAGGAAAGCCTTTTTTATTTTAAATAGACCATAAAGTTGATTTGCGGGCGTAAAGAAAATATTTAATCATAGCTTGGAATGCTTTATGTTTAATAATAGCATGTCGTAATTTTATTTTATATTAAATGACAAAATATGACAATACGTGACAGGGCTTGTGGGTGACAAAATATGACAAACTGCTATAATAGAATTAAGTATAAGTATATGTAAAGGACATATGGCTAAAGAAAACTTCTTAAATATAAAAGAGATAGTACAAAAGTTACGCGTTAGTGAGCACACTATTATGCGCTATATCAAGGCGAAAAGATTAAATGCGTCAAAGATAGGTCAATGGAGAGTAAAAGCTACAGACATTGATTGCTTTATTGACCAAAATAGTAATAAGAAAAACTAAGCTATGAGATACTACGGCTGTAAAACAAAACTCTTAAAATTTATTGAAGAGGCATCAAAGAACCTCGATCTCTACGAGGGCGCAAAGTTTTTTGATCTTTTTACTGGAACTACGGCCGTGGCTAAACATTTTAAGAAATTAGGTTACACAGTTATCGCTAATGACAATCTTGAATTTTGCTACGCTTTAGCGAAAACATACATTGAATTAAATGAATACCCCAAGCTTAGAAAGTTAAAAAAAGTAGTTGATAATAATAAAGGTAAAGAAACTTATGAGAAAGTTATAAACTACCTTAATAAGCTTAAACCAACAGAGGGATTTATATATAAAAATTATTGTCCCACCGGAACTAAAAAAATTAGAAAATATTTTTCTGATGAAAATGGTAAGAAGATTGATACAATTAGAACTCAAATCGAGGAATGGAAAGATAACAACAAGATTACAGAATTAGAATACTACTACTTGATTACCGCTTTAATTGAAGCTGTAAATCTTGTATCAAATGTTGCGGGCACTTACGGTGCTTTTCTCAAAAAGTGGGACAAAAGGGCTTTGAAATCACTAACACTAACACCACCAGAAATTATTCCCAGCAAAAGAGTTAATAAGGCATTTAAGTCCGATGCAAATGATATTGTAGGAAGAATTTCTACGGATATTCTATATTTAGATCCACCTTACAACACTCGCCAATTCGTTTCCAATTATTTTTTACTTGAACTAATTGCTACAGGTTGGTTTGATAAAGAAGTAAAGATACTACCGAAAAGCAAAACCGGTATTTACTTTGACGAATCAAAAAAATCGCTCTACTGCCAAAAATCTACAGCACAAAAAGTATTTGCAGATTTAATCAAAAAAGCTAAAGCCCGCCACATACTTCTTAGTTATAATAACGAAGGCATAATTTCCGATCCCACTATTAATAATATTCTATCTCAAAAGGGCGATTTAAAACTTTATCAACAGAGCCATAAAAGATACAGGAGCATAAACCAGACCAGCAATGATCCTAATTCTACAAACGAACGTTTATATGTTGTTAGTATAAACGGACTTAAAGACAGGTTTAATAGACTGAATGGATCTAGGTGGTTGCAAAATTCGTTTAGCATCTGGCGAGATATTTCAAAGAATTCGGAAGAGTCAACACTTGATCACCCAGCAATATTTCCAATTTCTTTAGCGGAACGACTTATAGATATTTACACTGGCAAAAAAACTTCCATTGTCCTTGATCCCATGGTGGGTAGCGGTAGCGTGGTCATCGCTGCATTAAGAAAAGATAGAAAGGCAGTAGGAATAGATCTCAACAAAGAATATATTAAACTTTGCAAAAAACGCCTCTCTACCCATTATAAAGATTTTAATAAGAAAGGCAGATATGAATTATTCGTTGACGATGCTTTGAATTTAAGTAAACACGTTAAACCAAATTCTGTGAAGTTATGTATTACTTCACCACCATATTGGGATATCTTGAATGAAAGAAGAACGGCGGACAATAAAAAAATAGTAAATTATGGAGATAGTAAACAAGATTTAGGAAATCTACACGACTATGAGGAGTTTTTAATATCTCTTCAGAATATATTTAAAAACGTCTACATCTCATTACAAAGTGGTGGGTTCTGTGCTGTAATCGTTATGGATATCAGAAAAAAATCAAACTTTTATCCTTTTCATTCTGACTTGGCTAATAAATTACAAGACATAGGTTTCAAGCAGCGAGATATAGCGATTTGGGACAGACAGAAAGAATATAATAATCTAAAACCCCTAGGATATCCTTATAGTTTTATCGTGAATAAAGTTCATGAGTATATTTTAATTTTTGAAAAATAATATGGACAAAACTAATAAAATTTCAGACTTTTTAAACGAGGATATCGCATACCTTCTGGGTTTGGTAGTCGGTAAGGGAATTTTCATGCGTGATGGACAAACAAAACGCCTTTCAATTACATTCCCTTATAAAAGCTTGGGTGCTGTTGGCTACACAAAGTCATACGATACTTCTCTTGAATTGTCCAGTAGTTTAGACACGATAGTAAATAGGATACGGCATTACGGCTTCGATGTTTCTAAAGATAATACAAACCAAAATGACGTAGCATTGATTCTTACATGGCACGGAGAAGATTTATCGTGGCAAGTGCTGAAGTATCTTCTCAATGATGAATTCGTTGATTTTCATTCTTTCAGAATACCAACGGCAATATTTGAAGCAGATAAAGAAATACAAAAAGAATTCTTGCGTGGCTATTTCGATACCACTGGACATATAAGAAAATCAAACGCTGCCTTTGGAAAAGAAAACCAACACAGGATTTATTTGGAAGTTGATCAGAGAAATTGGCTTGTTATTGTTGACCTGTTCAAACTACTTTCTAATCTCGATGTCCCAATACAAACAATTGACTTCGGGCATCCAAATTTTAGAGACCCCGAATTTAAAAGGGATAAAGGATTTTGGGCAAAGGAACATCAAGTAAAGATTTACGCAAATCAGTTTCTCAAAATAGGGTCTTACTTGAATCATAAGAACGAAGTTTTAAAAGAGTTGGCTGATAAGAACTTACCTGATCTTGGTGATAAAAAAGCGGTTATGAGGTCTAAACCAAAACCGCCAAATCCAGAAGAAGATTCGAAAAAGCTTCCCGATTTTCTTAGGGAAAAACATTTCGATAACTGGAGAGAGTTATTAAATTATCTAATTTCTGTTGTAGAAAAAGATGAGTAACGATAAACCAACAAAAAGAGAACTTGCGCTTTATGCACCAATGAGAGATTGGTTTTTAGAGTATCTCCAGAATAAAAATCGCGGATGTAAAGTAGAAATTTTTGATGTTCATAAAATATATCTAAGTGACTTCTTTTCAAAGAGAAAACTTAAAAAAGATTTTCCCGATTACCCACTTTACAATATAAAAGTAGATTTGCTTGGCATAGTAGAAAAGGACGGTAAATATAAGTTGGTTTTTATTGAGGTAAAAGATTCATCTTTAAACTTCTCACATCTCGCTCAATTGCTTATTTATTCAAAACTCGTGCGTCCAGATCAAGCAATTCTAATATCACCTCACGGGCTTAGTAAATATCTTAATGACATAGTAAATAAATACCATCGTTTAGATATGCTTGAATATTTACCTAATAGGAGTATGCAACTTGCTAAATGGGATAAATATCGCGGAGCTATTTTTATTTAAGAATAGTATGCGAAAGTTTGTTATAGAAAATTTTATAGGAGTTATTATTCATTTTTTAATCTATTGACATATATCATATATGATATATAATGAAGATGGAAAATATGAATAAAAACCAACAAAAAGCGACAGATTTTCAAGAATATCTTAAGGAGCAATTAAAGGACCCTAAGTTTAAGAAATATTTTGATAAATATAGTATTCAATTAAATATTGGTTACCAAATATTTAAATTGCGCAAAAAAAAGAAAATGTCTCAGGCAACATTAGCAAAGAAAATTGGAACAAAACAAAGCAATATTGCGAGAATGGAAGCTGGGGATCAAAATTTCAGTATTAATATGCTCCAAAAGATTGCTCAAGTTTTTAATAAAGATTTAAAAATATCTTTTGGAAAGTAAGTTAATTTGACTTTGTGTTCTTGACAGCTTTGTGTTCATTTACTATAATTAATACAATAGTCCCGCCTAGTTCACCTGCTACTTTACAAAAAAATAAAGGAGGTAATGCTTTGTGTTATTTATAATGGGAAATCAATGCTTAGACTTACTACCAAAGAGTGAAGAAGATGAATTTGGTGGGAGTCAATTAGAAGGCAATCTGGTTAAGTCCTTCTATTAACTATAAATACACGATGAGCTAGAAAAAATGTAAAAGAAGGTGGAAAATCATGAAAAAGTTGATATTGGTTTTAGCATGGGCTGTTCTGTTAGCCTTTGGTTTAGTACCTGCTGCGTCTGCTTAGCTGATGAAATGATAGAGATGGCCCTTTCATAGGAAATGAGTTTAGAGGTAATTGCAATAAATTCTCTTTGTTTACGGACGTAGTTGTAAATCGTTAATCGGCACTAACGAATACGATATGGTATATTTATTGCATCTACCTCACGGGGGAAGAATATATTATTAATAATTATTTTTTATTATTCTTCCCCTTTTTTATTTTAATTTGACTTTGTGCTCTTGACAGCTTTATTTCCAGTTGCTATGATTAATATGTAGCTCTACTTAGACTACTTGATGTTTGAAAATTTAAAAAGAAGAAAGGACTAAAAATTATGAAAAAGTTGATATTGATTTTAGCAATAGTTGTTCTTTTTGGACTCCCTGTGCTTGGCTAGGTGCTTGGCTAGTTAAAGAATCTAACGAAAGGAGGAACTGGCCTATGGTATTTATAATGGGAAATGAATACCTGAATTTACTACCAACTAGTGCATATTTTGGTAGCGAATTTTGTAAATGCTAAGCTAAAGAGAGGTTAATGCATATCTTTGAGACACAATGCATTTACTAGCAAGATTGAGATTTCTAGATTGGAAAAAATCTAAGATAAAGGAGGTGGCCATTTTATTCATTAAGAATAAACCGCCGTAAGTACTGGATTAAAAAATCTAAAAAAAGGAGGATTCTATCATGTGGTTTATAATCTTGATTTTGGCGGCAATCGCGATAGGATTAGTAGTCTTAAATTACCTTGAGAAGAATTCTATTGCGATAAACACGAGAGACGGCCCCCTGAGTAGTCACAAGGGATATAAAGTGCTGTCTATTGCTGTAGAGAATCTAATAAAAATGATGGAGATGAATTTTTTCCAACCCCAAATAAAATATGTAAAATATGTTGGAAAAATGATTATTTCTAAAAATTTGATGAAGTATATATTGCAACGTTTTGACTCTCTTAGAAATAATCTAAACGAAGTAGCATACAGATTAAATTTCTTAGGAAATGACAAAAGTAGGGATGGTCCTTTCCTGGGAAATAAATTTAGAGGCATGTATAGCATGAGATGCTAGAATTTCATAGCAAATGCTAAAATGAATTTGTTGTATAATGCCTCACTCAAAATGGGAGGAACAGGATGATTAATAGATCATTCGTCCTCCCTTATTTATTTTAATTTGAATTTTGTATTTTGGTATAGTATTATAAAGCTATACCAATTTTTTTATGGATATTTTAGATGATTTAAAATTTAGAGGATTAATAAATCAATTGAGTAATTTAGAAGGACTGAGAGAAGAAATGAATAAAGGGAAAATATCCCTTTATTGCGGTTTTGATCCTACTGCTGACAGTTTACATATTGGTCATCTCTTGCCTATATTGGTCCTTAAACGTTTTCAAGAGGCTGGCCACCAGCCAATTGCTTTGGTAGGAGGGGGAACAGGTTTAATCGGTGATCCTAGTTACAAAAAAGACGAAAGAGCGCTTAATCCTCAGAAGATAGTGGAAAAATGGAGCAATGCGCTCAAAAGTCAATTAGAGCAGTTTTTAGATTTTAAAAGCAAAAATAATCCCGCTTTGATGGTTAATAATTATGATTGGCTTGGTAAAATTAAAGCAATAGATTTTCTTAGGGATATTGGCAAATATTTTACGGTTTCTTATATGTTGGCAAAAGAATCGGTAAAAGCGCGTTTGGAAAGCGGGATTTCTTTTACCGAATTTAATTATATGGTGCTTCAGGCATATGATTTTTTAAATTTGTTTGAAAAATATAATTGTAAATTACAAATTGGAGGAAGTGATCAATGGGGTAATATAACCGCTGGAATAGATTTAATAAAAAAGAAAATAGAGAAAGAAGTTTATGGATTAACAGTTCCTTTAGCAACAAAGGCTGATGGCGCGAAATTTGGTAAGACAGAGACTGGAACAGTTTGGCTTGATGCTAAAAAAACTACTCCATATCAGTTTTATCAATTTTGGATAAATACTGATGATAGAGATGTAATTCAATATCTTAAATTCTTTACTTTTTTATCTAAGCAAGAAATTGAGAATTTGGGAAAAGAGGTTCAAAAAAATCCAGAAAAGAGAGAAGCCCAAAAGGCTTTGGCTAATAATGTTACTTCTTTAGTTCATGGTAATGAGGCAACGGCAATAGCAGAGAAAATATCCCAGAAATTATTTTACGATAATATAAAAGATTTTTCTGAAAAAGAATTGCAAATGATTTTTGAAAGCGTTCCTTTTGCTATTTTGCAGGATATAAACAGAATGAGTTTAGTGGATTTATTAGTTGAAACAAAAATTTGTTCATCTAAAAGGCAGGCAAGGGAGGATATCCAAAATAAGATTATATTTATTAATGGCAACCTTTATGATGATATTCAACAGATGATGCAAAAACCTGATTGTTTTTTTGACAAATACTTGATTATAAAAAAAGGAAAGAAGAGCTATCATTTTGTCTTGTGGAAATAGAAAAAATTTGTTAGAATCTTAAGACCTTACATTTAGGCGAATTTAAAGTCGAAAAAAATAAAGAATAAAAAACTAAAACTTAATATGAATAAAATAAATTTATCTTGGATTGTAATTACTTTGATGATTGCCGCATTTTTAATTGGGTATGGCAAAATGAATAGTGATGGTGCATTGTTTGGAGGTTTTGGCAGCCAAAAAGCGGAGGAAACTGCTCAAGAAGCCGTTGATTTTGTTAGTGAAAATATGTTGGATGGCGCTGAGGCTATTTTGGTTTCTGTGTCTGAGGAAAGCGGAGTTTACAAATTTAAAATGAAAATTGATGAAGAGGAATTTGATTCGTATTTGACTAAAGATGGAAAAATTCTTTTTCCTAGTGGAATTAGCTTAGTGGAGCCAGAAGAATCTGTCGCAACTGCAGAAGGCGAGAAGATGACTTGCGAGGATATTAATAAAACAAAGGAACCTGTTTTAGAGGCATTTGTTGTTAGTAAATGTCCATTTGGTGTGCAAATGCAAAGAGTTTTAAATGAGATTGTTAAAAATATGCCCCAAATATCTCCTTATATTAAAGTTGAATATATGGGCGCAATTGAGGGAGGTAAAATTACTGCAATGCATGGTGATGAAGAAGCGCAAGAAAATTTACGTCAGATTTGTTTGAGAGAAGAGCAATCAGATAATTTTTGGGCATATATTGATTGCCATATTCAAGAAGGGAATGTTGATTCTTGTTTGCAAACAGCGCAAATTGATGTTAATAAATTAACAGGTTGTTTAGCAGATGGAAATCGCGGTTTAGCTTATGCAGAAAAAGATTTTGCCAATGAAAGTAAATACGGAGTAACAGGTTCCCCAACTTTGATTTTAGACGGAAATAAAATTAGTGAATTTGATTTTGGCGGAAGAACAGCAGAGGCAGTCAAAACTGTAATTTGCTGCGCTTTTCAAGATAAACCAGATTTTTGTGATACAGTACTGAGCACAGAATCGGCAAATGCCAGTTTTTCTCCTGCATATAGTTCTACAGAAAGTAATACTGGAGGGGGTCTAAGTTGTGATTAATTTAGAAACAGATATTTATGAATATAAAAGTTTATTCTACTCCTGGATGTCCATGGTGTAATGTTGCTAAAGATTTTTTTAAATCACATAATATAAACTTTCAAGATATTGATGTAAACATTGATGAAAAAGCTGCTCAGGAAATAATGAAAAAAAGCGGACAAATGGGAGTACCAGTTATAGAAATTGATGATAAAATTGTTATTGGTTTTAATAAGCCGGTTTTAGAGGAAATCTTGGGCATTACTAAAACTGAAGAAGAGAAGAAAGGCAGCGCTTAATACAGGCGTTGTTTTTCTTTGAATGACTGAGATTAATTGTGGTATAATTAAATAGTTTAAGAAGTATGAAAAATAGATTTATTTATTCGGCAGTTTTAATTATAGTTGGTCTTGGATTAGTCCTCTGGGGCGTTCCTTTAACGCTTTTTGCTCCTCAGAAAGTGCCATCTACACCTTCAACAACCCAACCTGATGTTCATGATGAATTAACTAATATTACTATGGAAAAGAAGATTTTAATGGTAGTCGCTCTTAAAGATTTTCAAGATGAGGAATATTTTATTCCCAAGGAAATTTTAGAAAAAGCTGGTTTTTCAATTGATACAACCGGCACTGAAAAAGGAATAGCTGTAGGATCTCAAGGAGGCCAAGTAGTTATTCATGTTGGAATGGATGAAATTAATTTGGAAAATTATAAAGCAGTTATTTTCTGTGGGGGATCTGGTATGGCTAATGAATTAGATAATCAAAAGTTTCATAAATTAGCCAAAGATTTTTACGAGAATAATAAAATAGTGGCCGCAATTTGTGTTGCGCCAGCTCTCTTAGCTAAAGCTGGAATTCTGGAAGATAAAAAAGCGACTGTTTGGTCATCTGCATTGGATAAAAGTTTGGTAAAAGATTTAGAAGAAAATGGGGCAATATATGAAGATAGTCCAGTGGTAATTGATAATAAGATTATTACTGCCAATGGCCCAGATGCATCCGAGGAATTTGGAAAGGCAATTAAAGAATTACTAAGTAATTAGTAATTAAGTAATTTAATTTTTAAATAACATGCGTATTAGCATAAATGGTTTTGGAAGGATAGGCAGGGCATTTTTTCGATTGGCTTTTGAAGAACCTGAAATTCAAATAGTCGCAATTAATGATTTGGCTGATTTAGAAAACTTAGCCTATCTTTTGAAAAATGATACAGTCTACGGGAAATTTGATAAAAAAATTGAAAAGCAAGGGAAGTTGCTTGTTATCGATGGTAAAGAAATTCCATTTTTTCAGGAAAAAGACCCAAAAAATCTTCCATGGGGGGATTTAAAAGTTGATATAGTTGTAGAAGCTACTGGAGCATTTAGTGACTATGTTGAAGCGAAAGCGCACATAGAAGCTGGCGCAAAAAAAGTTATTATTACTGCTCCTGCAAAAGGAGAGGAAGATAAACAGGGAAAGACAGTTTTAATAGGAATAAATGATGAAGATTTGGCAAAATTTGATATTATTTCTAATGGTTCTTGTACAACTAATGCTGTAGCGCCGATTATGAAAATTTTACAAGAAAAAATTGGAATTAAAAAAGCAATTCTTAATACAATTCACGCTTATACTTCTACTCAGCGTCTAGTAGATGGTCCTAATTCAAAAGACTGGAGGAGAGGAAGAGCAGCTGGTCAAAATATTGTTCCTTCTAGCACCGGAGCAGCTAAATGTGTTGGCAAGGTTATGAAAGATTTGGACGGGAAATTTGATGGTATAGCTTTGAGGGTGCCGGTTGTTTGTGGCTCTATTGCTGATATTACTTTTGTTTCCGAGAAAGATACTTCTGTAGAAGAAATTAATGAAATTTTTAAGAAAGCGTCAGAAGAGAAAAACTGGAAAGGTATTGTAGAGGCGACAAATGAACGATTAACTTCTTCTGATATTATTAAAACCATTGCCCCTGCGATAGTTGATTTAAGTTTTACCAAAGTGGTAGATAAAGATTTAGTAAAAATTTTAGTTTGGTATGATAATGAATGGGCTTATTCATGGACATTGCTCCAACAGATTAAAAAGTTGTTGCCAGGTAACAATTAGTAATCAATAAATAACAAATTAGCAATGATTTATTTAGGAACTGATCACCGTGGATATAATTTAAAAGAAGAGCTTAAGAAATCTTTAGAACAGGAAAAAATCAAATTTCAGGATTTGGGTAATTTGGAATATGATGAAGAAGATGATTATCCCGATTTTGCAAAAAAAGTTGTAGAGAAAATATCTCCTGATTTTAAAAAAGATAAAGGCATTCTTATCTGCGGAACAGGCATTGGAATGAGTATTGTGGCTAATAAGTTTAAACAAATAAGAGCAGGTCTTTGTCTTTCTAGCTATATGGCAAAAAGAGCCGTAGAAGAAGATGATATTAATATTTTATGCTTAGCAGCCGATATTACTGATGTTGGAACTAGTGAAAAAATTATTAAAGAATGGTTGAAGTCAAAATTTAAAAATGAAACACGCCACAAAAGAAGATTAAAGAAGATTGCTAATTTGTTAAATTAATATTTAATATTTATTAATTGTTAATTGTTCTATAATTATGCCTAAACTTATCCCAGTTATTAATACTAAAACAACACAAAAACTTAAAGAAAAAATTAGATTATTAAAAGATTTTGATGGAATTTTTCAGATTGATATAGCTGATGGTAAATTTACTTCTTGGAAAACATGGAATAGTCCGGAAATTTTAAAAAAGATCAAAAAAATAAAAGGAAAATTTGAATTACACTTAATGGTTTTTAATCCTGAGCAGGTTTTGTCTTACTGGCTGGAAACTTCTCCTAAGAGAGTCATCATTCATTATGAGGCAATAAAAGATTTTGCTTATATCTACGAGCTTTGCCATAAAAATGGAGTAGAATTGGGCATAGCCATTAATCCAGGAACTCCATTTACTGTTCTTGATCAATATTTAAAGAAAATAGATATTGTTGTCGCGTTAGGAGTAACCCCAGGCCCTTCTGGTCAGAAATTTGAATGGTTTGTGTTGGATAGAATTCAGGAATTTAAAACAAAATATCCTAAAGTTTTATGCGAGATAGACGGTGGGGTAAATGAAGAAAATTTAGAAGAAGTTAAAAGATCAGGCGTGGATTTTGTAGGAATTGGTTCAGCTATTTTTGAAGCAGAAGATCCCATAGAAAGAATTTCATATTTTAAAGAAAGCCTAAATGACAAGTAATTAAAGATAATTTATCCTTGCTTTTTTAGGGATTTCTCGTTAGAATAGGTAGATAATATGGCAAATTTAACCTTAAAAGTAAAAAAAAGGACTGTTTTTGGTAAACAGAATAAGCTCCTTCGGGAGCAAGGTTTTATTCCGGCTGTTCTTTATGGAAAGAAAACTCCAGCTTGTTCCTTGCAGGTAAATACTCAAGATTTTAAGGATGTCTATAAAGAAGCTGGAGATACAGATATAATTGATTTAATAATTGAGAACGAGAAAAAAAAGCAGACAAAAAGTGTCTTAGTTCAAAATGTCAGCAATCATTTTTTAGATGGTTCATTCCTTCATGTAGATTTTTTTGAAGTGGAAATGGATAAGTCAATAACAGCCCATATCCCCGTTAATTTTACTGGCGAATCACCAGCTGTGAAACTTGGTGGAGTTCTGGTTAAACCAACGAGCGAAATAGAAGTTGAAGCTTTACCAATGGATATTCCTCACGAAATTATTGTTGATATTTCTTCACTCACGGATTTTGATCAGACACTTTATATCAAGGACATTGATTTTCCTCCAAAAGTAAAGGTTTTGATTGATGAAAATACACCTGTAGCAACTGTAAATGCTCCAATTACAGAAGAAGAGTTTGAAAAAGAACTTGGAGAAGCTAAAACTGTGGAAGAGGTAGAGGTAGAAGGTGAGAAGAAAGAAGGAGAAGAGGAAGAAGGCGGAGAAGAGAAAGAAGGTGGAGAAGAGAAATCATCTTCCGCTAAAGCTATGGAGGGCAAGGGAAAGGAAGAAGAAGGAAAAGAGAAAGAGAAAGTTTCTGAAAGTGATGATTCTAAAAAAAAGTAGCGATAAAAAAGTAGTAACAAAATCTTCAAAATGGTTATTAAGTCTATTTCTAGAAAGAAGGTTAAAGATATTTTCTTTCCTTTTAAAAAAGAAATTGTAGCAAACGAGAGAAAAATATTTATTCCACTTTTTTTTTCTAAAGGGAAAAAAATAAGAACCTGCGCACCCTGTTCGCAGAACCTTGTTTTCTCACTTCGTTCGAAAATAACAAGACAAAGATTTGTTTCGTTATTAATTTTTTCTTTTTTTCTTTTTTTCATTATTCAATCCAGCGTAACAGCGCCAATTTTTTTTCAATCAAAAGAAGCAGAAGCCCTTGAAGGAGAGCAAGCTAAATTAGAGGAAGAATTAAAAGCGATAGAGAAAGAAATAGCTGAATATGAAAAATTGATAGTTACGACAAAACAGGAGAAACAGACCCTTCAAAACAAAATTAATGAGTTAAGGAGTAAAGCGTCAAAATTAAGCCTCCAAATCAAATCAACGAATCTTAACTTGCAATATCTCGATGTAAGAATTGACGAAACAACAAGTTCTATTATTAAAACCAGTGATAAAGTTGACGCAACCAAAGAGAATTTAGCAAATTCTCTGCAATCTTTTTATCAATTAAAGCAGGTGTCGCTCTTAGAAATACTGTTAGGATCAGGAACAATAAGCGAGTTTTTTGATTATTCCAATGCTCTTAATAATATTCAGGAAAGAATTCAAGAAAGTATTGAAGAGCTTAAGGCTTTAAAATCGACTTTGAACAAACAAAATCAAGAATTAGGCAGTGACAAAGATGAAACTCAAAAATTGTTAGCAATACAATTACTTCAGGAAGACGATTTAAAAAGAACAGAGGGTGAAAAGGTTCAACTTTGGCATGTTACCGATGGAAATGAAGACAAGTATCAACAAATGTTGGCTGAATCAAGGCAAAGAGCGAATGAGATTAGAGCGCGTATTTATCAGTTGATTGGAGTAAAAACGCAAGTTACTTTTGGTGAAGCATTGGAAATAGCCAATTGGGTGAACAGTCGCACAGGAGTAAGGCCAGCCCTTCTTTTGGCGGTTTTGACTCAGGAATCTAATTTAGGACAGAATGTAGGAACTTGTAATCGTCCTGGGGATCCCCCAAGTAAAAGCTGGAGAGAGATTATGAAACCAAGCAGGGATCAGCAACCATTTTTACAAATTTGTAGGGAATTAGGATTAGATCCTAATACGACTCCTGTTTCCTGTCCAATGTTCAGAAGTGGACAACAGATTGGTTGGGGTGGAGCAATGGGGCCAGCTCAATTTATTCCTTCAACATGGATGGCCTATAAGGATCAAGTGTCTAAGATGACAGGGAATAATCCTGCTAATCCTTGGGATATTAGAGATGCTTTTGCTGCTGCTGCTTTGTATTTAGCCAAATGGGGGGCGGCAAAGCAAACAAGGGATGCAGAATGGCGGGCAGCAATGATTTATTTTTCCGGATCCACTAATACACGTTATCGTTTTTACGGAGATAGTGTATTGGCGATAGCTGATAGGTATGAAAGGGATATTTCTTATCTTAAAGAATTAGCCAGCCGTTAGAAATTAAAATTAAAAATTTGTTATTATTATGTCTCAATGTTATTTTTGTCTTCAAAACAAAAAGGAAATAGATTATAAAGAGGTGGAAACCTTGAAGCGCTTTATTTCCAGCCAGATGAAGATTTATCCCCAAAGAAAAACTAATTTATGCGCCAAGCACCAGCGTTTATTAAAAAAAGCCGTAAAAAGAGCCAGAGTAATGGGTCTTTTGCCTTTTATTAACTATTAGATTTTACAATGGATAATAAGAAGAGATTTAATTCACCAAGTGGCAAGTCATTTAGTTATGAGGAACTTGTGAAAGAGCTTCTCTTTTATATTAAGTCTGACCTTATGGAAAAATATAAAGTTGTGATTGGAACAGATTCTGCTAATCACGGGACAACAGATTTTGTTAGCGCTATTGTTGTTTATCGTGTTGGACATGGAGGAAGATTCTTTTGGCGAAGAGTTAACCAAAAAAAGATTAATAGTTTGAGGGAAAGAATTTATCAAGAAGTGATGATCTCTTTGAAATTAGCCGAAGAAATCTTATTTAATTTATCTCAAGATAAAAATATTAATTTTGATTTTGAGGTTCATGTAGACATTGGCTCTAAAGGAAAAACAAAGGAGATGCTTCAAGAAATAATCGGCATGGTTAGAGGTTCTGGTTTTAATGTTAAGACTAAACCTGAATCTTATGGAGCTTCTAAAGTAGCTGATAGGTATACATAGTCTCTTTCTTTTATGTTAAAATGTAAGCAATGAGTAAAAAGAAGAAAGGACTAAAAATCAACTTTTTGGAAAATGGAAGAGAAATTTTAAGGAGAATAATTCCAGAGGCATCTTTGGGCACAGAAATTAGGAATAGCCTTTATGCGATTCTCTTTTTATGTTTAGCTTTAATTTTAATATTAAGCTCCTTTAATCTAGCTGGTCCTATAGGAAGGGGGGTATTTAAGCTTTTTGATTATCTTTTAGGGTGGGGATATTTTGTTTTACCAATCCTTTTTTTATTAATATCATTTATTTTTTTCCGCTCTTTATCTGAAAAGATTAATTTTACTATTTTTACATTTCAGGGGTGTTTTTTTATACTATTTTCAATTCTTTCTCTTCTTGAGATTTTTGCCAATGGCAAAGGCGGTATAGTTGGTACTATAGGCGCTTTGCTAAAAAATTATTTGGGGCTTTGGCCTACTTTGATTATATATACAGCTGTTTTAATCTCGGGATTTTTATTAGTTTTGAATATTCCTCTTAGATTTTTGAGAAAGAGCAAAGAAAAAGAGGAAGAAGAGGCAGAAATTTCTTCTTTTCCAGAATCTGTGGAAGAAAAAGTAATTTCTGAGCCAGAAAAAATAATTGAAGAGATTACTGATAAAGAACAAAAAGATAAAGAAGCCAAATCAGAAAAGAAAATGCGCGCCTTTATAAGATCAAAAAGTAATTACAAATTTCCATCATTAGGATTATTGGAAACTGAAAGTATTCGTCCTCGCGTTGGTGATATTAGGGCCAATGCCAATATTATTAAAAGAACTCTTCAAAACTTTGGAATTGATGTGGAAGTGGGAGAAGTAAATGTGGGGCCAACAGTTACCCAATATACTTTTAAGCCGGCTGAAGGCGTAAAGCTTTCTAGTATCACTGCGCTTCAAAACGATTTAGCTTTAGCCTTAGCAGCTCATCCATTGCGTATAGAGGCTCCTATTCCTGGAAGATCATTAGTTGGTGTTGAGGTTCCCAATAAATCCATTTCATTAGTTCGTTTGGGGGCCTTATTAAAAGAAAGTGATTTTCCAAAAATCGCTTCGTCATTGTTTTTTGCATTAGGCAGAAATGTGAAAGGCGAAGCATTGTTGGCGGATTTGAGCAAAATGCCGCATCTTTTAATAGCTGGTTCTACAGGTTCGGGAAAATCCGTATGTATTCATGGTATTCTTTCGTCCTTTCTTTTTAAAAATTCTCCGGAAACATTAAGATTAATTTTAATAGACCCAAAGAGAGTTGAACTTTCTCATTATAACGAGATACCACATCTTTTGACGCCAGTTATTACTGATTATAAAAAAGTACTTCCAGCGCTTCGTTGGGTCACAAATGAAATGGAAAGAAGGTATAATTTGCTTTCTGAATATAAAAGTCGTGACATTGAAGGGTATAATCTCAAAGCTCTGGCAAAAAAGGAAATGCCATTACCATATATAGTAATAATTATTGATGAATTAGCTGATTTAATGGCGCGTTATGGTCGTGATTTAGAGGGTTTAATAATTAGAATCGCGCAAATGGCTCGGGCCACAGGAATTCATCTCATTGTTTCTACGCAAAGGCCGTCAGTGGAAGTAATTACTGGTTTAATTAAAGCAAATATTACAGCGAGAGTTGCTTTTCAAGTAGCTTCGCAAGTAGATTCTCGAACCATTTTGGATATGGCTGGGGCAGAAAAACTTTTAGGCAGTGGGGATATGCTTTATCTTGCCCCTGATTCTTCCAAACCACGAAGGATTCAAAGCGCTTATGTTTCAGAACAAGAAGTTAATAAATTAGTAACGTTTATTATTGAAGAGTCAGGAGTTGAAGAAGAAGAAAATGGTTTGTCCGAGGATTTGCAAGAATTTATAGAGGGATCACCATCTCCTGGAAGCATTAGTTTTGGAGGGTTAGATCAAACAGAAGAAGATGAATTGTATCCAGATGCTTATGATGTGGTAGTACAAGCTCAAAAAGCATCAGCCTCTTTATTGCAAAGAAGATTGCGAATTGGTTATGCAAGAGCTGCCAGGCTTTTAGATATTTTAGAAGAAAAAGGAATAGTTGGACCGCTTAATGGGGCTAAGCCAAGAGAGGTATTTGTAAAAGCAGAGAAAGAAAATTAATCTTTTTAATAAAAAAGAAAACTATGAACGATAAAGAAAGTTTATTATGTGGCGCTTTTTTAAAAAAAATGCGCCAGGAAAAAGGATGGTCTTTAGAAAAAGTTTCTGAAGAAACAAAAATCTTATCATCCATACTTAAAGATTTAGAAAATGATAAATATGGAAATTTACCACCGCCGGTTTATTTGAAGGGCGTGATAAAAAAAGATGCCAATTTTTTAAAATTAGACAATAAAAAAGTTCTTGGACTTTATCAAAAAAGCAATGGGAGAGATTTATCTTCTGGTAAATACGATTTACTTCCTAAAAATAGGTTTTTAACTTATCAATCAAAATTTGTTTCTTTTTTTAAAAATATTTCTCCAAAAATATTAAAATATCTTTTTTGGGGATTTATTTTATTTTATTTTATCTATGAAGCTAGTTCTTTCATCCTTCCCGCTAAAGTTATTCTTTATTCACCAGATCGTGATTTTACTACGAATCAGGCAGAACTACTAATTTTTGGAAAAGTAATTCGCGGGAAAAGATTTTTTATTAAAGATCAGGAGATTTCTTTTGAGAAGGATGGTTCATTTGATGAAAGAATTGTTCTTGCGCCAGGCATTAATAATATTCAATTTAGGGCAGTAAATATTTTAGGATATGAAACCGTTTTAGTCCGGCAAATCATTTATGCTGTTATTGAATAATTGAATATGAGCAGTTATAGGCAGTTATAAGAACTTGCTCGTTTTACTCGCAGAACCTTGTTTTTTACTGCGTTCGAAATAAATAATTTTCGGGTTGTGAGATCTTTTTAAAAGTGTTAATATAGCTTAGAATAAAGATTCTTCTATGGTTAAATCTTTAAACAAAAAGAAAAAAGATACATCTAATTCTTCTGAAAAAAATGGAGATGTTCTAGATCAGATAATGAGTGATCTTCAAGGAAGATTTGGTGAAGGTACAATAATGAGGCTTGGTGGAGTTAGGAGGGTTGATGTTGATGTTATTCCTACAGGCTCACCGTCATTAGATTTGGCTTTAGGAGTGGGCGGCATTCCACGAGGAAGAATTGTTGAGATTTATGGCGCTGAATCTTCTGGAAAAACTACTTTAGTTCTTCATATTGTGGCTGAAGTTCAAAAAAAAGGGGGGAGGGCGGCTTTTGTTGATTCAGAGCATGCTCTTGATCCAGAATATGCTAATAAAATTGGAGTAAAAACAAAAGAATTATTGATATCTCAACCTGATAATGGAGAACAGGCATTGGATATAGTAGAAGTTTTGGTTCGTTCAGGAGCAATAGATTTAATCATTGTTGATTCAGTGGCAGCATTAACCCCAAAAGCTGAAATAGAAGGAGAAATGGGCGATCAACAAATTGGATTGCAGGCTCGATTAATGAGTAGAGCTTTAAGGAAATTAGCCGCGATAGCGCATAAAAGCAACACAGCAATTATTTTTACTAATCAAACAAGAATGCAAATAGGAATGATGATGTTTGGTAATCCTGTTACTACCCCAGGAGGAAAAGCTTTAAAATTTTATTCTTCAGTGAGGATTGAATTAAAAAGGAGGGCTCAAATTAAAAAAGGAGATGAAATAATAGGATCGCGCATAAAAGCAAAGGTAGTAAAGAATAAAGTTGCTCCGCCTTTCAGGGAAACAGAATTTGATATTCTTTATAACGAAGGCATTTCTTATTACGGCGATTTATTAAATATGGGGGTTAAAGAAGGCATTATTACGAAAAGAGGAATAACTTACAGTTTTGGTGAGATAAAATTGGGGGCAGGATTTGAAACAGCGCGGACGTTTTTAAAAGAAAATTCTAAAATCGGAAAAGAACTTTTGAAGCAAATTACAAAAAAATAGATTTATGGAACAGAAAAATAATAATTATGAATTATCTTTTTGGTTTTCGTCTCGATTAGAGGAGAAAGCAATTGAGCAAAAATTTGATAATTTATTGAAGCAATTAGAAAAATCAGGCGCCTTGACAATTTTTAGTCAATCGCCTCAATTAAAACAGTTGGCTTATCCTGTAAAGAAAGAAAGGAATGCTTATTTTGGCTATATTCAATTTAAATTATCTAAAGATTCTTTGGCGCGCTTAGAAGAAGAACTCAGGCTAAATGATGACTTTATTCGCTTTATGGTTTTGAATATAAAACCGGAAGAAAAACGAAAAGTTCCGCGCTCCACCTTCAGGAAGCCTGTTTTTAGGAAACAAAAGGATCCTTCTTCTGTTTCTACCTTCGCTAAAGCTTCGGTGGATAAAAAAGCTATAGAGGGCAAAGAAGAGGAAAAAGTAATTAGTCTTGAGGAATTAGATAAAAAACTTAGCGAAATCCTTAAAGAAGAATAAAAACAGAGGGGCAGGGTCGAAAACATTAGATAATCCGCCACCTGGCGGAAATAAAATTATGAATTTAAATAAAGTGTTTATTATTGGTAATCTTACTAGAGATGTTACGCTCCATAATACGCCTTCTGGTAAATCAGTAGCTAATTTCGGGGTAGCTACTAATAGAGCGTGGGTAAATGCAAATGGGGAAAAACAACAAGAAGTGGAATTTCATAATGTAGTAGTTTGGGGAAAAATGGCTGAGTCATGCAATCAGTATCTTGCTAAAGGTCGTTTGGTTTTTGTGGAAGGAAGAATTAGATCCAGAAGTTGGGTTGATGCGAATGAACAAAAAAGAACCAGAATTGAAATTATTTCTGAAAATATTAGTTTTGGTCCCCGAAGAATGCAAGAAGAAGGAGAAGAATTAAAAATGCCGCCAGAAAAAGCGGATTCAAATAAGGAAGATCTTCCTGTTTTGGAAGAAGAATCAGGGGAAATTATTCCTGATGATATTCCTTTTTAATATCTCTAATTATTTCATCTAAATTTCCATTGAGGACTTGTTCAATATTATGCCAGGATTTTTTAATACGATGGTCAGTGATACGATCCTGTGGAAAATTATAAGTACGAATTTTTTCTGATCTCTCGGCGCGACCTATTTGGTCGCGTCTTTCTTTTTCTGTTTTTCCTATCGCCTCCTTTTGCTTTTTATTAAAAACTTTATTTTTTAGGAATTCCAAAGCTTTTTCCCTGTTTTGTTTTTGCTGTCTTTCGCTTTGGCAGGTAACTACTATGCCTGTAGGTTTGTGTATAATACGCACTGCTGTTTCTACTTTTTGGACGTTTTGTCCGCCTGGACCCGAAGAACGAAAAAATGTTTCTTCTAAATCCTCTGTCTTGATTTCTATCTTTATATTTTTTACTTGAGGAAGAATGGCTACTGTTGCTGTAGAAGTGTGAATACGTCCAGATTTTTCAGTAAATGGTATTCTTTGAACTCGATGCACACCAGCTTCGTATTTTAGGTTTTCAAAAGATTCTTTATTATTTATTTCCATTACTCCTTCTTTTAAGCCATCTAATGCCGTTTTATTCATATTAATAATTTTAATTGGCCATCCTTTGTTTTCAGCATATCGATTATACATTCTGAATAAGTTATGAGCGAATAATGCCGCTTCTTCGCCTCCAGTTCCAGCCCTAATCTCCACCACAATGCCTTTAATCACAGATGCATTATTGTTTTCTTCCAATTTTTTTGCCTTTTCTGCTAAAATCTTTTCTTTTAATTGTTTATTCTTTTTTAAATCTTCTTCTGCCAAAGACAAAAGTTCATCATCAGTCGCCTCAGCTAAAATTTCTTTAGCTTCTTTTATCTTTTTCTCTGTTTTTGCGAGTGTTTTAAGAAAATTTATCTCGCCTTCAATTTTTTTCAATTTACGGGAAGCTTCTTCAAAATTCTTTTTATTTGAAAGAAACTCAGGGCTACCGAGTTTCTTAAAAAGATTTTCTTTTTCTTTTTCTAATTTTTCTAATTTCATTTATTTCTTTTTCCGCTATTTAGCGAGTTTTTTGCCTTTTTGTTTGTTTTTTTTCTTTCTTTTCTCAATTTTACTCAAGATAGGTTTTTTACTTTTGATACTCTTTGTTTTTTCAAGTCGATTTTTAAATTTTTGGACACGACCAGCAGTATCTATCAATTTTTTTTGCCCGGTATAAAAAGGATGGCAGCGTGAGCAAATTTCAATTTCCATTTTATCAATAGTAGAGCCAACATCAAATTTAGCCCCGCAAGCGCAACTTACAGTTGCTTTAGTATTGTATTTTGGATGGATGTCTTTTTTCATAAGTTTGTATCATAAGAACCTGTTTACTTTGTTCACAGAACCTTGATTTTCGCTTCGCTCAAATTAAGGAATAAAGAAATTGTAGCAAAAAAAGCTTAAAAAAGCAATAAAAATATAGGGGAAGGGTTGACTTTAGTTTATATAATGTGATAATATAATAAATGTTCTCGTATTTGAGGACAAGTCCCACTGTAACACTACGGCTTTTCAGTCGTAGTGTTTTTAAACTTCTTGATTCCTACCATCTTTTGTGGTAGATTAGAAAAACACAACAATATGGTAGAAGAAAAACAACAATCAGTTGAAGAAGTTGAAATGGAAAAAGCGGGAGTGCATTATGGTCATAAGAAGACCCGCAATCATCCTCAAGCCGCATATTTTACTCTTAAATCCAGTACAGAGGTATCTTTCATTGATTTAGGCGAAACAGCAAAAGCATTAGAAGTGGCTTTGGATTTTATGAAGGAAATAATTAAAAAAGGTAGTACAATTCTTTTTGTCGGAGCTATACCAGGAGCAAAAAACGGGATTGAAAAATTAGCAAAAAAATATAATTTTCCCTATGTTACTAATCGTTGGTTAGGCGGAACTTTAACAAATTTTAAAACATTAAATGAGAGGATTAAATATTTGAAAGAATTGGAAGAAAAAAAGAAATCTGGTGAATGGCAAAAATATACCAAACACGAGAGAAGGAAACTAGAGGAGGAGATGGCTAAATTGGAAGAGCAATTTGTCGGTTTAAAAGATACGTCTAAGTTGCCTGATGCTTTATTTATTATAGATCCTAAAATTCATGATACTGCGGCAAAAGAGGCGCGCATAATAAAAATTCCAATTGTGGCAGTATTAGATACTGATGATGATCCAACCTCTATAAATTATCCGATTCCTGCTAATGATAGCGCAAAGTCCTCCATTGATTATATTTTAGATAAAGTGGATCAAGCCATAAAACAGGCAAAGGAAGACAAATAATAACTAACAATTAATAGATAACAATGGTACCAATTGATGATGTTCAAAAATTAAGAAAACAAACTTTTGCCCCTGTAATGGAGTGTAAAAAAGCCCTGGAAGAAGCAAAGGGGGATATTTCTAAAGCAAATGCAATATTAAAGAAAAAAGGGCAATTGCGAGCTGAGAAAAAGCAGGATAATGACACAAAATCCGGGATGATAGAAGTATACATCCATTCAAATAATCAATTAGGCGTTTTAGTAGAATTGCGTTGCGAAACTAGTTTTGTGGCTAATAATCCTGATTTTAAAAAACTGGCTTATGATTTAGCAATGCACATAGCAGCTTTAAATCCACAATACGTTTCTTCCAAAGAAATTCCCGAAGAAATAATTGAAGAAAAGAAGAAAGAATATATGGAAGAATTTAAAAAAAGCAATAAACCGCCAGAAATCATAAAAAAGATAATTGATGGCAAGTTTGAAAAGGAATTTCAACAAGTTTGCTTAAATAAACAGATTTTTATTAAAGACGAAACTAAAAACATTGATCAATTAATTCAGGAAGCTGTTGCCAAATTTGGCGAGAATATAGAAGTTGGTCGTTTTATTCGTTTCAAAATTTAATATGTTTAATATTCTTCCGCCCCTTTTGATTATTCTAGGCATAGTTGGTTTGATTTTTATATTTAAAGGCGAAAAAAGCGAAGAAAGTGAAAAGATTACAGAAGAACCAGAAGAGGGAGAAATAATAAAAGGAAAACAAAGATTTTTAGAAAGGTTTCGCAGGATTTTTAATAAAGAGAATTATCAAAAAGCCTGTAACCAGTTTTTTCTTTTTATAGAAAAATCTTTAGTTCGTTCACGAATAATAATTTTAAGAATTGATAGAACAATTTTTAAAAATTTATCAAGCATTAGAAAAAGGAAAAACAATGATGATATAAAAGATAAAGAGAATGGTATTATTAAAGCTTTTGGCGAAGGAAAGTTAATAGAAGATAATACAGATGCCTCGCATATTTTAAATACAAAGGATGAAGAAAAAAAGTTATTGAAAAAGATTGAAAATGATCCAGACGATATTACGATTTTTAAAAATCTAGCTCGTATTTATCTCTGGCAGGAAGATTTTTCTTCTGCTCGTTGGACTTTACTTCAGGCTTATAGAATAGATAAAGAAGATAACGTAGTTCAGGGTTTATTAATAGAATTGTACGAAAAGAAAGGTGGGGAATAATTAATCGTCTTTTATGGCTTATGGTAGATAGACATCAAAAATTAGTTGAAGATATTTGCTTTTTGTACAAGATTAAAGAAAGATCAATGTTTCAAATAGCGCAAGATCTTAAAATCTCTAATAACAAAGTTCGTTATTGGTTAGAAAAAAATGATATTCCAAGAAGAAATCGAAGTAATGCAGCAAACTTAATTTATTTTCATAAATTTTATAAACTTCCATTTAAGATAAAAAAGAAATTAAGTAAAGATGATGAGCTTCTATTGATAGCAGGAATTATGCTTTATTGGGCTGAGGGAACAAAAAGAAGTGGCAATTATGTGGATTTCGTTAATAGTAATCCAGAGATGATTAAAGTTTTTTTAAAATTTCTCCGAAATATTTGTGGTATTCAAGAAAATCGATTAAGAATATCGCTTCATTTATACGAGGATCAAGATGAAACTAAGATTAAAAAACAATGGTCAGAAATTACCAATATTTCTTTAAAACAATTTTATTCTTCTTATATTCATCAAGGCAAAGCAGGAAGCTATAAGAAAAAATCAAAATACGGAACAGTTTCTATAAGATATGCTGATAAAAGATTATTTGATCAGATCTTAGATTGGATAGAAAAATATTCCAATAATCAGTCTTTGCCACTCTAGCTCAATTGGTAGAGCAACGCATTTGTAATGCGTAGGTTGTCGGTTCGAGTCCGATGGGTGGCTCTGTATTGAAAACTTGATAAATATTTGCCTAGGTGGCAAAATGAATGACTGAGATAGAATTTACGGGTGCGTCGCATAGCGGCAATTGCACGAGACTGTAAATCTCGCGACCTTAGGTCTACGTAGGTTCGAGTCCTACCGCACCCACAAGTCCAGCCGATGTAGCTCAGTGGTAGAGCACTTTCTTGGTAAGAAAGGGGTCGTGGGTTCAATTCCCTCCATCGGCTCAGATCAACTAACAACTAACAAATATCAATTAACAACAGATAAATACTAGCTATGAAAAAAGAATTTATAGTAAGATTACAGTGTACAGAGTGCAAACATATCAATTATTATACGCGCAGAAACAAAAAAACTGTTGAGCGTAAATTAGAATTAAAAAAATATTGTTCTTGGTGCAGAAAACACACTAGTCATAAGGAAATGAAGAAATAGGGGCGTAGCTCAGTTGGGAGAGCGGCGGTCTCCAAAACCGCAGGTCGCAGGTTCAAGCCCTGCCGCCCCTGCTTTCACTAAAGTTTCAGTGGACTTGTCTCAACCATTGACTTTTCCATATAGATATTATATAATATGAATACTCTAAAATAGAGTATTCTTAGTTTAGCTTGAACCTTGAAAATACATTTTTATTTTCTATATATAAAAACAAAATTTATCAGGGAAACATTGCTTCAGATTAATAGAGACCTAATTAATAGAGAAAGGAAAAGGGAGTAGTAGTCTACTCCTTTTTAAATTTTCTGATCATGAAGCTTCGCAATTTTTATAAAATTGGAAGAGACGGTTCTATTGAATTAAAGAAGTCAAATAGGTTATAATTACAGAAAATTATGTTGAATTTTAAATATGCATATTTAGTTGGAACGATTGTTTTTTTGATTCCTTGGGCGATTTTATTTTTCTTTCGTAAGGATTATAGAAAAGAAATGATCTTCATGAGTTTTTTAGTAGGTATAGGTAGTGTAATTACTGCTTATCTTTGGTGGACAATTGATTGGTGGAGGCCAGAAACTATTACTAATACAAGAGTAGGAATAGAGGATTTTCTACTGGGATTTAGTAATGGTGGTATAGCTGCGGTTTTATATGGAGCTATATATAAAAAAAGATTATCAAAACGCATTAAAAAGACTAATGATACCGGAGCCTTTAATATTTGTTTGATTTTATTTTTTATAATTGCTTTTTTATTTTGGGGATTAAATATTACTTCATTTTGGGCTAGTACAATAGCAATGATAACAGCAGCTATCTATATATTGTATACTAGAAGAGATCTGTTTTTGAATGCTTTAGCCAGCGGGATTTTAATGGCTATTGTATCGCTACCATCTTATTATGCCTTTATTTGGCTTTTTCCCGGTTTTATACATAAAACATGGATGTCCCAATATTTAAGTGGAATTATTATCATCGGGATTCCTTTAGAAGATTTAATTTTCTATTTCTTGTTTGGTTTTATCATTGGACCATTTTATGAATATTGGCAGAACAAAAGGTTAGTTAATGTTTAAAACAGATTCTGACATTATTCATTAATTCTTACTTTCGCTTTAACTAAGAATATAGTAAAATAAGAACAAATATATAAAATAAAAACATGAATAAAAAAGGATCAGCTTCAATTTTCTTTATAATACTAGGATTGTTGTTTGTTGGAGGATATTTAATAAATCAAGGGATTATAACAATAAATCTTCCTTCTGCTACAACAACGACAATTGGATTAACTACGACAACTACAATTTCTTCTGAGGAATTTTGCCAGAAAAAAGGCACTGATATAAAACTTAGTTTGTCAGAAGCTAAAGAAATTGCTATTCAGGGCCAATGCGGTGATAAGCTGAAAGATACTTATATATGCAATGAAGTTACTGGGACTTGGTGGATAGATTTAGATATAGAAAAAGAAGGTTGTAATCCTGCTTGTGTAATTAATGTAGAAACAAAAATGGCAGAGATAAACTGGAGATGCACAGGATTACTTCCAATGTAGATTAATAATTAAAATAATTTATATATTTTTTTATGGGTTTTCTTAGAAAAATTAAAACCAAATATCTAATAGTTATAGTAATAGCGCTATCCTTCTTATTTGTTTTTTTCCTCCCAACAAGCGGAGAAGTTAACGAGACAATTAATTCCATTTTAGGAATGACAGGCCTTCTTTTTGGTATCCTTGTAGGTTTTTTTATTACAGATCTCTATTCGCGATTTCAAAGAATAAGAGCAAATGTAGCAATAGAAGTAAGTGGATTACAAACTTACTATTTATTTGTAAAGATTCTGGATGGTTTTCCCAAACAGAGAGAATGGGTGAAAAAAGAGCAAGAGCTTATTGATAAATATGTTTGCAAGTTTTTTGAAGTAGAATGGGATGATTATGGTAAACTCGATCCTTATTTTAATGCTATCATAGAATCACTTGCAGAGGTGAAAGAATTAGAAACGGTTAAAGAGGATGAAACTTACGCTAATTTGTTACCTCTTTTGAATCAGATAACGACAGCAAGAGAAAAGTTATATATGGATGGTAAGGATAAGTTAGGTAAGATGGAGTGGTTAGTTATTTTATCTTTAGCAGCAACACTTATATTTTGTATATTTTTGGTTAGAGTTCCTGTATTACCATCCCTTCTTTTATCAGTTACTTTAATTTCAGCTGTTGCTACGCTTGTATTAATGGTGCGAGATTTAAATAATTTAAACTTTGGAGAAGAAGCGATTTCTTTTGAGCCTTATGAAACAATTTTTGATGTCATAGGCAAACCCCGTTTTTATCTCAAGCGAGATATTGAAGGCGGACGGGTTGTTCCTCCAAAAGACATAGACTACAGAATTGGTGAATAGATTACCTTATTCTTTTGACCAATATATTATTTAGAAAAGCCCTTTTGATTTAACAACAAGGACTTCTTTTATTTCTGAACGGAGTGAGGAAACAAGGTTCTGGAGCAAAGCGAACAGGTTCTTATTTCTGATTTTAAAGAATTTTTTATGATATAATTGGTTAGAACTATTAATAATGTTATCAAAAGAAGATCTTGTTCAGGAAATTATTGATTCAGGTTATTTAAAATCCCCTCATATTATAGAGGCATTTTTTGCTATTGATAGAAAGAATTTTGTAGTTTCTAAGTATAAAGATGATACTTATTCAAATATTCCATTACCGATTGGTTTTGGACAGACTATTTCCCAGCCCCTTACAGTGGCATTTATATTAGAGCTTCTTCAGCCGCAAGCAGGAGAAAAGATTTTGGATATTGGCGCTGGTTCTGGATGGACAAGTGCTCTTTTGGGTTATATTGTAAGTCAAAAACCCGAAGGAAAAGTAATTGCTATAGAAAGAATTCCTGAATTAAAAGAATTTGGAGAAAGAAACGTAGCAAAATACAATTTTATAAAAAAAGGCATCGTAGAATTTATTTGCGCTGACGGCTCTAAAGGTTATGAAAAGGAAGTTCTGTTTGATAAGATTCTTTGTTCAGCTGCAGTAAGTGAAGTTCCTAAAGATTGGCTGAAACAATTAAAAACAGGCGGAAGAATAGTTACTCCTCTTAATGGAGAAGTACAACTTTGGATAAAAAAAGCGGAAAATGAATTTGATATTAAGCGTTTTCAAGGATTTACCTTTGTTCCTTTAATTACTGATAAAGAATAAAGAATAAAATTTATTTTTATAAGTTGTTTTTCAGGCCTAAATTTGGTAAAATTCTCAGGATGCCTAGAGGAAATAATATAACACTTTCTGTGTATGCCGGTGCTGGCGGTCAAGATGCCGAAGATTGGACTTTGATGCTTTTAAAGATGTATCAGAAATATTCAGAAAGGAAAAATTGGAGATTTTCATTATTAGACAAGAGAGAAAATGAATATGGCGGCATTAAAAACGCTATTGCAGAGATAGGCGGAGATGATGTTTATAGAATTTTAAAAAATGAGAATGGTGTACATCGTTTGGTAAGAATTTCTCCTTTTTCTTCTGCTAAACTTCGCCACACCTCTTTTGCTTTAGTGGAGGTTTTGCCGATTATTGAGGCGAAAGAACTTCCATTAGAAGAAAGCGATTTAGAAATTGAGACTTTTCGTTCTTCAGGTCCAGGCGGGCAAAATGTTCAAAAGGTGGAAACAGCTGTAAGGGTACGCCATAAGCCTACTGGGATAGTTGTTGGTTGCCAGGAAGGAAGATCGCAGTTTAAGAACAAAGAAAAAGCTTTGACTGTTTTAAGGGCTAAACTTCATCAATTAGCTGAGAAACAGAAAGTAAAAACTTTGAAAGAATTAAAGGGCGAAAAAATAAAAATTGAATGGGGTAATCAGATTCGTTCTTATGTCCTTCATCCTTATAAATTAGTAAAGAATCATCTCACTGGTAAAAAAATAGGTAATGTTAATGAGGTGCTAGATGGAAATTTAGATAAAATTTTAAATTTTTAGTTATGCCATTAGTTTATTTTAAAAATGTTTCAAAGGCTTATAACGGTTCTTTAATTTTGGATAATATTACTTTTGAAGTAAAATCAGGAGAATTTGTTTCTTTAGTAGGAAGATCAGGAGTAGGAAAAACGACAATTTTAAAAATGTTGATAAAAGAAGAGCTTCCAACCAAAGGGAGAATTTTTTTTGACGATAAGGATATTAATAAATTTAAACCCAGAGAAGTAACTTTTCTTAGACGGAAGATTGGGATGGTATTTCAGGACTTCAGATTATTAGCTAATAGAACAGCTTATGAAAATGTGACTTTTGCCATGGAAGTGGCTGGTTATTCTGAGCAAGCAATAAAAAAAGACGCTCCTGAATTATTAAAACTAGTAGGTCTAGAGGAAAAAGCGAATAATTTTTCACATCAACTTTCTGCTGGAGAAAAACAAAGGGTGGTTATATGCCGCGTTTTGGCTCAAAGACCAGAGTTAATATTAGCGGATGAGCCTACAGGGGATTTAGATCCGATTAATACATGGGAGATTATAAAACTTTTAATGAAGATTAATGAACTCGGCACATCTATAATTTTAGCCACTCATGATAAAGAGGTAATAAATACTTTAGAGAAAAGGGTTATCAGCTTGGATAAAGGAAAAATTATTCGTGATGAAGAGGAAGGAAAATATCTTATATAATTAAAAACAATTTAACAACGAGACAATTTAACAATTTAATCACATGTTTATTCTAATAAAAAGAGTTTTTCGCACAGCTTGGCAAGGGTTAGTTAGAAACAATTGGCTTTCTTTTACTTGCATAGTAATGCTGACTATCAGTTTGATTATTTTAAGTTCAATTTTAATATTTAATGATGCTAGCAATAATCTTATTAATATTTTGAAAGAAAAGATGGATATTAGCATTTATTTTAAAAGAGATGTTCCAGAAGAAGATATTTTAAGAATTCGCGATGATCTTATAGGCAGTGAAAAAATTGCTAAAATTGAATATATATCCCAAGATGAAGCATTGAAAATTTTTGAAGAAAAAAGTAGCAGAAATCCGACTATAAAAAGAGCATTGGAAGAATTAGGGGAAAATCCTTTAGCCGCTTCTCTAAATATCAAAGCTAAAGACACAAAATATTATACAGAAATTATTGATGACATTAATAATTCAGTTTTTAAAGAGAAATTAATTACAGTAGATTTAATGGAAAACCAGAGAGTGATTGAAAGGATTAACGCTTTATCAGTGGGAATAAAATTAGGCTCTATTTTAGTTATCCTTATTGCAGCGTTTTTGAGTCTTCTTATTAGTTTTAACACGATTCGCATGGCAATTTATTCTCTAAAAGGCGAGATTGAAATAATGAAATTAGTTGGAGCTTCTAATTGGTTTATTCGCGGTCCATTTCTTTTAGAAGGAGCGCTTCAGGGCATAATCGCTTCTTTTGTTGCGATTTTAATCTTAATCCCTCTTGTTATGTGGGGTAGCCCTAGAGTAGAATCTTTTATTGCTGAAATAAGCATGAGTCTGTATTTTTGGTCGCATTTTTGGTATATTCTTCTATATCAAACACTATTTGGTATATTCTTAGGAATAGTATCCAGCTTCTGGGCAATGAATAAATATCTTAAAGTTTAACTTTTAACTTCCCAACTTTATAAAGTATTTTGACAATATCGAACCATGATAGTATAATTAGAGTAATACTAATAGTGGTTCAGATGATATTAAAATATAAAGAAAAGGAATTAGCTATTAAGCTTCGTAAGAGAGGCTTTTCTTATTCCGAAATATTAGAAAAAGTTCCTGTTGCCAAATCAACATTGTCTTTATGGTTGAGAAGCGTTGGGTTAAGTAAAAGACAAAAACAGAGATTAACAAAAAAGAAATTATCAGCTGCGCTTCGCGGAGCCCTTGCAAGAAAAAACCAAAAAAGGATTATTACAAAGAAAATAAAAAAAGAAGCGATAAATGAAATAAAGAATATTAGCGAAAGAGATTTATGGATGATTGGTACAGCTTTGTATTGGGGGGAAGGCAGTAAAGAAAAATTGAATGGAAGTTTAGTTCAATTAGGAAATTCAGATCCATATTTAATAAAGATATTTTTAGAATGGCTTTATGAAATTTGTAAAATACCGAAATCAGAAATTAATGTTCGTATTTATCTTCATGTAACGGCTCGGCATAAATTGAAAAAAGTACAACAATATTGGTCTAGAGCTACAGGTTTTCCTATAAAAGATTTTCAAAAAATAATTTGGAAAAAGAACAAAATTAATACTCATCGGAAAAATGTTGGCAAAGATTATTTTGGATTAATTAGGATTTCTGTGAAGAAAAGCATAAATTTGAATCGAAAGATTCAAGGATGGATTGAAGGTATTTATAAAAATTGCGGGATGGTGCAATGGTAGTCACGTCTCCCCTTGGAGGAGAAGATCTTGGTTCGAGTCCAAGTCCCGCAGCAAATTAGAATCGTCAAAGAGGCGATTTTTTGGTGAATAGCTTAAGAGAAACTAGAGTTCAATCCTAACCTCTTTTTTCTTCCTGAAGTTCTCCGTAATGTTTGATGATTCGCGATAGACTTTTAAACCCAAGTTTTGTAATAACTTTTTCTATATTTTCCTTTGAACCCTCCAGTTCTAAAAATGTACCTAGGTCTTTAACTCCATCTAGACTTATTTCTACCTTGCCAAGTTTCCAAACTTCTCTTTCTTTTCTAATCTCTACACGCGTTTCAAACCCCAATCTTTTAAATATTTCAAGAGCGGTTTTAGGGTCGCTTATTTCTGTTTCTAATTCCTCGGCTTCACGAAATTTACCATCAGATTGCTCAGTTTTTTTAAAGGTTAGCACAGACTTGTTATTCTGCTGCCTAATTCTTAATCCCTCTTTTTCACGCTTAAGCCTTTTGTTCTTAGTATCAAGCCAAAGGTCTAACTGTCTATATTTGCCTTTGTATTCAGCACCCGTACTTTCAATCTTTAATCTAGTGTTATTGTAGTTTTTTATTTTAAATTTAAGCTCAATTTCTTTCATGGATATATCATATCACAAAACTCTTTCTGTTCTAAGGAAAATCGCCAAAGAGGCGATTTTTTGGTAAAATGAGGTATATATGAAACCATTTTCTAATAATATTATTTTTCTTGATACAGAGTTTTCAAGTTTAAATCCATACAAAGGAGAAATACTCTCAATCGGTTTAGTTAGATCGAATGGCGAGGAATTGTATATGGAGTTAGAGTATGATGGTGAAATTGACGAGTGGGTAAAGAAAAATATTAGCCCTAGTCTTACAGAACTTAAAATAAGTAGAAAAATTGCTGTCCAGAAGATTAAGGAATTTATTGGTGATTCAAAGCCATATATGTTGGCTTATGTTGGTCAGTTTGATGCGATTTATCTTTATAAACTGCTTGAGGAAGAAAAAGATCCTTTTCATTGGATACCTATTGATTTTGCTTCTATGCTTTTTGCTGCAGGAGTTAATCCCGAGGAATTTAATGAAAATAAGAATAAATTTTGTAAAAGATTGGGGGTTGATTTTTCGAAGTACCAAGAGCATAACGCCTTAGATGATGCGAGATTATTAAGGGAGATTTATTTAAAGTTTGTTGAAAATAACAGAGTCAAATAGGCTCCAACATTGTTCCATAGAGACAGCCGTCTAGTTCTTTTATCGAGAGACCGAGATACATGGAATCGCCAAAGAGGCGATTTTTTGATAAAATTTATACACAATTATCCTCTTGACAAAATAATTAATAGGACTATAATGAAAGTACTATAAGCACTACTCCTGCCTTTGGGCAAGGGTAGTTTTTTTTTATGGTATAATTAAAGTATATGGCTACCATACCTTTTAAGAGAAAAGAGAAAGTTGTCGTTTATATTGATGGGAATAATTTCTACAAATATCTTAAACATGAAGAGATTAGCTTCCCAGAAGGATTAAAGTTCGATTATAGTAAGTTTGTAGAATTTCTCGTTGGGGAACGTCAATGTATATCAAAAAGATATTATGTTGGAATTGCCAGAAATTTTAATGGTACTGAAAAGAGTAAACAAATTGTACGAGGTCAACAGAAATTTTTATCAGGAATCGAAAAAGAAGGATTTAGTATAAAACGTGGCAAAATTATGTATGATGAAGGGAAAATAAGAGAAAAAGGCACGGATGTTAAAATAGCCGTTGATTTAATCGTAGGGGCAATAGATAATTTATATGATACTGCTATTTTGGTTAGTTCTGATACAGACTTAATTCCAGCTGTTTGCTATATTAAACATAAAGAAAAGAAACTAGAATATGTTGGGTTTTCACACGCTCCTTCACTTGGTATGCAAAAATATGCAGATTTATCAGTGCTTCTTCGGCCAGAAGATATAGAGAACTTTAAAGAAAAAAGATTATTGTAGTTTTGCCAAATAGGTTCCAACATCGTTCCATAGCCCTAGGGATAGCCGTCGAACTTTTTTATCGGGAGACCGAGATACATTAAAATCGCCAAAGAGGCGGTTTTTTGTTTAAGCTGAGAATTTTTAATATAGTATGGTAAAATTAGAATAATGAAATTCTTTATAACACCCAAACCGCCCTTTAATTTTGATTTAGTTGGGAGTCTCTATTCAAGATTTCCTGTTCAGTGTGTTGATTACTATAGTAATGGAGTATACGAGCGAGCTCTCAAAATCAAAGACAAAACTCAGCTTATAAAAGTCAGGTCAGTAGGCTTAGTAGAAAAACCAAAACTTTCAATAGAGATTTTGCCAGATAAAGCTGGGAAGTCATTAATTGAAGAAAAGATAAAATGGATGCTTGGAATAGATGATGATATAAGGGGATTTTATAAAATTGGTTTAAAAGACAAAAAATTTGCTCAAATAATTAAAAATCTCTATGGTTTAAGACCCCCAAAAACCCCGACAGTATTTGAGGCTTTAATAATTGCCATAACCGAACAACAGATTGCCTTATCTGTGGCTGTCGCTTTACGAAAAAGATTAGTAGAAAAATATGGGAAGTCAATAAAGATAAACAGTAAAACATACTATACTTTTCCTTCCCCTGAATCTTTAGCTAAGGTTAAACCTGAAGAAATCAAAAAACTTGGACTTAGCCTTAAAAAATCTGAATATATAGTTGATGTATCAAAAAAAGTTGCCGAACAAGAAATAAATCTAGAAAAAATGAAAAAATGGGATAAAGAAAGGATTTTGGATGTTTTGACTCAAATCAGAGGTGTTGGTCCTTGGACAGTTGAATATATGATGTGTCGGGGCATGGGCAGATATGACGTTCTTCCAGCTAATGATATGGGGCTAAGAATAAGCGTGACTGCTTATTTGAACGAAAAGGAAAGAGTTTCAGAGCAAAAGGTGAGAAAATTATTCAAATCATTTGGAGAATACCGAGGTTATGCTGCGTTTTATTTAATTTATACTTACGCCTTTAAAAGATATTCTCAAGAAAAGTTATTATAATAAAGTCGCCAAAGAGGCGATTTTTTGGTAGAATTAAAATATGAATATTATTTCAAATCGGAAAAACTCAGCAGAATTACCCGCAGTAAAAGAGTTGGAAACAATTCTTAAGCGAGAGGCGAAACGTCCAGTCGCGATAGGGAAAGAAAATAAACACTTTGCTAGATTTGAATTATTTATTCGCTGGCTTGAATTAATTGGATTACCTGTTGACATTTTTTATCAAAATCTCACATGGCAGGAATTAGTCGTGCTTGGCGCGAAGGCACAATCACAAATTGTTTCTAGGACATTACGTATGGTTCAAGATGGAGACAGGGAATTAGATAATTTAATGCAAGACATAACAAAATATTTTGGTGAAGAGGATACACCTCAGCTTTCTGATGTCATTTTTGTCTTTGGAAGTAAAAGTTTATCACGAATTGAAGTTGCGGTTGATTTATATAAACAAGGGTTGGCCCCTAAGATTTTCATTTCTGGTGGTATGCCTATTTATGAAAAACGAGAAAAGTCAGAAGCATTAATATTTAAAGAATGGGCTATAGAACATGATGTTCCATCTGAAAGTATAGTTATTCATGATACTGCAATTAGTGTTCCAGATAATGTGCGCGGTGGATTGAATATGATGGATCAATTGGGATTACCATATAATTCTATAATTCTCGTAACCGTATGGTTTGCTATGAGGCGATCATGGGCACATATGATGAAATATATTCCACAAGATACAAAGTTGTACAGAGTAAATTCAGCCGTAACACCAACTGGCAATTTTGCACAAAATGGATGGTGGAAAAATGAGGTTGGTATTAAAACCATATTCAATGAATTTGGGAAATTGAAAATATCAGAAGTCCTTAATTCATCGTAAATTAATTATGGTTTAAACCCAGTCGAAACACATTAAAATCGCCAAAGAGGCGATTTTTTGGTAGAATGGGAGAAGAATAATTAATATAATAAAAAATATGGCAGTTTTAATAAATTTTAAGATTTGTGACAACACAGAAGATTGTGGCGGAATAGAAGTATGTCCTGTTGGCGCCTTTTATTGGGATGATAAAAATAAAACAATAGCAGTTGATAATTCTAAATGTATCAACTGTGGTAAGTGTGAGGAAGCTTGTCCGATCGGTGCGATAAGAGTTGCTAAAACCGAAAAGGAGTATAGAAAAATAAAAAAAGAGATTAAAGAAGATTCAAGGAAAATTTCAGATCTATTTGTTGATAGATATGGAGCTCAGCCGATTCATCCAGGTTTTTTAATTTCTCAAGACAAATTTGATATTCAGATTTTAAAATCAACCAAATTGGCTGTAGCAGAATTATTTAAAAATAACTCAATAGAATGTTTACTTCGTTCAATTCCAATAAAAGAATTATTTCAGGATGAGGATATAAAATATAAAAAAACAGAAGTAAAAGATGATTCTTTGTTGAAGAAATATAAAATAAAAAAGCTTCCTGCTTTATTGTTTTTTAAAGGCGGAAAACTTATTGGTAAAATAGAAGGATATTATAATAATCAGGAAAAAGAACAACTTGTAGAGAAAATAAATAAATTATTAAAACCAAAAAGAAAATTTGGTTAAAAGATGGCGATTTAGTTGAGGTTGATGCTAATAAGGGGGTTGTTAAAATTTTAAAAAAATGAAAGGCGTGGATCAAAAAGAATTTGAAGCTTTAGTTAATTTAATACAAATCGATGAATTAGATTTTAAAAATGAACTTACTTAAAAAACAAATGAATATATTAGAGTTTTTAAAACCTACTTTGGGAAAATTAACAGCATCCATAATTTTTCTTTTGATTTCTCCTTTTCTTCTATTGTCACTAGCTTTGCATAATATACCCATTGTCAATATTTTTGTGTTTATCATTGTAGTTGTCTTATTCTTTCCTCCTCTTCTAATTATCAGAGCATTAGGGTTGACCACAACTAATCCTGCAATGTTTTTTGATATTGGGGGACCAAATCTGCTCGGACTTATTTTTATTGGACTCTTTGACGCCGTAGTTTTGTATTTTATTTCTTGTCTGGTTGTTCATCTAAAAAGAAGGCGCTTAGGATAGGGAGTTAATAATATAAAAACGTAACAGAAGTAACAAATTATGAGAAAAATAATTTTATTAACAACATTACTATTTTTAATTCTTTCTTTTGGAGCAGAGGTTTTGGCTCAGGGGATAGAATTACCAGATCCAGGTCTTACTCCTGACAGCCCATTTTATTTTCTTGATACTTTGGGTGAAAGAATAGGAATGTTTTTTACTTTTCGAGTTGAAAAGAAAGCTGAGAAAGCATTAAAATATGCTGAAGAGAAATTAGCCGAGGTAATGGCAATGGCAGAAAAGAATCAAATCAAGGCTTTGGAGAAAGCCAATAAGAAATATCAAGAATTTTTAGGGTTAGCTAACATAAAAACTCAAGACGCTCAAAACAAAGGAAAGGACATTGAGGAATTAGCAATTTTAATTACTGAAAAAACTTTAAAGCATCAAGAAATATTGGCAGAAGTATTTGAAAAAGTTCCTGAGGAGGCCAAGCCAGCTATCAAAAAGGCAATGGAGGTTTCAAGAAAGGGTTCAGAAGAAGCTGTCCAAGCAGTAACTGGAGCAAAAAAGGAAGAATTACAGCAAACAATAAAAACAATTGATTGGCAAATATTTATTGATTCTAAAGTGGGATACACTATTAAATATCCGAGTGATTGGAGAAGGGTGGATTTTGAAAATGGAATAGGTGTAGCGCCACAAGAAATAAGAGAAGATATCTTGTGGGGACTTTGGTTTTATGATAGTTCTCAAAAGTCAAAAGACGAAGTCATTAGTGAAATTGGTAGGCAATTTTATGAAACGGGTCGTTTTGAAGAAAGAGAAAGTATTAGGTTGAATAATATTCAAGCGCTCAAAATTATTGTTACTCCGTCGCAATACCCTGATTGGTACTCTGAATCAATAATAGTAGAACATAATGGAAGGGTATTTCGCATTGGCAATGGAGCTATCAAAGACGATAAATTTGAATTATTTTACAAAAGCTTCAAATTTATAGAATTAAAAGAAGCCGGGGAGGAAGTTTCTAAAATTGAGGAAGAAAAATCCTCCTCTGCCAAGGCTACGGAAGGCAAGGAAGATGTGGCAGCAATAGTCAATGGTGTAGAAATCACTAAGGATGAATTTATTCAGAGACTTTGGATTTATATCCAAAGTAATGAATCCCAAATGAGGCAAGTCGCCACATGGCAGAAAGCTGAGGAGACAGAGGATGAATTTGTTCAGAGATTTATACCTCTTGTTGGTGAAGGCGTCCTTGAATTTATGATTATCGAAATTATCATTGAGCAAAAAGCAAAAGAACAAAATATAGTAGTGAGGTCGGAAGAAATTGATAAAAAAATAGATGAACTTAAAGTTACTGCGGAAAAGCTTTCTGAAGTGGGTATGACTACTGAGGAGTTAAGGCGGCAAGTTGAACTGCAAATTTTAACGGAAAAAATTGTTGCCAGTAAAGTAACTGTTACTGAACAAGAAATCAAGGATTATTTTGAAAGATACAAGACTAATTTTGCCAAGCTGGAAGAGGTGAGGGCATCTCATATTTTGGTCAGAACAGAAGAAGAAGCTAAAGCGGTTTTAAGCCAGTTGAAAGACGGAACAGATTTTACGGAGCTGGCTAGGAGGGAATCAATAGATCCTGGTACAAAAGATAAGGCCGGAGACCTTGGCTTTTTTTCTCGAGGCAAGATGACACCTAATTTTGAAAAAGCCGTTTTTGCTCTTGAGGCGGGAGAGATTAGTGAAGTAGTAAAAACACCTTATGGTTATCACATTATTAAAGTTGAAGAGAAAAAGCCGGCTCAGGAACCCAACCTTGAACTGGCAAGAGAAGAAATCAAAAAGACCCTTACTGAACAGAAGACATGGACTATGAGATCTAATTTACTTAAAAACTTAAGAAAAGAGGCCAAAGTTGAGATAAAGCTACCCGAATTCCAGGATTAAAAAGATGATTATATCTAAAAAACAAAAGATCGGCATACAAAATTTAATAAAAAATTAGTAAGAAACTTGGATTATAAAAAAGGTAATATTACCAATAATTATTTTAATAGTTTTGGTTGGTTTGGGCGTGGGAGGATTTTTTATCTGGAAAAATATTTTTGTCCCTGAAATTGATTGCAATAAGTTAGAAGAGGAAATATTTGCTTTTTTAGAACAGACAAATTATTGTGATGTAGATTCTGATTGCATAGTAGAAGGCGGAGACTTGTGTCCTTTTGGTTGCTATCATTTAGTTCATAAAGACGCAGATTTGGTTGAATTAAGAAAAAGCGAAAAGCAGTTTTTAGAAAACTGCTTTTATTGTGAATACGAATGTATGGAAGCACCCATTGTAGAAAAGATTAAATGTATAAATCGCAAATGTAATGATGTTCGATTTCTACCTTAGGAATGGAAAGAATAGCCCTAGATTTTTAAAGATGGTATAATCAAAGAGGTCGTAAGTGCTAATTAAATGTAAGTGCTAATTAAATATTAATAAAATTTAAAATATATGGCAAAATTTAATCCGTTCAGTAAGCTCAGGATTAATGGTGAGCAAAGCCGAACCATTAATGCTAAAAATTTAACAATAGCTGTCTTTTTTGGGATTCTTTTAATTGGAGTAATAGGAATTGTTAATGCTCAAGAGGCTTTACCAAAAGGCGGAGATGGTTTTGAAACAGCAGTTAAACTGGAACCAGGAAGTTACCAGGGAGGGGGAAGTTTTGAGAATAAAGAAACAGAATACTTTTATCTTGAGAATGTAAAACCTGGACAGGAAGTCAACATTAAGGGTACATTTACTGCTGCATCTAAAGAAGCAATTGCTATTCTGGTTTTATATAATGAAGATAGAATAGCAGTAGTTGAAGATGACGCAGTTGTTCATAAGACACCCGAGTCAATTAGCAGTTCTTGGTTGCCAAATGCAGATAAAGCCTCCTACAAATATTACATAAAGACAGGATCTGATCTTTGGACGATAGCTTCACATTCGCTAGATATATCCTTGATAGATCGTTATGATGCTGGAAGCCAGACAGATGCCGGGGATACAGTTGAAAAAGCAATGAGTGTTGGATCAGGAGAATATAAATCTTATCTTTCTGGAAAAGAAGGTACAGATGCCAAGGATTTCTACAAAGTAGCTGTTAAGAAAGGACAAACCTTGGCTGCTAAAGTAACTCCGTCAAGCGAGGCAAGCATAAACATAACCGTATATGATAGCAATAGGAGTGTATTAAAAGAAGAATACGCGTCAAATCCTGGTGCAATTGTTACAAATTCTGTACCAATAACAAAGAGTGAGAATGTATTCATTGGTGTTATCTGTGACAGGTATTGCAGCAAGGAACTTGTTGCTTATACTTTGAATATTACAACAGAAGGAGTAGTAGAGGAGGAAGAATACGATGAAGAAGGTTTACCTTATTACGGCGTAGATGGAACAGTACCTGGGGATGGAGTTGAAAGAGAAGGTTCAAATTGGGCATTGATTCTGGGTATAATTGCTTTAATTGTAATACTTGGAATAGTTGCCTATTTTCTTTTGAAAAAGAAGAAAAGAAAGGAAACAACGGAGGATACTCAAAGATTATAATTACTTTAATTTTTTAGGGAGATTTGATACTCTTTAGCCCTTTGCGCAAAAATGGGTAAGATTTAGATTTTTTGTTTGTCCTGAGCTTGCTGAAGGGGTAGAATGGAAGCTAAAGAAATTAGTTAAATGTTAATTGATGATATAAAAATTAAAGTGAAAGCTGGTCATGGCGGCCGCGGTGCAGTGGCATTTAGTAAAGTGTTGATGAGTCTTGGACCGACTGGCGGCAATGGCGGTAAAGGAGGCAGCGTTTATTTGGAGGGTGTATCTGATATTGGCGCTCTTTCCCAGTTTCGCGGTAAAAAAGAATTGGTAGCAGAAGATGGTGAAAATGGAAAACCTCAGCTTCATGATGGGGAAAACGGTAAAGATATTATTTTAAAAGTACCGATTGGCACTTTAGTTCATAATTTATCTGCTGGCGAAGATTCGGAGATTATTTCTATTGGACAACGGCTGCTTATAGCTAAAGGCGGCAGGGGTGGCAAGGGTAATTTTAAATTTAGATCGTCTACCAATACAAGCCCAACCCAATTTCAAGAAGGTTTGCCTGGCGAAGAATATGAATTAAGGCTTGAGCTTAAGCTGATTGCTGATGTTGGATTTGTTGGTTTGCCGAATGTAGGTAAATCCAGTTTGTTGAATGAGTTAACAAACGCTAAAAGCAAGGTGGCTAATTATCCATTTACAACACTCAATCCAAATTTGGGCGCTTATTATGAATTGATATTGGCTGACGTTCCCGGACTTATTGAAGGGGCTTCTGATAATAAAGGTCTTGGTATTAAATTTTTACGCCATATTGACAGGACAAAAACACTTTTTCATTTTATTTCCGCAGAATCACCTGACCCAATAAAAGATTACAAAATTATTAGGAATGAATTAGGAGCTTACAGCAAAAAACTTTTAGATAAGGTTGAATATGTTTTTTTGAGTAAGTCCGATTTATTCGATAAAAACGAGATAAAGAAAAAACTTAGTGATATAAAAAAAATAGGTAAGAAAGCAATTTCAATTTCTATACTTGATGATGAAAGCATAAAACGCGTTGAAAAAATATTACGGGATGTAATTAAACAGAAATACAAAAAAACTTCTTAATATTTCGAGCGAAGCGAGAAACAAGATTCTGAGCGAAGCGAAGGTTCTTATTTTGAAAAATAGATTAAGTTATGATAGAATAGAAAAACGAAAATGGAAAACCTGGCGCAATTCCTCCAAATGCAACTCTTATATTCGAAGTTGAGCTTTTAGAAATCAAATAAATTAAAAGGGAACCCCAGATGGTTCCCTATTTGCTAGCTAGCTTTATAATTATGAGTTATTAGGAGAAGATAATGATTAGATTATAGTTTGATTAGATGATTCTTGCTATAGCGACTTGATCTTAAGATTGATTCAATTTTAGAATTAATTTTATCTATTTCTTTTTGAACCTGTTTTTTAATATTTTTTATTTCCATTTCCGTTTTCTTATGATTACACCATGTTTTTTCTATTCTTTTTCTGCACTGACACATTTTTAAATCCAGAGACACAATAGTATCCTGAAGAAATCTTATTGTTTCTTTTTTGCCTTTACCTTTACATTGTTTTTTCCATGCTGTCCATTCTGAAAACACACATGGTTCATACAACCCTGTCTCTTGATTCTTCTTTGTGTTGCAAGAACCTCCATTTGTAGTATGATTACACTTTTCTATCAGTTTCATCTTTTCTCCTTTTCTTTTTTTAATTCTTTTTCTTTTTCAATTTTTATTTTCTTAAATCTAGAAATAATCTTTGATCTCATTCTTGAATTTTTACAATCCTTTTTAGTGCCGTTTTCTAGTATTTCTATAAAAATATGCTTTCTCATTAATTCTTTATCCTTTCATTTTATTTCTTTTATTTTTCCTCCTCTTTTTAAATTTTTTTCAAGGTTCAATACGAAGATGTATGGCAATGAAGCTGAATCGCTGCAAAATTTTTATGAACAGGTTATAGCCTTCCCATTGAGTAATTTAGTAAGTTTCATAAGATTCAGCTTCATTGCATATTATTCTACACTAAATCCCTATCTTGTCAAGCGATATTGACATTATTTTTTTCTATCTTATAATAATTCTTAGAATTAATTTTTATAAGACGAGTATCTATTATGAATGAAAATGAAGCTTTGTTAATGTTAACTGATAAAGTTAAAACGCCTAATTTGATTAAGCATTGTTTAGCTTGTGGAGCTGCCATGAAAGAATTAGCAAGATATTTTAAAGAAGATGAAGAAAAATGGGAAATAACTGGACTACTTCATGATATAGATTATGAGGATACAAAAGACAAGCCAGAAAAACATTCTTTAATAGGAGCAGAGTTTTTACAGAAACAGGGTGTAGATCAAGAAATTGTAGAAGCGGTAAAAACTCATAATGAAATTCATGGTATTGCTCCTGAAACCAAAATGGCAAAAGCTTTATTTTGTGTGGATCCTTTAACTGGTTTAATTGTCGCGTCTGTTTTAGTATTACCTTCCAAGCAAATAAAAGATGTGACAATTGATAATATTTTAAATCGTTTTAAAGAAAGGGGGTTTGCTAAAGGGGCTAACCGGGAAATTATTAAACAATGTGAATCTTTATTAGAGCTTCCTTTAAAAGAGTTCGTAGGGTTGGTTTTACAGGGGATGCAAAAGATTGATAAAAAACTTGGTTTGTGATAGACTATAAAAGTGCCCTTTGGGGCATTTTTAAAAAGAAAAAAATGAAAAATATAAAAAGGTATTTTAAAGGAGCTATTCAAGAATTAAAGAAAGTAAATTGGCCTACGCGTAAAGAAACAATACGTTATACTTTGGGTGTTCTTGGGCTTTCTTTCACTGTTGCTATTATTCTTGGGCTTATTGATTTTGGATTCATGCGTGCCATGAGCACTCTTATTAAATGATATTTGTATTAATTCTTTATTGTTAATTGATTTATGCCAAAACAGCAGATAAATTTAGGAAGAAACTGGTATGTAATTCATACTTATTCTGGATATGAAGACGCGGTAGCTCGGAGTTTAAAACAAAGAGTTGAGTCTTTACAGATGCAGGATAAGATTTTTAATGTTTTAGTGCCTAAAGAGAAAAAAATAAAAATAAAGCATAGTAAGCGCGCTGTTGTTGAAGAAAAAATATATCCAGGCTATGTTTTTGTTGAAATGATTGTTACTGATGATTCGTGGTATGTTGTAAGAAATACCCCAATGGTGACAGGTTTTATTGGAGCAGGGACAACTCCTCGTCCTGTCCAAGACGACGAGATAAAGAATATTTTAAAAAAAACGGGGGAGGAAGAGCCAAAATACAAAATAGATTTTACAGAAGGAGATTTAGTTACTATTATTGACGGACCTTTTAAAGACAAACAAGGGAAAGTGGATGAAATAGACCACGAAAGGGGAAGAGTTAAAGTATTAGTGTCTCTATTTGGAAGAGATACTCCGGTAGATTTAGACTTTCTTCAAGTTAAAAAAGATTAAAATATTTAAATATGGGAAAAGTAATAAAAACAACTTTAATTTTACAGATTCCTGCTGGACAGGCTAACCCTGCTCCACCTGTTGGTCCTGCTTTAGGTCAGCACGGTTTAAATATTCAGGAATTTTGCACGCGATTCAATGAAAAGACAAAAGATCAAGCTGGAGATATCATTCCTGTAGAAATTACAGTTTATCAAGACAGAAGTTTTGATTTAAAATTTAAACAACCGCCAGTCTCTGATTTATTACGCAAAGCAGCAGGGATACAAAAAGGAGCTGGTAATCCTTTAAAGGATAAAGTTGGAAAGATTACAAAAAAGCAGGTAGAAGAAATTGCTAAAAGGAAAATGCCTGATTTGAATACAACAGACATAGAAGCGGCTATGAAAATGGTGGAAGGAACAGCGAGAAGTATGGGTATAGAAATAGAAAAATAAATATATAACAGAGATATATAATAGGTACATAAAAACGCCCCGGGAATTTTCCACAGGGCGGTTTTAATTTAAATTCGTTGATTTAAATTAAGTAGTATAGAAAGGGAATGAGAGACTTTGATTTTTCTCAATAATTAAGTCATCGAAAATAATAGGAATTTCTTTTTGAAATCTTTTGAGAGTAGGAATCATTATCTCTCTTATCTGTGGATGGGCGTTGATATTACAGCGCATTTTTAAAACATGTCTCCACTGTCTTAAATTGAAAGTGCTAACAATTTCTGTTTTTAGAGAATTGGGTAGTACACTTCTTGCCTCTTCTGGTTTACTTCCTTGTATTATTAATATTCTATAGGTGTCAGCTGATGCTAAACAAGATTGATACCAGATTTGATAATTTTTAGTCCCTTCTTTATAAAACAAAGGTTTTATAAATTTGATAGCCCCTGAATAATTGTAATAACGTGTTGACTCCTGCGTATAAGCAGCAATTCGATGTCTGACTAATTCATGAGAAACACCCCTATCACAGATAAATCTAGCGGAGATACTTACATGCTCTAATACACTTTCATGCCCCATTTCCAAAAGCTTTTTTATGAAAATTTCAGCAGTTCCAGCTTCTATTTTATCTTCGCTTTTATGAGATATTCTACCAAAACGTTCAATTCTTTCTAGGATTTCTCCACCGTCAATAGGCGTTTCAATAAAAAATTGCGGTTTGATAACTTCAATAAAATTCATTCTTATTCACCTCCTAAATTTTTTGCAAAGTTAATTTCTTTTTCAATCTCAAAAATAAACTTTTGCATTATTTCTAATCTTTTTTGCATTATTTCCATTCCTGTCTTCGTACAACATCTAGCTATTAGTTCTGCGGTTCGGATTTTGATGTTTTTCATTAAATCAATGTTAGGGAAAACGCTGTTTTTATCATCAACCAATTCTTGTGATTTTTGGTTATAGATTGGCATTTGATGCCTGCCACCCCATGATGCATAACGAATAATACCAAGACACCCTAGAGATTCAATGGCATCTGAGTCTCTAAGAATTCTACATTCCATTGGCACCCTTTGTTTCCATCCTAATCTTCCCGGGACAGTGTCATGATTCTTTATGCACACTATTACAGAAGCGATTTTATTTTTTGGAAATTGTATTTTAGGCAATAATCCTTGAGCAATTTGAATGCTACTTTTGACATGTTTTGGGCTATCATCTGAGATATAGCCAATATCATGCAAAAGGGCTGAAGCTGTTAGGATTTCTTTGTCTAAATTCAAAGAATCTTTTTCGTTTATGAAAAAACACAAATTTTTGACTCTTTGGGCATGGTTTAGATTATGTTCTGGAAACATCCTGCCATCTTGTTTTGCCATAAAATAAAGCGTTTTTAACCTCCGCATCAGTTCTTTCTCCCATTTATTACTCATTATACTTTCCTTCCTTTCATTTTTATTATTTTCAGAGTCTGTCTTAGGACTTTTTGGCATACTTTTTCTACAGGCAGTTCAGCGTTTACGATTATTATGTTTGGATCTTTCTTTGTAAGTTTGAGATATCCTCGTCTAATCAGTCGGTGGAAAGAAGGTTTCTCCTTTTCTATTCTGTCCTTTTTCTTTTTAGGAGTCCTTTCTTCTCCTTTTTTTACATCTAAATCTAATAAGAAGGTTATGTCTGGTTCTAATCCTTTGCAAGCGATGTCGTTAATAATTTTGACTATAGATATACCAAGCTTTCTTCCAATTCCTTGATATATATACGATGAAAGCACGAACCGGTCACTCACTATATTAGTACCTTCTTTTAAACAAGGTAGAATAAGCTTCTTGATATGCTGTGCTCGAGAAGCAGCAAAAAGTAATGCTTCGGTTTTATCACAGATCTTATTTTTTGGATCTATAATGATTTCTCTAATCTTCTCTGACACAGGGCATTTTGTTCCGCCTGGCTCTCTGGTCCATATAGTAGGAAAGTTCATCTCGTTGAGCTTTTCCACAAGGAATTTACTTACTGTGCTTTTCCCGCAATTTTCTCCTCCTTCAAAAGCAATAAAAATACCAGTTCTCATTTCTTTTCACATCCTTTCTTTTTTTTATTTTTTCAAGTTACACGCGTTAGTTTGATTATCTTTAATATACATTTTTATCTTTATTCTGTCAACAGTGGCAATGATAGCAAATATTAGTTATAATACTTAAAAGATTATTTAATGATATGGAATTTAAACCAACTTTGGGACTGGAAGTGCATGCAGAATTAAAAACCAAAACAAAAATGTTTTGTGATTGTTTAAATAATCCAGAAGAAAAGATTGCTAATAGAAATATTTGTCCAACATGTACTGCGCATCCAGGGACGCTTCCTATTATAAATAAAAAAGCGTTGGGGCAGGTTATAACGGTTGGCTTGGCTTTAAATTCAGAAATTCCCGAGTATTCTAAATTTGATAGAAAGAATTATTTTTATCCTGATTTACCAAAAGGCTATCAGATATCCCAATATGATATGCCTCTATGTAAAGGAGGAGAATTATCTTTATTTCTAAGTAATGATTTAGAAGAATCTAAAAAGAAAATTGAAATTACCCGTGTTCATTTGGAAGAAGATACTGGTAAGTTAATTCATTCTGCAGATGGAAAGTCAACTTTGATTGACTTTAATAGGGCAGGTGTTCCGTTAATGGAGTTAGTGACAGAACCAGTTATACATAGTGCAAAAGAAGCAAGGTTATTTGCTCAGGGGCTTCAATTGCTTTTGAGAACATTAGGCGTTTCAGAAGCAGATATGGAAAGAGGCCAGATGCGTTGTGAAGTGAATATATCATTGTCTAAGGATGAGAAATTAGGGACAAAAGTGGAAATTAAAAATCTAAATTCTTTTCGGGCAGTGGAAAAATCAATTGATTTTGAAATTCAAAGGCAAAAGGAAATTTTAGAAAAGGGAGAAAAAGTAATTCAAGAAACTCGTGGATGGAATGCAGAAAAAGAAATTACTTATTCTCAACGCTTGAAAGAAGAAGCTCAAGATTATCGTTATTTTCCAGAACCTGATTTACCACGATTGCGCATTTATTCAAAAGATGAATCAGACGGATTATTTAATTTAGAAGAAATAAAAAAACAAATGCCTGAATTGCCATGGGAAAGAAAAGAAAGAATTACAAAATCATACACTTTCTTAGAAAATATTAATTTATTGATTCAAGATGAAGAATTAATGAATTTTTTTGAACAAGTAGTTGGAGAATTTGATGGTATTGGATTGGAAAATAAAGAAAAAGCAATTAATTTAGCTTATAATTATTTAACCAGTGATTTGAAAGGATTAATGGAATCAAAATTGATTGCATGGGAAAAACTTAAAATAACTTCCAAAAGTTTTTCTCAATTAATGGTTCTTTTATTTGAAGATAAAATATCTTCCCGGGCTGGTAAAGATATTTTGGCAGAGATGGTAGAAAAAGGGGGTAAACCAGAAGAAATAATAAAATCAAAAGGATTAGAGAAAATTAGTGACGTAAGTAAATTAGAACCGATTATTTTGGAAATAATAAAAAATAATCCCAAAACAATTGAGGATTATAAAAAAGGAAAGGAAAACGCGCTTCAATTTTTAGTTGGTCAGGCAATGGCAAAAACACGTGGAGCAGCTGATCCAAAATCATTGGAAAAATTATTCAAGAAACAACTTTAATATTTCTATTGCTTTTTCAGGTTTTTCAATCCAGTTTACATTTTTCATTTTTTTAAACCACGTCATTTGTCGTTTACCATACTGAATAGTATGAAGTTCAATTAAATCTTGGACTTCTTTTTTATTAATTTTGTTATCAAAATATAATTTCCATTCTTGATATCCAATAGTTTGAAGCGAAGAAATCCAACTGTATTTTTTGACTAATATTTTTACTTCTGTTTCCAATCCCATTTTCATCATTTTCTTGATTCTTTTTGTGATTTTTTTCTTCAATTCTTCTTTTGGCAATCTTATACCGATTAATAAAGTATCAAAAACAGATTTAGCTTTTTTCCTTTGTTGCCAAAAAGGTTTGTTATTGGCTTTACAGACCTCAATTGCGCGGATTAATCTTCTTTTATTCTTGTTATCAATAAATTTTGCCCCATTAGGGTCTATTTTTCGGTAAATTTCAAAAAGTTGTTCTGTGGACTTTTTTTCCAATTCTTTTCTTAATTTTTCTTGAGGGGGAATTTTTGGAAATTGCCAGTTTTCAATAACTGACGAAATATAAAGACCAGTACCGCCGCAAAGAATTGGTAATTTGTTTCTATTTTGTATATCTTCTATAGTTTTATACGCTAATTCTTTATACTGAGCCGCAGAAAAATGTTTGTCAGGATTAATTAAATCTAATAAATGATGCAGATTATCTTTTATTGGTTTTGCTGTTCCAATATTCATTTCTTTATATATCTGGCGTGAGTCTGCTGAAATAATTTCCCCATTAAAAAGTTTAGCCATCTTAATAGCTAAATCAGATTTACCAGAAGCAGTATGTCCTAGAATTACTAATAATTTATTCATTTTTTAATTGGTCTGTAACTTTTTCTATGGATTTTACAAGGACCGTATTTTTTTATTAATTTCTTATGCAGTTTTGTTCCGTATCCTTTATGTTGATGAAGATAATATTTAGGATATTGTAAAGATAATCTTTTCATTTTTCTATCCCTGGTTACTTTAGCAATAATTGAAGCTGAAGCAATTGAAAAAATTTTATCATCTCCTTTTACAATAGCTTTTTGTCTAATTTTTAGATTTTTATTTAAGATTCTGTTACCATCAATTAAGATTAAGATTTTTTTGAAATTGCGTTTAGGAAGAATTTTGTTTAAACAATTTTTCATTGCTTTTTTAGTAGCGTTTTCTATATTTATTTTATCAATTGTTTTTGGGCCAACAGATGAAATAGCAAATTTGATATTTGGGCACTTTTGAATCAATTTAAAAATCTTTTCTCTTTGTTTTTCTGATAATTTTTTAGAATCTCTCGCGCTTCTCAAAATTTCAGAGAAATTTTGATTTTTAGTTTTTTGATTTTTAAATTTTGAATTTACAATAACTGCAACTGCCGTTACTGGACCGCAAAGTGGTCCCCTTCCAGCTTCATCCAAACCAACAATAGTTTTATAACCTTTTTTCCAATAATATTTTTCTGTTTGTAAATTCATGTTTTGCCTTTTCTATTTCTTATGATAAAATACTTTTAGTTTTAACTGCTTGACTTATATATTATGTATTTTACCCATCTTCATGTCCATAGCCACTATTCTTTATTAGATGGCTTGCCCCGTCCAGAGCAGCTTTTAAAGCAAGCAAAGGAAATGGGCTTGGATGCGTTGGCTTTGACTGACCACGGGGTAATGTATGGGGCAATAGAATTTTATTCTCTTGCCAAAAAGATGGGGATTAAACCGATAATTGGTTGTGAAGTTTATTTGGCTTCGCGTTCTCTTACTGATAAAACGCCAAAAGTTGATGCTAAATTATATCACCTTGTACTTTTGGCGAAAAATAAAACAGGTTATCGTAATTTATTAAAACTGGTTACTATCGGGGAACTGGAAGGTTTTTATTATAAACCTCGTATAGACAAGGAAGTTTTAAAGAAGCATAGTGACGGATTGATTGTGCTTTCGGCATGCGCGAAAGGCGAAATTCCTTCAGCGCTTTTGGTGGAAGATTTTAAAAAAGCATTAGAATTAGCTAAAGAATATCAGAAAATTTTTGGAAAAGATAATTTTTATTTAGAATTACAACATCATCCAGAATTGCCAGATCAGAAGAAAATAAATGATGGGTTGTTGAAAATTTCCAAAGAATTAAATATTCCGGCAATTATAACAACTGATATTCATTATGTTAAAAAAGAAGATAAAGAAGCTCAAGATGTTCTTTTGGCAATTCAAACGGGAACTGATATTGAGAATGAAGATCGTTTGAGTATGAAAGAAATGGAATTGTATTTTAAATCGCCAGAAGAAATTGCAAAAGATTTTTCTGACCATCCTGAATTATTCGAAAACATTAAGAAAATAGTTGAACAGTGCAATTTGGAATTGGATATTGGAGAAGTAATCTTGCCACATTTTACTACACCCAAAGGAGAAGATTCTTTCCAATATTTGAAAAAGTTATCCTTAGAAAATTTTAAAAAGATTTATTCTCTAAAAAATAAAGAAGCAAAAGAGAGATTTGATTATGAATTAGATGTTATCAGGAAAACCGGTTTTGCCGATTATTTTTTGATTATTGAAGATTTTATTCGTTTTACCAAAGAAGAAGGAATATTAACTAATACAAGAGGGTCTGCAGCTGGAAGTTTAATTGCATATGTTTTGGATATCACATCTGTTGATCCATTAGAGCATGGGCTTTATTTTGAGCGTTTTTTAAACCCAGAAAGAATTCAACCGCCAGATATAGATTTGGATATTGCCGATAATAGAAGAGCGGATTTAATCAATTATATTACTGAAAAATATGGTCAGGATCATGTGGCTCAGATTATTACTTTTGGAATAATGAAATCCCGTTTAGCTGTTCGCGACGTTACTAGGGCTTTAGGCCATCCATACGCTTTAGGAGATCAAATTTCCAAACTTCTTCCACCAAATATAACAATCAAAAAAGCATTAAGTGTAGTTCCAGAGCTTAGGCAATTATATGAAACCAATACCGACGCTCAGGATATTGTTGATATGGCTCAGCAATTGGAAGGCGTGGCTCGCCATGCCTCCACTCATGCCGCTGGAGTGGTTATTTCTCGCGAACCTTTAGTTAATTATAGCCCTTTACAACATTCAAGCAGGAATGATCAAGAAGTAATAACCCAGTATGATATGTATGCTTTGGAGAAAATAGGATTGCTTAAAGTTGATATTTTAGGATTAGCCAATTTAACCATTATAAAAAACGCTTTAAGAATTATTAAAAAGGTTTATGGTGATGAAATAGATTTAGATAAAGTGGGATATGAAGATAAAAAAGTTTATAAATTGCTTTCTGATGGAAATACAGTTGGACTGTTCCAAGTGGAGTCGGCGGGTATGCGAAGATATCTTCAGGAATTAAAACCGACAAAATTTGAAGACATTATAGCTATGCTTTCCTTGTATCGCCCCGGACCAATGGAATTCATTCCATCATTTATTAACCGTAAGAGGGGTAAAGAAAAAATAATTTATCTTCATCCTAAATTAAAACCAATTTTAGAAAAAACCTATAACATTTGCATCTATCAGGAACAGCTTATGCAAATAGCCCATGATTTAGGAGGTTTTTCTATGGCTGAAGCTGATGTTCTTAGAAAAGCTGTTGGTAAAAAAATTAAAACATTATTACAAGCTCAGAGAGAAAAATTAATAGAAGGAATGATAAAGAATGATATTAAGAAACCAATCGCGGAAAAAATTTGGGCTTGGGTAGAACCTTTTGCGCGTTATGGTTTTAATAAAAGTCATAGTGCTTCTTACGCGCGTATCACTTATCAAACAGCTTGGCTTAAATCCCATTATCCAAATGCTTTTATGGCCGCTCTTTTGACTTCAGACTTTGGTAATTTAGACAGAATTGCCATTGAAATAGCTGAATGCCAAAGATTAGGTATTAAAGTAATGTCTCCTTCTGTAAATGAATCTTTTGCAGAATTTGGTACAGACAAAAAAACAGGAAATATTTTTTTCAGTTTAGCGGCTATAAAAAACGTAGGAGAAGGAGTTGCCACCATAATTCAAGAAGAAAGGCAAAATAACGGCATTTTTAAAAATCTCACTGATTTCTTGAAAAGAATGCCGCGTCAGGCTCTAAATAAGAAAAGTTTGGAAAGCCTTATTAGAGCCGGAGCATTAGATTGTTTTGGTGATAGGGAATTAATGAACGATCACTTGGAAGAAATCTTAGATTGGGTTTATCGATTTCATAATCATAAAAATGACCAGCAAATGAGTTTATTCAATGAGAGCAAATCCGATGATATACTTGAGTATTTAAAAAGGAATAATTCAATTAAGCCGCCTGATAAAACAAAAAGAATAAACTGGGAAAGAGAATATTTAGGTATTTATCTCACTGGTCATCCTTTGGATAGTTATAAAAATGTTTTAGGTAAAATAGCTCTTACAGTCAGCCAATTAGACCCTCGTCATCTTGGAAGAAAAATCAAAGTTTGCGGTTTTATTTCACACATTCAAAAGGTAAGAACAAAAATGGGAAAACCAATGGTTTTTACACGCTTGGCTGATTATAATAATTCTATTGAAGTCGTTTTATATCCAGCAGTATTAGCTAATAATTTAGCCGTGCTTGGAGAAGACAAAGTCTTATTAGTAGAAGGCAGGATGGACAAAAGAAATGGCAGTTATCAGATTATTGGGGAAAGATTGGAAGAAATTGAGCCAATAGAGGGCTGATGCTTGAAAGTTTTTAATATAAAACATATAATAATTAACAACCTTTAAATAGGCAGTATTATGAAACAAGATCTTTTAGAAATTATTCGCCATTCTATGGCTCACGTATTAGCTTTAGCTGTAAAGAATTTATATTCTAAGGCTAAATTTGGTATTGGGCCAACAATAGAAAACGGTTTTTATTATGATATAGATATTGGTAAAACTTTATCTATAGAAGATTTACCGAAAATTGAAGTAGAAATGAAAAAAATTATTAAACAAGAAATATCTTTTAAAAAGGAAGATATTTCTTTGAAAGAAGCAAAAGATATTTTTAAAAAATTAAAGCAATCTTACAAAATTGAGCTTTTGAAGGATTTAGAAAAATATGGAACCACAGAACAAAATAAAATATTAAGTATTAAAGATAAAAAAGAAAAAATTAAAGCTCCAAAAACAGTATCAATTTATCAACTAGGTGAATTTGTAGATTTATGCCGTGGGCCTCATGTAAAAAATAGTAAAGATCTTCCTTTAAGTTTCAAGCTTAGTAAAGTTTCCGGTGCTTATTGGCGCGGCAAGGAGACGAATCCAATGTTGCAAAGGATTGTTGGAATTGCTTTTTCAAAAGAAAAAGAATTAAAAGAATACCTATATCTATTAGAAGAGGCGGAAAAAAGAGACCATCGAAAATTAGGCAAAGAATTGGACTTATTTAGTTTTCACGATGAAGGAGTTGGTTTTCCTTTTTTTCATAACAAAGGAATGATTCTACGAAATATTTTAGAAGATTATTGGAAAAAAGAGCATCGGGAAAGTGGTTATACTGAAGTTAAAACTCCAATACTTTTGAATAAAACATTATGGGTGAAGTCGGGCCATTGGGATCATTACAAAGAAAATATGTATTTCACAAAGATTGATGAAGAAGATTATGCTATCAAACCAATGAATTGCCCAGGAGGAATTTTAATTTATCAAAATTCTTTGCATAGCTATAGAGATTTGCCATTAAAAGTGGCGGAATTGGGATTAGTTCATAGGCATGAGTTATCTGGGGTTTTGGCAGGTCTGTTTAGAGTAAGGTGCTTTACTCAGGATGACGCTCATATATATATGACTCCAGCGCAGATTAAGGATGAAATAAAAAAGGTTATAGATTTAACTGGCCGCATATATAAAAGGTTTGGATTTTCTTATCATGTAGAACTCAGCACTAAGCCGGAAAACGCAATGGGTTCTGATGAAATATGGGAAAATGCCACAAATGGACTAAAGGGGGCCTTAGAAGAAAAAAAGATGGATTATATTTTAAAGGAGGGAGATGGAGCTTTCTATGGGCCAAAAATTGATTTTCATTTAAAAGATTGTTTGGGTAGAAGCTGGCAATGCGGCACGATTCAGTTGGATTTTATTATGCCGGAAAAATTTGATCTTTTTTACATTGATAAAAATGGGAACAAAAAGAGACCGGTTATGTTGCACAGAACTATCTTAGGCAGCATTGAAAGATTTATGGGCATACTCATTGAAAATTATGCTGGAGCATTTCCTTTATGGTTAGCTCCAGTTCAAGTAGTAGTTGTTCCAGTGAAAGAAGAAAATATTGATTATGCCAATAAAGTTATTCAATTGCTTCAAGAAAAAGAATTAAGAGTTGAACTTTCAGCTGGTAGCGAAACATTATCAAAGAGGATAAGAGAAGCAGAAATTCAAAAAATTCCTTATATTTTAGTGGTAGGAGATAAAGAAGAGAAAAAGAAAAATATTGCTGTAAGAAAAAGAAAAAAAGGTGATATTGGAAGCATGACAATTACTAAATTTTGTGATATAATTCATAAAGACGACAATTCTATTTTATCATCCTGACATTAAAAAATTAAAATAAAAATATGAAAAAAATAATTTTAGGTTTATTTCTTTGTGGTTTAATTAGCGGAGTTTCTGTAAATTTAATATTTGCTGAAGAAACAACCACAACTACTGTTATTGATGCTACAACAACTACGGTTGGAGATGCTACGACCACTACGATTGTTGATACAACTACAACAACTTTACCAGAGGAAGAAGAACTTTCTGTTCCAAAAGCCTTAGGATTAAAAAGAGTAGGGTTACTTCCTACTAGTCCTTTTTATTTTTTGAAAGAATGGTGGAGAGGTTTAAAAGTAGGGTGGACTAGAGATCCAATAAAAAAGAGTGAAGTACAATTGCAGATACTTTCAGAAAAATTAGCTGAGGCAGAAGCAATAGCTCAAAAAGCTCCAAAGCAGGAAGTTTTAGAAAAAGCGTTTGATAATTATACAAACGCAATGAGTAGATTAAGAGATAGGATGGAGAGCTTAAAAGAAACTTCGGAAAATCCGAATATAGACAAACTTCTTGATAAAGTCACAGAAGCTGAGATTCGTCACTCAGAAGTTTTAGATAGGATTTTAGAAAAAGTCCCAGAAGTTGTTGTTCAAGTTGAAAGAATTCGTCAAAACATTAATCAAACCTTACCCCTTCTTCGTTTAAAATTTGAAAATCAGGAAGAGTTTATGAATCGTTTGGAAAATAAATTACAGGAACTACAGCCTTTAAAATCTGCGCCAGCTGGAGAATTTCGACAATTGCGAATAATGAATAGTATACAAGAACAACTTCAGCAAACGAATTTAGGGGATTACTCAGACCATGTTCAGGCTAAAGCAGAGCAGTTGAAAGAAAAATTGAAAAATAGGGTACAGCAAAGCGTTCAGGTTTTAGAAAAACAAGGTTTTGCCACCAGCACTATAGAAAATATTATGAAAGCATTGCCAATACCAACCCCAAAAATTCCTAAAGGGCGTTTACCAAAAACACCACCGCCAGGAGTTACCACAACTACCAATTAATTTTTTATGTCCTACCAACCTAATAAAATTGAACCCAAATGGCAAAATATTTGGGCTAAAAACAATTATAAAGTTTGGCATACTGCTGATAAGCCTAAAAAGAAACATATCTATATCTTAGATATGTTTCCTTATCCTTCAGGAGAAGGACTTCATGTCGGACACATAGAAGGATATACAGCTTCTGATATTTTGTCGCGTTATTATCGGATGAAAGGTTACGATGTTTTACATCCAATGGGATGGGATGCTTTTGGATTACCAGCAGAAAATTATGCCATAAAAACCAAGAAAAACCCCAAAGAAGTAGTGGCGAAAAATATTAAACATTTTCGCAAGCAGCTTCAGGCAATGGGATTTAGTTATGATTGGCAGAGAGAAGTTAATACAACTGATCCTAATTATTATAAATGGACTCAGTGGATATTTTTGCAGCTTTATAAGCATGGCTTAGCATATGAAGATGAAATTTCTGTTAACTGGTGTCCTTCTTGTAAAACTGTTTTAGCTGATGAAGAAGTTGTTGGAGGTAAATGTGATCGTTGCGGCACTTTAGTAATAAGAAAAGAATTAAAACAATGGGTTTTGAAAATAACAGCTTACGCAGATAAATTATTAAAGGATTTGGATCTATTGAATTGGCCTGAACGTGTAAAAACAATGCAAAGAAATTGGATTGGCCGTTCCGAAGGCATTGATGTAGAATTTAAAGTTGTTGGGCATGAAGAATATATTAAAGTTTTTACAACCAGAACCGATACAATTTTTGGAGCTACTTATTTAGTATTAGCGCCAGAGCATCCTTTAATAAAAAAAATTACTTCAGAAAGTTCCAGCTCCGAAGTAAAAAAGTATATTGAGCAAGCTTCACAAAAATCAGATTTTGAAAGGCAAGCTCAAATTAAAGAAAAAAGCGGAGTATTTATTGGAACGTATGCTATAAATCCTGCTAACAGGGAAAGAGTGCCGATTTGGGTGTCTGATTATGTTTTAATGAGTTATGGAACAGGAGCGATAATGGGTGTGCCTGCGCATGATGAACGGGATCTTCAATTTGCCGAGCAGTTTCGTTTGCCAGTAAAAGAAGTTATTTCATCAGATGGAATATTAATGAATTCAGGGCCGTTTAATGGTACTTCTTCAAAAATAGCTCAAGAAAAAATTGCTCTTTATATTGGGGGTAAAAAAAATGTCCGTTATAAATTAAGAGATTGGATTTTTTCCCGCCAGAGATATTGGGGAGAACCTATTCCTATAATTAAATGTCCTAGATGCGGTAACGTGCCCCTAAAGGAGAGTGAATTGCCGTTAAAACTACCTGAAATTAGAAAATATCAACCAAGTGGAAAGAGTAAATCGCCATTAGCAGATATTTCCTCTTGGGTAAACGTAAAGTGTCCAAAATGTAAAGGTCCTGCTAAAAGAGAAGTAAATACAATGCCGCAATGGGCAGGCTCTTCATGGTATTTTTTGCGTTATCTGGATCCAAAGAATAAGAAAAAATTAGTTGATATTAAAAAAGAAAAATGCTGGATGCCAGTTGATATTTATATTGGAGGAGTGGAGCATGCGGTCTTGCATCTTTTATATGCCCGTTTCTGGCATAAATTTCTTTATGATATTGGAATAGTTTCTACCTCAGAGCCATTTTCTTGTTTGATTAATCAAGGCATTATTTTAGGCGAAGATGGAGAAAAGATGTCTAAATCAAGGGGTAATGTAATAAGCCCTGATGATATTATTAAAAAATATGGAACTGATAGCTTGAGAATGTATGAAATGTTTATGGGGCCTTTATCTTTTTCAAAACCATGGGGTAGTCAGGGAGTTATCGGGATATATCGTTTTCTTAATCGGGCTTGGTATTTGGTGACTGAAAAAAATCCAATAGCTTGTAAAAAATCTAAAAAGAAGAAAAAAGAGGAAAAATTAATTTTGACTACAGAGGCAAAAAGAAAACTAAAAGAGAATTTGAAAAATTTGGAAAAGACCAGGCATAAAACCATTAAAAAAGTAACAGAAGATTTAGAAAAACTTCATTTTAATACAACCATTAGTTCTTTAATGGAATATGTTAATCAATTATATGAGGTTCCTCTGGAAAAAGTGGATAAGAAACATTTGGAAAGTTTGGTTTTGCTTTTGTCTCCATTTGCCCCTCATCTATCTGAGGAATTGTGGAGTGTATATCTAAAACATCGAAAATCTGTTTGCCAGGAAAAATGGCCTACTTTTAAATCCCATTTAACAGAAGAAATAAATTTTGTGTTAATAGCTCAAATAAATGGTAAAATAAGAGCCAAAATAAAGACAAAAAAAGGCATTAATAAAGTAGAAGCTGAAAAATTAGCAAAAAGTTCTTCATTAGTAAAAAAACATTTAGGTAAGAAAAAGATAAAGAAGGTTGTTTTCATTAAAGACAAACTCATCAATTTTGTGGTATGAAAAAGATTGTAGTTATTGGTGGGGGAACTGGTGTATTTACTGTTTTAACTGGTTTAAAAAATTACCCTTTTCACTTATCTGCGATTGTCACAACAGCTGATGATGGCGGTTCTTCAGGGGTTTTGCGGGAGGAATTTGGCATTTTACCCCCGGGAGATATCAGAAGAGTATTAGTAGCTCTTTCATCTGATAGTCCGGTTTTAGCTAATTTGTTCAATTATCGTTTTGAAAACGGAACAGGGTTAAAAGGCCATAGTTTTGGTAATCTTTTTCTCACTGCTTTAGAAAGAATAACAGGTGATTTTAATCAAGCTGTTAAAGAGGCGTCAAAGATTTTAGGAATTAAAGGAAAAGTTATTCCCGTAACTTTGGATTATACGCGACTTTTTGCCCGTTTAGAAAACGATTTTCTTGTAGTAGGAGAGTCAAATATTGACGCTCCCAAACATGATGGGAATTTATTTATAGAAGAAGTTTTTTTGAATCCAGAGCCTAAAGCCAATAAAGAAGCTATTAAAGCTATTAAGGATGCGGATATTATTATTACTGGGCCTGGCGATCTATATACCAGCATTATTCCCAATTTTTTAGTTAAAGGAATCAAAGAAGCAGTAAAGAAATCGCGAGCAAAGAAAATTTATGTTTGTAATATAATGACAAAATATGGAGAGACAAATAAGTTTACAGAAGAGGATTTTTTTGCTACATTAGAGAAATATCTTGGAAAAGGAGTGATTGACTATTTTCTTGTTAATATTGAAAAACCCAGAAATTATTATTTAGGCAAATATAATAAAGAAAAAGCTGAATTGGTTAAATACGATAGGAAATTGCTAAGTTCCTGGAAAAAACCAAAAGTAATTTTCACTCGTCTATTAAGGCAAGGGCCATTGCTTCGTCATGATTCTAAGAAATTAGCCAAAGTAATTTCAAGTTTTTAAATAATCGTTGTTCATTATGGATAAACAGGAATTTTCAGAGTTTTACGACAAAAATATAGATAAAGTTTTCCGTTTTGTCTATCTTCGTGTAGACACTACAGAAACAGCCCAAGACTTAACTTCTTTGGCTTTTTTAAAGTTATGGAGAAGACAAGGTTCTGAGATTTCTAATCCAACTGCTTTTCTTTATCGCATAGCAAGAAATCAAATTATTGATTTTTATCGCGCAAAAAGCAAAAAACCTCTTTCTTTGGATAAAGTTGGGGAAATAGCTGATTTTCAAGTTGCTCAACCAACTTTTATTGAAAAGATAGAATTAACTTTGGAAATGAAGAGAATTAAAAAAGTTTTTCATAATATAAAACCTGTTTATGCTGATGTCATTATTTGGCATTATGTGGATGATTTATCCAGCAAAGAGATTGCGCAAATACTCGGGAAAAGAGAAGGAAATGTAAGAGTAATAATCCATAGGGCATTACAGGCATTAAAAGAACAATTAGAAGTGTAACAAATTGTTGTTTTTTACGTCTTGTGTAGTAGAAGAAATTATGCAAGAAAAAGAGCTTATTCAAAAATTACAAGATTTAAAACAAATAAAGTCCAATCAGGATTGGGCTAATTGGCTTAAAGCCAATATTTTACAGACCAAACCGCAAAGTGGTTTATATAATAAACCAAAAGTTAAACTGGCGGTTTTTTCTTTTATTTCCAAATATCAGAAAACATTAGTTCCTTCCTTGTTAGCTTTCTTCTTTGTTTTTTCATTCGCTTTTGCCCAGACAACTTTACCGGGTAATATTTTATATCCAATAAAAACTTTAACCCAGAATGCTAAGATTTATCTTGCTTCTGAAAATACAAAACCTGTTGTTCGTTTGGAAGTTGTAAAAGCAAGAATGGGAGATTTAAGTAAAGTTGAAAATTATGAGAAAGAGATAAGTGTTATTGCAAAAAACATTGGAAAAGATTTAGAAATTGTTTCTCAGGAAATTAAAAATATAAATAACAAACAAGTTGCTTTAAATATTTCAAAAGACATTCAAGAAAGAAGTAAGCCTTTACAAAATCTTGCAGATAAGATTTCTTTAGAAGAAAAAGAAAGAGAAGAATTGAATAAAAGTGTAGAAAATTCCCAATCACAGGTTCTTGCTCTTATTATAGAAACCACTGAAGAAATTAATCAATGCCCTGGTTATTTACAAAATAAATTAGAAGATTTAGGGAAATATTTTACTGCTAATCAGAATGAATTATATCGATGGTCCCCAGGTGACATTATAAAATGTAAGAATTTATTATTAGAAGCAAGTAATGCTTTTAAAGCTGGAGATTGCTTGACAGCGATAGATAAGATTGAAAGTATTAACAAATTATTGTCAATCCACTCTTTGGAGGAAAATTAGGTCGAAACTAAATCTTCTTAGAGAATTTGGATTCGCCTGCCAAAACTTTGGTAGGCAAAGTTATTGCCCATAAGAGAAACTGATGGGTGCATAAAGAGCGCTCTTCATTAGTTTCAAGGCAGGTCGTTAATAACATAAAAATTAAACAAAAATTCGATTAAATAAAATGAAAAATAAAATTATTGCTTCTGTTATTGCTGTAGCTTTTGCCGTTTCTATGGTTGGCTCAGCAGGCGCAGATACAATTGCAGATCTTCAAGTTCAGATTACAGCTTTGTTAGCTCAGATTACTTCGCTACAAGCACAAATATCTGGGCAGACAACTACTACTACAGGGCTTTGTCTTACTGGCGATCTTTCCTCAGGAATGACAAGCGCTGAAGTAAAGATACTCCAGCAAGGATTAAACCAAGATTCAGCCACTCAAGTGGCTATTTCTGGGGCTGGTGCTTCTGGATATGAAACTTCTTATTTCGGTGCATTGACCAAAGCCGCAGTAATTAAGTTTCAGGAGAAATATGCTTCTGAGGTTTTAGCTTCTTGGGGATTCACTAAAGGGACTGGTTATGCTGGTTCTACAACCAGAGCTAAATTCAATGCTTTGTATTGTACTCCAGTAGTTCCTACAACAACTACTACAGTTGCTCCCGTAGATACAACTACTACAACTACTGTAGCAGCTCTTACGGGTGGAGCAGGATCAGTTGTAGCCTATGAACTTTCCAGCGGACTTTCTAATGAGGAAGTCGGTGAAGCTGAGAATGATGTTGTAGTTGCTGGTCTTGAAATAGAAGCTGATGAGGGCTCAGATCTTAGAATCACAGCTATCCAGCTTACTTTTGCTCAAGGCACAGCTACAGCTGGTAGAGAGTTTGACAAATTTGCAGACGAAGTCTCAGTATGGCTTGGTAGTAATGAAGTTGCTCGCGTAGATGCCGATACTTTTGATGATGACAACACCTGGATCAGGACAGTTACACTTAGTGGTAATAACATTATTCTTGCAGAAGCTACAGGTATTCTTTATGTAAAGATTTCTGGCATTAACAATCTTGATTCTGCTGATGCTGGTGATACTTGGACTGTTGACTATTCATCTATTCGGTATCTAGATGCTCAAGGAGCAACTATTTCCGAGGATCCAGGAGTTGGTGCTACAACTTTTTCGTTTGATACATATGCTACATCAGCTAATATAGAGCTTAAGATTGCTCTTGATGATGAAAGTATTAATGAAGCGCATGTAATTGATGTTCATGCAACAGATGATACAGATAACGTATCAATTCTTTCATTCACAATGGAGGTAGAAGGTAGCTCAGACATTACTATTGATGATATTCCTGTGAATGTTGTTTCAGTTGAAAGCACTGGAAATGGTCCAGATGATCTCGTTTCTGCGCTTTATCTCTATGTGGATGGAGAAAAAGTAGGATCAGAAAATACAACAGTAGGCGTAACTAGCAGTACAGAGACAGTTATATTTGATAATCTTGACCTTGTTCTTGAGGCAGGCGAGACATACACATGCCTTGTTAAGGCAGACTTTAATTCAATAGCAGACGTTCTTGACGCAGGAGATACTTTTCTTGCTCAAATTTCTAGTACTGAACGCGCTGCCATTGACGCAGAAGATGAAACCGGTGAAGATTTGGGTACTGGAGATATGTCTGGTACTGCTGTTGGTGAAGCGCACGTTGTCTATGATGATGGTATTTCAGTGAGTTTGGTTAGTGTCGAAAGGATAAAGAGTTTTTCTGCTGACGCAGCGAGTGAAAACGATCAGGGAACTTACACTATTGTCTTTAATGTATTAGCATTTGGTGATGATATGTATATTGAAGATACTACTGAAGATGATAATGGTTCTGACGCTGCTGGACAGGGTGTTGTTTTTGACATTACGTCATCTGCAGGTACTTCTACAGTTGCTTCTCAACTTCTTGAGTCTTCATCAAGTGATAGTGATGATAGTTCTGGTGTAGTGTTCCAAGTTGAAGAGAATGATACAAGACAATTTACTCTTCAAGTTGTCCTAACTGCTAGTACTACTGGATCTCACTATGTAGCTTTGGAATCAATTAATTGGGGTACAATTAGCACTGGTACAAACACTAACTTCTATACGTTTGACTTAGGTGACTTTAAGACATCGTCACTGTTGTTGAATGCTATGTAAACCATTCCTTGCAGGTTGCAAAAACCGCCTTTCAAGGCGGTTTTTGTTTTCTTGTTATTTGTTTTTTGCTTTTTTTTTGTTAATATATAATCAATGTTTTCTTATCAGCGAAAATTTATTCTTTGTTTTCTTTTAGGGATAATACTTTTTATTCCAGTTTTTGCTCAGGCGATTTCTATGGGGCAAGAGCGTTCTTTTAATATTCAATATGATTATGATCCATTGGCTCGTTGGAAAATAGATACTGAGCTTATAAAAATCACAAATAGATTATATTTTTACGCAGATCAAGAATGGTTTAATGAACTTTCATCTGGAAATAAAAGAGATATTAATAATAAGATTTATAGCTTAGCCAATAGGTTTGAATATAAAATCTATCCAATTTTAACTCAAACTTTTGGCTTTGAAGACAATCCTGGTATAGATAACGACTCAAGAACGATCGTCGTATTACATAAGATGAAAAAAGACGTTGGCGGATATATACAAACAGCAGACAACTATTCATCTCAACTTTATTCTCGTTCTAATGAAGGACAAATAATATATTTAAACGCTGATAATATTCTATTATTATCTTCTGACAGCTTAAGGTATCATTTGGCTCACGAATTTATGCATTTGATAACTCTTAAACAAAATCCTGATGAAGAAGTCTGGCTTAATGAAGGCAGAGCTGAATATACTGAAACTTTATTGGATTATGGAAAAGATTGGGATGATAGTAATTTACAGAGAAGAATTCGACAATTTTCAAATAGTACAAAGATTTCTTTATTAGATTGGGATAATACTAATTACGATTATGCCAAAGTAAATTTATTAACTCATTATTTAGTCGATCATTATGGCATTGATATTTTAGTTGATTCTTTGCATTCTTCTGAATCAGGTATAGCTGCTATTAATTATGCTTTAAAGAAGAATGGATTTTCTGAAGATTTTTCAGATATTTTTATGGATTGGTTGATTACTAATGTGATTAATGATTGTTCCAAAAGTCAAAAATATTGTTATAAAAATCCTTATTTGAAAAATCTTACGATTTTTCCTTATACTTATTATTTACCAACAACAGGAAGAGCTTCTTTGTCAGTAACAGATTCTTTAAATTCTTGGAGCGCAAAGTGGCAGAAGATTATTGGTGGAAAGGATATTATAAAAATGGAATGGGAAATACCAGAGAATACTCAAATTTCTCGTGTTCCATATATTATTATTCAAGATAATGGGCAAAATAAAGTTGGTTTTTTTGATTTTGAGGCAAGTAATATGGATGAAATTTTTGTTTCAGATTTTGGAGATAAAAACATTGCTTTAATTACAATTCCTTTTCTTACGTCAACTTTTTCTGATAAACGCTATTATTTTTCATGGGATGTGACTGTGTCAGAAGATTCAGATCAAGCTGAAGCAGAAGTAATAAAAGCATTGCAAGCCAAAATTCTTATGCTTCAACAGGAGATAGTTAAGCTTCAGGCGCAATTACTTGCTTTATCAGCAGGTCAGAATTCTTCAGTATGCTCATCTTTTTACGGAGACCTTTATTATGGAATGAATAGTAATCAAGTGAGTTGTTTGCAGCAATATTTAAAAGCTTTAGGGCCTGAGATTTATCCAGAAGGATTAATAACAGGTTATTTTGGACCTTTGACTCAGGCAGCAGTTAAGCGCTATCAGGCATTACAAAACATTATTACTACTGGTTATTTTGGACCATTGACAAGAGCGGCAGCAAATTCTAAATTATGAATAAATTAAAAACAACGCTATTTTATCTTACAATTGCGGCTTTATTTACGCCTTTTTTGGTTGATACTAGCACTTATTTTCCTTTTATTACTGCCAAAGCCATAGCTTTTCGAATAATAGTAGGTTTAATGTTAGTGGTTTGGGTATTTTGGCTAGTTAAAAGTCGAACTTCCCTTGGAAGTCCGACTTCATCAATTTCATTAACTCCATTAACTAAAGCCGTTCTTATTTTTGGTATTATAATATTTATTTCCGCTCTTTTTGGAATAGATTTTTATTATAGTTTATTCTCAGGAAATGAAAGAATGGAAGGAGTATTTGGAATTTGGCACTTTATGCTTTTCTTTTTAATTATTGCCACGACTTTTAAATATTTAGAAATAGAGAAAATTCTCAAAATCCAGGTAGGAATAGGTATTCTTTATTCAATAGTGGCTATTTTAGCTTATTCTGGTATAGGAAAAATTACCGCCCAGTTAACTGGTGGTCGCTTGGCTGGCTATACTGGTAACCCTTCTTTTTTCGCTGTGTATTTGCTTTTTAACGCCTTTTTAGCTCTATATTTTTATTCTCGTCAATATATATTTGATAAAAGATTATTTAATTGGTGGCTGCTTGTTTTTCTCGGGCAAAGTTTTCTCATTTTTGCTACTTTGACAAGAGGTTCAATGATGGGTTACTTAGTAAGCATTATATTAATTGCTTTGGGCATTATTTTCTTAAAGTCAGATATTCAAAAGGAGTCCAACCTTCCTAGTTCTTTGAAGAAAATAGCCATTGTTTTTTTAATTAGCATATTAGTTTTATCTGTTTTTACTTTTGGCGCAAAAAATACTGATTTTGTAAAAAATAATAAAATTCTAGGTAGGTTTTCTTCTATTTCCCTAACAGATCCAACAGCTCTCTCTCGTCTTTTTTCTGCTGGGACAGCCTGGAAAAGTTTTTTACAAAAACCATTCTTTGGCTGGGGCCCAGAAAATTATGAAGCTGCTTATGTAAAAAATTTTAATCCAGAAGTATTAAAATATTTGCCAGGGGATTTTTATTTTGACAGAGCCCATAACAAACCAATGGAGGTTTTAGCCACTACTGGCATTTTTGGGTTTTTGTCTTACCTTTCTGTTTTTGGGATAGTTTTATATTTTTTGAATCGTTTAAGAAAAAAGAAAGAATGGTTTTTACCGTCATTGGCTTTAGCGGGTGGTTTGATAGGGTATTTTATCCAGAATGTTTTTATTTTTGATTTTCACGAAAGTTATTTAATGTTCTTTTTGTTATTGGCTTTTATCTCATCGCTTTCAGAAATAGGATTACTACGTCCCGATAAATCGGGACCCCCAGTGACAAAAGAAAAAGGTTCTTCCAAAAACTATTCTTTAAGAATGGGGAAAGGGTTATTAGTTATTGCCGTTGTTTGTTTAGTTATTTTTAGCACGACACAATGGGTTATAAGACCTTATTTAGTAAGCAAAGGAATTTTTAATGTAGGTTATTTTGTTAAACAAGGAGAAAATGAAAAAGCATATGAGGAATTAAGAGGTGTAATTAATAAACCTGCTTTTTTGAAAGGCGATATAATTATAGGCATTAAAAAAATGTATTCACTTTACAGTTCAAATATTAATGAAGAATATAGAAAAAAGATGATTGGCATATTAGTTATACAAGCTAGGGAAGCAGTTCAAGAAAGGCCGTGGCGGTTTAATTTAGCTATGGCTGCTGCAGATTTAGAGACTATCTTTTTACAATGGGGTGAAAATGGACTTGAGCAGGCTGAAAAATCAACCGAAGAAATACTCTCTCGTTTTCCGCATTTTCCGCAGTCTTACTTATTCGCTGCTAAATTCTTTCTACTCAATAAAGAAACAGAAAGAGCCATAACAGAGGCAGAAAAAGTTATTGAAATTAATCCTAAACTCTCAACTTCTTATTATATTTTAGGTTTAGCTTATAATGAATTAAGCGATTTTGAAAAACGCGATGAAAATTTAATAAAAGCAGCTGAGCTTAATTTTTCTTTTAAAGCTAAAAATCAGATTTTAGGTGTAATAAGTCTTTTAATAAAAGAAAAAGATTATAAAGCTATAACAAAACTTTATTTACAAGCAATTCAAATAGATCCCAAAGACGTTTCTTTATATACTGGCTTAGCTGCTGCTTATGCTAAAATACAGAATAAAGAAAAAGCTATTGAATATGCCAACAAAGTTTTAGAACTAAAGCCAGGAGCGAAAGAAACAGTAGAAGCTTTTATTAAATTAGTTGAGGATGAACAATGGGATCAAATTCCCGATTAGATTATGAAACAATTAGTTTTTAAACAAGGAAAAGTTGTTGTAGAAGAGGTTCCAACGCCGGCTTGCGGAGCAGGCCAGATTTTAGTGGAAAATCTATTTTCTTTAATTTCTTCGGGCACAGAATTATCAAGTTTAAATTTTTCTGGGCAACCTTTGCCTTTAAAGGTTTTAAAACATCCAACTAAATTAGCTAAAGGCATTAAGCTTGTGAAAGAGCAGGGGTTTTCCAATGCTTATAAAATAGTAACTGGTATGCTTCAAGCGGGAGTAACTCCTGGATATAGTTGTTGCGGCCGTGTTATGAAAGTCGGAAAGGATATAATTGATATTAAAAGAGGGGATATTGTTGCTTGCGCAGGAGCAAATATTGCCTCCCATGCTGAATTTATAGCTGTTCCAAGGAATTTAACAGTAAAAGTTCCTAATGGAGTTTCTTTTGAAGATGCTTGTTCTGCCACAGTTGGCGCAATTGCTCTTCAAGGAGTCAGGCAGGCTGATTTGCGCGTAGGAGAAAGTGCTGTAGTTGTTGGGTTAGGATTAATAGGCCAATTAACTGCGCAGATTCTTTTGGCAAGCGGGATAAAGGTGATTGGTATTGAGCTTTCCAAAGAAAGAATAAAAAAAGCCAAAGAAAATGGATTAACAAATATTTTTTCTCCTACTACTAAAAATCTTTTAAATAAAATTAATTATTTAACTAATTCACAAGGAGCAGACGCGACTATTATTACTGCTGCTAATCCCTCAGACGATGAAATTATTAATCAGGCGTTATTAACAACAAGAAAAAAGGGGAAAGTCGTTGTCGTAGGGGATATTGGTTTGAAAATTAATAGGTTGCCTTGGTATCAAAAGGAAATTGAATTGCGCATATCTACTTCTTATGGCCCTGGCAGAGGAGATTCTGATTATGAAAACAAAGGAATTGATTATCCTTATGCTTATGTTAGATGGACAGAAAATCGCAATATGCAGGCTTATCTGCAATTATTAAAAAACAAAAAAATTGATTTTAGTTCTTTGATTGAAGGAAAATATTCTTTAAAACAGGCAGATTTGGCATATAAATTATTAAATTCCAAAAAAAAACCATTAGCAGTTTTGCTTTCTTATCCAGGCTCTATTTTAAAAGAAAAAGATTCGCAACAGTTTGTTGAATTATCCACTCCACAAAAAATTGAAGGAAAAATTGAATTAGGAATTATTGGAGTGGGAAGTTTTGCCCAGACCGTGCATTTGCCTAATTTAATGAAATTAAGAGAATTTTACAGAATTCGCGGAATTTGTACCCATGATCAGGTAAAAGCCAAGTATTTTGCCAGCCGCTATAACGCGAGTATTGCTACAACCGATTATAAAATATTACTCAATGATCCCAAAATAAATCTTATTATCATTAGTACAAGGCATAATCTTCATGCTCAAATGGTGATTGATACTCTTAAAGCGGGAAAGAATATTTTTGTAGAAAAACCATTATGCTTGACCAAAGAAGAATTAAAAGAGATTTTGGATATATTAAAAACACAAAATTTTGATTATTCCCCAATTGTCGCGGTTGGATTTAATCGACGTTTTTCTCCGTTCATTCAAAAAATAAAAGAAACTATTAGGGATCGCCGCAGCCCGATAATAATTAATTATAGAGTTAATGATTCTTATCTCGCGCCAAGCCATTGGGTGAATACCAGCGAAGGCGGAGGAAGAGTTTTAGGCAATGCTTGCCATATGTTTAATGTTTTTTGCTATTTAGCTGAATCTGGAATTGAAAAAATTGATGCTTGCGCAATAACCCCAAAAGACACATTTTATCTTACTACTGATAATTTTGTTTCCACTATTAAATTTAAAGACGGCTCTTTAGCTAATTTAGTTTATACAACACAGGGAGATAGCGGAGCTGGTAAAGAATATATGGAGTTATATTCTGAGGGCAGAGTATTTATTCTGGATGATTATAAAAAGTTAAGAACATATGGAGTGAAAGCTGATATGAAAATGCGTCAACAAAATAAAGGGCTTTTTGAAGAGTTAAAAAGTTTAGCTTCTTGCTTGCATCAAAGAAGGAGCCCAATGCCATTGGAGGAAATTATTAATACCACGAAAATTAGTTTAGAAGTGGATAAGCAGGTGAGGGGTTGACAAAGCTAATGGACTATAGTATAATAGTATTGCAAATTGAAAATAAAGGGTCTATTAATCTGTAGGCAAGCAAGCAAACGCTTGTCAGGGGTTCTCTGCAGATGGGTATCTTGGATATATTTATATGTCTGAGGTATACCTCGGGTTGATCTTTAGTCTTCGTTTCGAAGGATATTTGCCTGCAGATTAATGGGCCTTTTTTTATACTCCAAGCACTCTTTTTATTTCCTCCCATGAGGTAATTCCCTGTAAAACTTTAATAACAGCGCTGTTAATTAATTTTGAAAATTTTACTTTTGTAAGATCTTTTGTTTTTGAAGGCGGTATAAGTATTTCAAATATTCCTGATTGGCCTTTATATCCAGTAAAACTACATTTGGCGCAACTTTGAGCTTGGTAAATTTTTATCGGTTTTTTGTATTTTGGGAAATATTTTAAGGATGGTTTGATAAATTTGGACATTTCTGATGGAATTTTTATTTCTTTTTTACAATGAGGGCAAAGGCAACGGACTAATCGTTGCGCAACAATAGTGTTAATAGCAGGCACCAATTCTTTTGAAGGTATTTCTAAACTCTGTAGACGAGATAAAACGCCTAAAGCGTCATTTGTATGAATAGTGGACAGAACTAAATGCCCTGTTGTAGACGCCTGCCAGACTAATTTAGCTGTTTCTTTGTCCCTAATTTCTCCAATTAGGAAAATGTTAGGGTTTTGGCGAAGCAAACTTCGAAGGACTTTGGAAAAAGTATATCCTTTTTCCTCATTAACTTGAGTTTGCATAATTCCAGGTAAACGATATTCAATAGGGTCTTCAACAGTAATCACTTTTACATCTGGCTTGGCAAGTTTTTTAAGTATTGTAAATAGAGTTGTGGTTTTTCCCGAAGAAGTAGGCCCGGCAGCTAAAATTAATCCGACTTTTTTTTCTAATACTTTTTCTATTTCTTCTTCCTGTTCTTTTAAAAATCCCAAGCTTTCTAAATTTAATAAAGATTCTTCTCCGCCCAAGATTCTTAAGGAGGCGCTTTCCCCATATCCGCCTGGAATTATTGAAAGCCTGAGGTCAAAAGATTCATCAGGAAGAATAAGCCGGAATCTTCCTTCTTGAATTGTTTGCGTTTCCTCTGTTTTTAAACCGCTGAGGGCTTTTAATTCATTAATTAATTTAGGATGCTCGTTGATATCAAAAGAAACTAATTTATGGAGCACTCCGTCAATTCTTTCCCTAATTTCACTGGTTTTTTCTTCTGGTTCAAAGTGAACATCTGTGGCTCGTGATTTTAATGCAGTAGCTAAAATAATGGCAATTTGCCTTTCAGAAGATTTATCTTTTAGTAATGGGGAAATTGATTTATTCTTTTGAAGCAATTCTTCTATTTTCTTTTCTTCTTTGCTGCTTACTTTTACGCCTCGAGTCAAAACCTGAGAAAATAATTCTTTATATAATTCCTGGATATAGGAAATATCACCTGCCACTCTCATAACTTCTTCCAAAGAAGTAATGCCTTCAATAGTTTTCAATAGACCGTCATGAAAAAGAGGCACCATTCCTTCATCAATGGCTTTCGATCTTATTTCATTTTGGTCAGCGTCGGATTTGATTGTTTTAATAATTTTTGGACTTATATTAAAGTATTCAAAAATTCCAATCTGGCTTTTATATCCCAGCCAATGGCATTTTGCGCAGCCTTTTGATTTATAAAGACATGGAATATTTTTCGGTATTTTTACTCCACTTTTTGGAGAGAGAATGCTAAAAGCCTCAATTAATCTTTCTTTCATTTCAGGAGTTGGTTGGTATTTTTCTTTACAATCAGGACAAAGGCGTCGAATTAATCTTTGCGCCACAACTAATTTAAGCGCATTTGGAAGCATTTGGACGTCAGCGCCTAATTCAACCAGTCTGGCAATAGTGCCGCTGGCTTCATTTGTATGGAGTGTAGAAAAGACCAAATGTCCGGTTAAAGAAGCCTGTATAGCGGTTTTTACTGTTTCCTCATCTCTCATTTCGCCAATCATAAGGACATCAGGATCTTGTCGGAGAATGGATTTTAATCCATTAGCAAAACCATATTTTTTTGATGTCTGAGTTTGGTTTACACCAACAAGCCGATATTCAATTGGGTCTTCAATTGTGATAATTTTTATTCCTGGGGAAATCTTCTTTTTTAAAAAAGCGTATAAAGTAGTTGTTTTTCCTGAACCTGTAGGTCCTGTGATTAAAATCATTCCATTTGGTGCTGATAAAGAATGATTAAAAACATCTATACTTTTTTGGTCAATACCTAAATCTTTTAAACCAAAAGCGGCTCGTTTGGGGTTTAAGAGCCTGAATACTAAAAATTCTCCATGAGGACCTGGTAAGCTGGAAGCGCGGACATCAATAAAACTTTTATTATTTTGGATAGTAAATCTGCCATTTTGGGAAATATTTTCAATATTTAATTTTAAACCAGACAGAAGCTTTAATCTTTGATTAATGCCGCGGTGTTTCTTTTTTTCTATTTCAGAAACATCATATAAGACACCGTCCACACGAAAACGAACAAGAGCGTAATCTTCCTGCGGTTCAATATGAATGTCAGAGGCGTCTATTTCAACAGCTGATTTTAAAATAAGCGAGACTAATGAAGTGACTTCTTCTATGGGAAGGGGTAAAAGTTCTTGATGAAGATCGGAAAATTCAATTGACTTAGTGTCAGTTATTTCTATAAAATTTGATAATTCTTTTTGGTGCTCATGGACAAAAGCATAATTTTTCCATGCCCAATTAAGGCTTTCCTCAGTAACAACAAAAACGGCAACTTTATATCTTTCTTTTTTGATTTTTTCAATTGTTCTTATTGTTTCAGCGTTAAATGGGTCTAAAACAGCTAATTTAATTTGATTTCCTATTTTTTGGAAAGCAATAATATTAGTTTTTCTTGCTTCTTCTTCTGGGATTATAGAAAGAGCGCTTGTTTCAATTGGCGCTTTTCTTAAGTCAACATAAAGAAAATTGTGTTTTTCAGCCAGCCTTTGCGCTTCTCTTTCTTTTGATTCTTGCCAAAGAGCTTTAATTTTTTCCTCCCTTTTTTTGGCGAAGTCTTTCATAGAGATTACATTATTAATAATAATTTATTATACCATAAAGTATATGCTATAATGAAAATATATTTATTTGATTTAAATAAATATATTTTCATTTCAACGTTCTTGAGCGATAGCGAGAGGTTGTTATAATAAGAATAAGCAAATGATGAAGATAAAAGTTATTAGCGAAAGCCCAAAAGAAACGCAAAAAATTGCCTCTTTTTTTATGCAGGCTGTTTTAATGAGATATAACCCAAAACAAAATGGTTTAATTATCTCTTTAGAAGGCCCTTTAGGCGGAGGTAAAACCGAGTTTCTTAAAGGAATAGCAAGGGGTTTAAAGCTTAAGGAAAAACTTTTTAGCCCTACTTTTCTGATTATGAAAAGTTTTCCTTGCAAAACTCGTTTTTTTAAAACATTATGGCATTTAGATTGTTATCGGGTTAAAAAACCCAAAGAAATTAAAGAATTGGATTTTTCAGGAATTATTAAAAATCCGCAGAATTTAATTTTTATTGAATGGGGAGATAAGATTAAAAAAATTCTTCCCAAAGGTCATTTGAAAATAAAATTTAAAATAACTGGAGAAAATACAAGAATATTAGAATTTCATTTATGAAAAAGTTAGTTGTTATTGATTCTTATGCTTTAATACATCGTTCTTATCACGCTCTTCCGCCCTTAACTTCACCAAAGGGTGTTTTAGTTAATGGCGTTTATGGATTTATGCTGTTCTTTTTGAAGATGATTAATGATTTAAAGCCAGATTATATTGTGGCGACTTTTGATATGGCAGCTCCGACTTTCCGCCATAAAGAATATAAAGAATATAAAGCTCAGAGGGTAAAAATGCCGGATAATTTTTATGAACAGATTCAAATAGTAAAAAATCTTTTACAAGCGTTTAATATTCCGATTTTGGAGGAAGAAGGTTATGAAGCAGATGATATTATTGGAACTATAACTGAGAAATTGAAGAATAAAAACGTTCAATCTTTTATTGTTACAGGAGATTTGGATACACTGCAATTGATTAGTGACAAAGTGTTTGTTTATACGCTCCGTCGCGGCATTCAAGATCAAGTAACTTATGATAAAGAAAAAGTTTTTGAGAGATTTGAGTTAAAACCGGAACAATTAATAGATTGGAAGGCGTTAAGAGGCGATCCTTCAGACAATGTTCCAGGAGTGCCTTCAATAGGCGAGAAAACAGCAACTACATTAATAAAAGAATTTGGGACATTGGATAATCTTTATAAAAAGATAAAAGATGGAGAAAAAATTAAAGTTTCCCCGAGGATTTTGGAAAAATTAAAGAATTATGAAGATCAGGCTTATTTTAGCCGTCATTTGGTAACAATTCAGAAGGACATAAAAATAAAATTTGATCTAGAGAAAGCCAAACTTAATCCTCCTCCAAAAGATAAATTAGTTTCTTTGTTAAGCGAATTGGGTTTTAGAAGTTTAATTTCAAAGATATTTGATATTGAAGAAAATATTTCTCCTGCAGAAAAGATTTCTTTGAATATGATTAATACCTCTTTAGACATAAAAAAATTGAAACAAAAAATTAATCAGGAACAAACAATCGGATTACTTTTAGATTTTAAAGGTGAAAAATTTGGGCAGAGAGAAATTAATGGGATTGGATTTAGTTTTATAGATAATACTTTGTTCTATATTCCAAATCACCAATTTGTTGATTTTTTTAAGGAACAATTAGACTGGTCTCAAAAGAATTTAATAAGTTATGATGCCAAGATTATTTTAGAGGAAATTGAAGAGTTTTCTGGTTGTTTATTTGAAGATATAAAAATATTAGTATGGCTATTAGATTCAGAAAGAAAAAATTATGAATTTTCTTCTATTGCGAAATTTTTTCTCGGGCAGGAAATTGATGATTCTTTTGCAGGCTCTCTGTCTAAGTTGATTCCATTATGGGAAATTATTAAAAATAAAATAACAGCATTGGGATTAGAAAATGTTTGGGAGACAGAAGAAAAACCTCTGATTTCCGTGATTTCTTCAATGGAAAAACATGGTATTTTAATAGATAAAAATTGGTTGGAAAAATTAACCAAACAGGCGGAAAAAGAAATAAATACTTTAGAAAAAAAAATCTATAAATTATCCGGTAAAGAATTTAATATCAGTTCTCCAAAGCAGTTGTCCGAGATTTTATTTGAAGACTTAAAAATTTCCTCATCAGATTTAAAAAAGACCACTACCAAGAAAATTTCTACTAATGCCAATGAGTTATTAAAGATTAGAAGCAGCCATCGAATTATTCCTTTAATTATTAAATATCGTGGAATAAAAAAATTAAAAAATTCTTTTCTTGATACGCTTCCCTCGTTTATTAATCCAAAAACAAACAGGATTCATACAATTTGGAAACAAACAGGAACAGCTACAGGGCGCTTATCATCAGAAAAACCTAATTTACAAAACATTCCCCAAAAAGGCGATTGGGGGACACAAATTAGGAAAGCTTTTATTTCTGAAGAATTCTTTTCTTTAGTTTCATTAGACTATTCCCAAATAGAATTAAGATTGGCAGCCCATCTTTCTGGGGATATTAGAATGATTGAGGCGTTTAATCAAGGTAAAGATATTCATAAAATCACAGCTGCTTATATTCATAATATTTCTGATGAACAAGTTACTCCTTCTATGAGACAAAAGGCAAAGATTTTGAATTTTGGGATTATTTACGGAATGGGCAATAAAACATTTGCTCAGGAAGCAGGTATTTCTTTGGATGAAGCCAAGAGCTTTAGGGAAAAATATTTTTCTAATTTTTCAGGCCTTAAAAATTATCTTGATTTTTCTTTAGAAAATGCCAAAAAATTGGGTTATGCAGAGACGATTTTCGGCAGAAAAAGGTTTCTTCCATTGTTAGGCGGTTTTGGGCGCATAGCTCGTGGACAAGAAAGGATTGCCCTTAATATGCCTATTCAGGGATTAGCTGCAGATATTATTAAAATAGCAATGATAAAGATTCAAGAACTTATTAAGAACAAGCATATAGAAGATGATATAAAAACTTTAATTCAGATTCATGATGAATTGATACTGGAGGCAAAATCTGAGATAATAAAGGAAGTAGCTCCACTTTTTAAAAATATAATGGAAAACGCGGTTAAATTAAAAGTGCCTTTAAAAGCAGATATAAGAATTGGAGATAAATGGGGGGAAATGAAATAATTTTGTATATATGTTTAACTTTTTTCAAAACCTAAAAAAACATTCTTCTTCGCCGCAATTATTGCCCTTCTGGTTTTTGGGCGGTTTGATTATAGCGCAGATTGTTTTCAATGTGCTTTGGATTATTTGGCCTTTAAATTGGCTTATTAATATTGCCCTAGTAATTTTTTATTTAATAATAACAGTTATTCTTTTAGGTGCGGTTGATACAGCTAGCCGTTTGGATTTAGAAAGAAATCAGATAAACGCAATGATAGGCAGTATTAATGATCCTGCTATTTCTTATACTGAGAATTTTGAGATTATTTTAGTTAATAAAGCTATGGAGGAATTTCTTGGTATATCAAAAAAGGAGCTTCTGGGAAAAAATATTACACCTGAATTAAGTAATGACGCCCGTTATGGGCTTTTGTCTAAATTAATTTTTCCAAGCTTGGCTCCAGTTGTTTTGGAAAAATCTACAGATACTTATCCAGGAAAAATAAAAGTAAAATTTTATCAGCCAAAAGAACTTATTTTGGAAATAATAACGACAAAAGTTATGGATGAAAAAGGGGAAACCTATGGTTTTTTGAGAATTATTCATGATTTAACCAAAGAAGAAGTATTAAAAAAAACCCAATCCGATTTTATCACGATAGTGGCTCACCAACTGCGAACTCCTCTCTCTGGCTTATCATGGATATTAGAAATTCTTGCCAAAAAGGAAATGGGTTCTTTAACATTAGAGCAGGAAAAACTTATAGATGATGGAAGAAAGGCTATGAAAGAAAGTTTAAAAACCGTGGAAGATCTTTTGAATGTTGCGCAGATTGAAGAAGGACGGTTTGGTTTTCAATTTTCTATGGCAGACATAGAAAAAATTATAGAGAATGTTTTAATCAAATTTGAACCAGTGGCAAAGATGGATGATGTTAAGTTAGTTTTTCACAGGCCAGAATTTTCACTCAAGCCATTTGTAATGGATCCATTGCGAATTAAATTGGTTTTGGAAATCTTGGTTGATAATGCGATTAAGTATAATGTAAAAAATGGGGATGTTAGAATAAGAATAGATCCTTTTGAAGGAAAGCCGTTTATACTTATTTCAGTTGAGGATACAGGCACTGGGATTTCCAGAGAAGATTTATCAAGATTATTCACTAAGTTTTTCAGATCCAAAGCGGCATTAAAAGGACAAACAGGTGGAATCGGATTAGGTTTGTATTTAGCCAAGAATATGATTGATAGGCATGGAGGAAAAATTTGGGCCAAATCTGCAATAGGCAGAGGATCTATTTTTACCTTTTCCTTGCCAATAGACCCTGACTACATACCATCTCAATAATTATGTTGTATTTTATTTTTGGGGAAGATAATTTTCGTTCGCATAAATATTTTTTTGAAGTAAGGGATTTTTATTATGATAAAAATAAAAACACCCCGTTTTTTTCGTGTGATTTTTCAGACAAACTTTCTGCTTCATTTGATATTTCCGCATTAGAGGACATATTAAAAAGCAATACTTTATTTTCTGGCAGTAAATTAGTGGCAATAAAGAATTTGTTTAAAAATACCAATATTGAATTTCGAAAAGAATTGTTAGCTGTTTTAAAGAACAGAAAAATAGACGAAGCTAAAGATATAATGGTTATATTTTATGAGGATAATACTGTTCGTAGTAGTTCCTTACGGAAATGGTTGGAACAAAAAGCTAAAGGAGTAAAAGAATTTTCATTATTAAAGAAAAAAGGATTAGAGAGTTGGATAATAGAAGAAGAGCAAAAAATGGGTTTAAAATTAACTTCTGAAGGTCGCCAGTTAATATTAGTAAGTTTTCCTTCTGACACAGGTTCAATTTACTACTCTTTAGAAAAATTAGCTTTGATAAAAAAGGGCTTGATCAGCAAAGAGTTAATAGAAGAAAATTTATTTTTACCTTTAAACAGTAATATTTTTTCTTTTTTGGATAATTTGGTTGAAGGTAATATGAAAAAAGCCTTTTGGTTTTTAGAGACATTAATGAATCAGGGAATACATCCTTTATATATTTTAAAAATGATTATTTTTCAATTTCGCAATCTTTTGATAATAAAAAGTCTACAAGCAAAACCGCCTTCAATGCACCCTTATGTTTTTCAAAAATTACATCCTTTGGCAAAAATTATTCCCTTGGAAACGCTTAAGTCCATATTTCAACGCCTTCTTTATTATGACAGAAAAATAAAGAGAGGAAATATTGATGGGCAAGTTGCTTTAGAGATGTTTTTGGTTGATTTTTCCAAGCAAAGATGTTAAATTAAATCACAATAAAGATTTATTCTTTTATGCCTATTACAAGTTCAGCAAAAAGAGCTCTTAAAGAGAGCTCTAAAAAAAGAAAAGCTAATTTACAGAAAAAGATTGTTTTAAAAAAAACAAAGAAAGATTTTTTAAAACTTATTGAGAATGGCAAAATCGAAGAAGCTAAAAAAATGCTCCCAAAAGCATATAAACTTTTAGATAAAGCCGCAAAAGTGAATTTGATAAAGAAAAATAAAGCAGCGAGAGATAAATCTAGATTAGCAAAAAAGGTGGTAAAGAAATAATTCTTATTTAATGAATTATAAATAGACGGTCAAGATAATATCTTAGCCGTTTTTTGATAGATTGTTTTGTTCAATACTTTCTAGTAAAATATTATTATAATGAGTTATAAATACAAGGTTTTATCTCATCCAGCAGATATTAGATTAGAAATAACAGCCTCTTGCAAAGAAGATATTTTTAGAGGGGCTTTGGAAGGAATGACTTATATTATTGAGCCAAATGTTTTTCAAAAGAGTGTTTTGAAGAAAGAACAAATAGAAATTCATTCTTTGGATATCAACGCGCTCTTGGTGGATTTTTTAAATGAAGTTTTAGCAAAATCAGATATTTATAATTGCATTTTTGACAAGGTAAAAATAGAAAAATTAACAGATAATTCTATAAAAGGAATAATAGAAGGCAGAAATGTGAAAGAATTTTCTAAAGAAATAAAAGCCGCAACTTATCATCAATTAAATATCAATCAAGACAAAAATGGTGATTGGAAGGCAATAATTCTTTTTGACATCTAAATTTTATGTTTAATAAATCTGATTTAATAAAATTAAATAATTATCTTTGGGAAATCCCAAAATCTTTTAGGAGGGATATGCTGGTTCCAGCGAGGATTTATATTACTGAAAAAATGTTAGATGAGGTAATGAAAGACAAAAGTTTGAGTCAATTAGTTAATCTAACTACTCTTCCTGGAATTGTAAAATATTCTTTAGCTATGCCAGATATTCATGAAGGCTATGGCGCACCAATTGGCGGAGTTTTTGCCACAAAACTACCTGATGGCATAATTTCTCCTGGTTCAGTGGGATATGATATCAATTGCCTCTCTCCAGAGAGTAAAATTTTACTTAAAAATGGAGCCTACCTCTCTATTAAAGAAATGGAGTCGTCTTGGGGAAGTGAAGAAGTAAAGACTATAGATTTGAGAAAAAAAGCAGTTATTGATTCTCCATTAATACATTTTTTTCAAAGATATAATAACCCTACTATTTATCGGATAATTACAGATTCTGGAGAGAAAATTAAAGCTACTGGAGAACATCCCATACAAACAGAAAACGGAATGAAAGAAACAAGATTTTTAAATAAAGATGATTTTGTTTTAACTTATCCATTTAAAGGAATTCACTATCAGCATCCTTCTTCTAAAATTATTTTAGCCGAGAAGCGATTTAAAGAATATTTAAAGAAATTTAATAAAACTAACAAAGGAAATGCTTCATCTCAAATTCTAAATCAAATAAGATCTCGTCATTTATTACCTTTAACTTATAATTCTTCTTCTCTTCCTTCTATCTTAAAACTAATGGGTTATATTTTTGGCGATGGGGTAATCAGTTTTGTAAATAATAAAAAAGGAGTGGTTCAATTCTATGGTAACCCGGAAGATTTGAAAGAAATTCAAAAAGATATTTTTAAAATTGGATTTAAGCCACCAAAAATATATTCAAGGCAAAGAAACCACTCCATAACTACTTTTTATAGAAATTATAAATTTTCAAGAACAGAGTACAGTATTAAAATAGGCTCTTCTGCCTTTGCTATTTTATTAGTGGCCTTAGGAACACCTTATAGTTTGAAAACCCATCAAAAATATAGAATTCCTAATTGGATATTCAATTGTCCTCTTTGGCAAAAAAGATTATTCTTAGCTTCGTTTTTTGGAGCGGAGCTTTCTTCACCATCAACTCTTAATAAATATAACTTTTGCGCTCTTCAGTTAAATATGCAAAAAGCTGAAAAATTTAAAAATAATGCCAAATTATTTTTAAAAGATATAGGGAAACTATTAAAGGAATTTGGCGTTCAGACTTATTCTATTAAAGAAGTACCAGGGTATCAATATAAAGGAAAATATGGAAAGACCGTAGGATTAAGGTTACAAATAAAGGGTGAGAGTAAAAACCTCATTAAATTTTTTAGCGTTATAAATTATGAATATAATCAAAGCAAACATAAAAAAGCCTGTTTGGCTGCTAATTATTTAAAGAAAAAATTAAAAATAGTAGAAATGAGAGATAGGGCAAGACGAGAGATAAGAAAGTTGTACCGAAAGAGAGGGGATTTTAAAAAATTGGCTCCTCAAATAATTAAGAAATATGTCTCAGAATATATTAGTTTTCAATTTCTCTATCATTCTCTCTTTAAAGAAAATAGTCACGGAATTATAAGAAAACGAGGAATTCCCCGAGTAGCTTTTAATTTTCTATCATTTAACGAATATAAAGAAAAATATGCTTATGGCGATAAAGGATTAGTTTGGGGTATAATTGAAAAGATTGAAAAAATTCCTTATCAAAATTTTGTTTATGATTTTACTGTAAATCACCCTGACCATAACTTTATTGCTGACAATTTTGTAGTTTCTAACTGTGGAGTTAGATTATTAAAATCAAAACATACTGAAAAAGAAATCAGGCCCTATCTGGAAAAATTAATAGAAGAAATCTTTCATGCTGTTCCTTCTGGTCTTGGGAAAGGGGGAAAGTTTAAATTTAATATTGCTGAAATGGACAGAATTTTAGGAAAAGGGATCGAGTATTTAAAAGAAAAAGAATACGCTACAGAAAAGGATATCGAACATTGTGAGTCAGGGGGATGTTTAAAAGCAGATCCTTGTTTTGTATCTGATTTAGCCAAAAAAAGAGGACGGGATCAAGTAGGGACTCTCGGATCCGGAAATCATTTCGTGGAAGTTCAGGAAGTAACCGAGGTATATGAAGAAAAATTAGCTGAGGAATTGGGTCTTAGAAAAGGACAAGTAGTAGTTCTTATTCACACTGGTTCTCGCGGTTTAGGTCATCAAGTGGCAACAGATTATATCCGTCTTTTTATGCAATCAATGAATAAATATAATATTTCTCTCCCCGACAGAGAATTAGCGGCAATTCCTTTTTCTACTCCTGAGGGAAAAGAATATTTTTTGGCAATGGGAGCAGCAGCAAACTTTGCCTGGTCCAATCGCCAAATGATTACTTATTTGATCAGAAATGCTTGGAAAAAAGTTCTAGGACTAAAAGAAGAATCAATGGACTTGGTTTATGATGTGGCTCATAATATTGCAAAAATAGAGGAGCATGAAGTAGATGGAGAGATGATAAAATTAATCGTTCATCGTAAAGGGGCAACAAGGGCTTTTCCCGATCAGCCAGTGTTAATTCCCGGCACAATGGGAACAGCCTCCTATATTTTAATGGGTACTGAAAAATCAAAAGAAGCTTTTTATACTGTTTGTCATGGTGCTGGAAGGACAATGTCCCGTCATGAAGCAAAAAGAGAAACAAGCAGTAGAGAAGTTTTACAACAACTTGCTAAAAAAGGTATAATAGTTAAGTCAGGATCTCTTTCTGATTTGGCTGAAGAAGCCCCTTTGGCCTATAAAGATGTTGATGAAGTAGTAGAAGTAGTTCATCAAGCCGGGTTAGCTAAAAAAATAGTCCAATTAAAACCTTTGGCAGTCATAAAAGGATAAAGGTCGAAAAATTAATTATTTAATTATTATGGAGGAAAAACTTATCGGAAAAATCACTCATTATTTTGGAAAAATTAGTGTTGCCATTGTTGAACTTTCTCGCGCACTCAAAGTAGGAGATAGAGTTCATATTAAAGGGCATGGCACTGATTTTGAACAAGATATTTCTTCAATTCAGATTGAGCATGAGAATGTGGAAAAAGCGAAAAAAGGAGATGCAATTGGAGTAAAAGTTGATGAAAAAGTGAGGGAAGGCGATGAGGTTTATTTAGTAGTTTAGTATGAAAAAATTAGTCGTGCCTGAAGCTATTGCTGTTTTAATTGGAACAATTATTGGAGCTGGTGTTTTTACGCTTCCTTATGTGGCTGTTCATTCTGGATTAGCCACAACATTAATCTGGTTAATTATTGTTAGCTTTATTATTACTTATCTTCATCTTGCCTTTGGGGAGATAGTTTTAAGAACAAAACAAGATTTTCGTTTGCCCGGATATGTCGGGCATTATTTAAATTCTTCAGCCAAAAGATTTATTCTTTTAATAACTTTTTTTACTTTTTCATTTTCCCTTCTTATTTATCTGCTTTTAGGCTCCCAATTTTTACGGGTAATTTTAAGTTCTATTTGGATTAATTTTTCTTTTCCGCAGGGATTTTTAGTTGTTTTTCTTTGGCTCTTGTTAAGCTCGGCGATTTTAAGCAAAAGTAAAAGATTATCCAAAATTAATTTTTATTTATCTTTTGCCCTACTTTTTTTATTTTTCATCATTGCCATTTTTGCTTTACCTCATTTTAAAACGGAAAATCTAAATTTTTTTGATTTTACTAATAAATGGGGTTGGTTAATTCCTTATGGTGTTGTCTTTTTTGCTCTTAATGGAATGGTGGCTATTCCTGAGGCGGCAAAAGTTTTAAAAATAAAAGGAGAAAATAAGGAAAAATTAAAAAAGGTTATTATTATCGGCACGCTTATTCCTGCTTTTTGTTATTTGATTTTTATTTTAACAGTATCAGGAGCGAGTGGGTCCTTAACTTCAATAGAAGCTATTCAAGGGTTAAAAGGTATTTTAGGAAATAATATTGTTTTATTAGGATCAATACTTGGTTTTTTAGCGGTTTCAACCTCTTATTTAATTTTTGCTTCTTATATTAAGAATAGTTTTATTTATGATTTTAAATGGTCTCGTTTTATAAGTTATTTTTTGGTAGTTGTTGGCCCATTACTGCTTTACTGCCTCCATTTAGAAAATTTAGTAAAACTCATTTCTTTTATTGGAGGAATGTTAGGCGGTCTTGAGGGGATAATGCTTATTTTAGTTTTAAAAAAAGCAAAACAACAAAGGGAAATAGAGCCGCCTTATCAAGTTCCTTTAAATAAAGTTTTAATTGTAGTTTTTATAACAGCTCTTGTTATCGGAGCCCTTTGCCAAACATTTTTGGTGCATTAAATTACCCTTTATTATTGCTTGACAAAACTTTTTTTGGTATAATTAAAGAAACAAGTTATCCACAAGGCAAATAATTTTTGCGCATGTGGGTTGACAAGCATTTAAAATGTAATAAAATATAGTGTAGGAAAAGCGGTGGGGCTTTTTCTCAACAGTAAAAAATAAAAAATAAAAAAATAAATAGAATACTATAAAACGGTGGGTTTTTCATCTCTAATAGAAAATAAAATATAATGTAGAAAAAGTGGTGGGGCTTTTTATTATGTTGTTATCAAAAATTAAATTTTAAAAATTAAAACAAAAATCATTAATAAATTAACTTTAAAATATTCCAAAACTTTTCTTCCTTATTTAGGTCGAATTCAGATAAGGGAATTTTGGATTTTGAATGGTTTTAAAAAAACATGAATCAAATTATAAGTTATATAAAAAATAAAATTAATAAAATTAATCAAAAACAAAAAATTAAAATTACAATGAATAAAAACATGAATAAAAAAATATTTTCGTTCACAATAATCGGGATAGCAGCCCTATCTCTTTTATTTCTCACTAGTGTTTCAACTGCTCAAGCAGCTGTGACTTTCCAAGGAGATCTTCCAGATGATGGAATAAATTATCGGATAGAAGCTTATACTGCTGCTCAAGGAAGTCCTTGTGATGCTGCTGCGGATGCTGGTGCATTATATTTCAGTACGGATTGGGGTCCAGGTGATAGTAACTATGATGATAATGATGATTATGCGTCAGGTTCTTTTGGCTATACTAGTACTCCTGCTCATATCTATTTATGTAGATCTGGTGATCCAGCAGGTACTTCCAGAGTATATTTCACTCATACTATTGCTGACAGTAATGCTTATGAATTAGATTTTGGTTATATAACTGGAACAGCTGATGTTCATGATGATTTAGGTAGTAAATATGTTCATGTTTGTAGTGAATTGACTGGTGGAGATGAGCTCTCTAGTGTGAATGCGGCTACTGCCGTTGATGGTTCTTATTCCCAATATTATTATATGTGGCAAGGAACTGTTGCGGCTGATGGAGGCAACATTGATAATGTATATATGTTTATTGATGATGATACAGCGAGCAAATGTACTTTTGATGCTACGAAGAAAGCAGGTCTATATATAGATCCAGATAGTGTAACACCTTATAATTATGGAATTTATATTACTGATTATTCACCAGGTAATAAGGTTTCAGCAGCTAGTAATCTTCATAATGATATAAATGGTTGGATAAGAGTAAAATCAGATGCAACAGGAAATCCTAATATTGGTTTGACTGGTTTAATTGCTGCCGAGACATATGCTTTATATTATGATGAACCAGCAAGTGATAAGAAAATTACTGCTGAGGCTTTTAAAACCGCTGTTGATACTGCTGCTGATGTGGCAATGACTATTTCTAATATTGATTATGATTTTAGCGCTTTAAGCTTATTCAGAAAAATAAGCGGAACTACACCAAGTGATGTTAGTTATGTTCAAACTACTTTATCACCTGCTAATACAGGTACTAGTGTAGTTTTTAGAACTACTACTGATAGTTCAAGTCCAAAGGTTTATACTTTGTATATTCCTGATGCACAAACTCCTACTATAAAATTTCAAGATTCTGGTAGCGTTGAATTATTTAGTTATCTCTACGCAGGAGCAGTTAATGCTGATGATGTTTTATATATAAATAAGCTTGCTGGTTCTGTTCATGCTGATTTAGATGCTGCTGATACTATTCAGGTTTTTGAAGTTAATGATTGTACTGGAACTACTAATACGAAAGCTGTAGCTGTTAATCCTTCTGGCGGAGGTGGCACATATGCTGCTTATTTTGCTGATCTTGATGATGACGTAGACGTTACTGAAGATTATTATGTAAAGATAACAAACGGTAGTTATACTACCTGTGGGGCAATATTTCAAGTACCACTAGCCAGAGAAAGAACAGGTGTTAATTTTGATATAAAAGTTGATGGAACTGTTCATGCTGATATAGATAGAGTTGGTGTTGATGATGATGCAGCTAATAGTGCTTCAACAAGTGCAGATACCTGTTCTGCTTTTGGAAATGTTTCAGGAGGTATTTATACAATGTTTGTTACAGATGATACTTTAGGAGGAACAACAGGGGGAGCTGTTGATGCTACTTCCAATGTGTTCTTTCCTACAGTCGCTGCTAAAGACACAGAATTATTAGAAACCACTAAAGATTTAACAGCTGATAAAACTGTTGATGTGGCGAAATTTACTGGAACCGCGGCTAATACCCATGCTGATTTAAAAACCGGTGTGGTTCTTCATAAGTTAGTTGTATATGATACAGCAAGTGACACTACCGCGCTTTCTTCAGAAGAAGTAGACTTTGATGGAGCTCCTTATAATCAATATTTTGAAATTCCAACAGGTTTGGCTGTTAATGCTGAGATTCAAGTAGCTGCTGGTGGTGCCAAAGCATTCTATGTCTATAATAAAACCGTAGCTGCTAGTACAGCCTATACTCTTGAACCTTTTGCTAAAGTAACAGCCACAGTTGATGCTGATATTCTTGGTTTTGAAGTTCAGCAAGGAGATTTAGGTGGTTATATTATGAGAGATAAGACTTCAGCTCCATTTATAATTTATGTGGATAAGACTGAAGAGATTGCTGATCCTAATTATGATTATAGAGCTTATACTGATACTGCTTTTACTGCCAAAGCTTTAGATAGCAGTGGGAACGATGCAATTGGTGTTGCTGCGTGGGAAGTTAATGAATTAGCTGGCTCTTTGCATGCTGATTTACAACATACAAATGCTAATGATGATATTCAGGTTTATAAAGGTACTGATTGTACAACTACTTTATTAAGTAGTGAAGATTGTATTACTGCCGCAGGCGCAACATATAAGCAATATTATGAAAGGGATGGTGCAAATAATATGATGATAAAAGTAACAGACAATGATGGAACTAATGATTATGTTACTTGTTATGATCTTGAGACTAATGAGCCATCAGCTGGTCAATCTACTACAGCTGATTTTACAGTAAAGGTTTCTGGTGATCTTGGTTCTGGTATTACTACTACTTATTTTGATAATGATGGTACTAGTGCTGATTGGGAAGGAACTCAGACCATAGTTACTGCTACTACTCCTGATTCTTATAAAGTTTATTTACCAGCTGGCCTAGGGGCAGACTGGGATGTTAAATTTGACTCAACAGCAAAATTGATTGTAACTGGAGAAGACTACAATGCTGCTGGATCTTCCACCTTAAATGTTGGTAAAGTTTCAGGAGATTCTAAGGCAGCTATAACTAGTTTCGTAATTTATACTAATGCTGATTGTAGTACTGGCCAGGTTAGTAGTGAAACCGTAGGAGGTGCTGGTACTTATACTCAGTATTTTGAAGGAACTGATTCAACAGCTTATTATGTTGCTACTGGTGATGGAACTCATACATCATGTTCAATAACAGATATTGGTTTATCTGCTCAAGAAGCAACTACTAATTTTGATAGAAAATTATCTGGTACTGTTCCTGACGCTGCTGTTACGACCATAGATGTATTATCAGTAACAGCGGATACGGGAGATGATTATTGGGCTGACGTGATTGCTGCTGATACATACGCTATTTATGTTGATGACGCTGATTCAACTATTGATACAACAGGAATTAATTTTAAAAATGCTGCTACAGGGGGTGGAAGTACTTTAGTTTCAACAACAAAAGATTTAAGTTCTGCCGATGGAACAGTAGATGCTTCTGTTGCCTATGGAAATGTTCACGCTGATATTCAAACAACAGGAGAAGTTGATACTGTTTGTTATGGAACTCTTCCAACGTCAAATGCCGATTGTTCTACTCAAGCAGGTGTTGTTACATCTCCCGCTGGTGCTGGAACTTATGAAATATTCTTTGAGCAGATTTCAGGCACCACTGCTTACTATGTACAAGTTCTTGATGGCGCAACTCATTATTCCTGGAATAATTTTACTTCTGGATCAGCGGGAAGCCGTACAGAAGTTGAATTAGATGGTAAATTAGATGGTACAGTTGTTGAGGCCTATGATGGTAGTACCGTGATTGGCGGTGTTTTGGTGGAAGTGCTTAATGATACTCCTGATGCTGAATTAGCTAGAACATATACATATACTGACGGTACTTATAAAGCGTACGATAATTTAGGTGTAAATATTGATACTCAGTATAGTAAGGCGAGTTATGTTACTCAGACAAATGAAGCAGGGGTACTTAACCAAGCTGGTGTTGATATTTCTTTAGTTGATGGTATAAAAGTGACGGTTAATGATGCTGGTGGTAATCCAATAACTTATGCAAAAGTTGATATTTATACTTGTGCTACTGCTGATCCAAGTGCTTGTACTTGGGTGATTGGTACTTGTACTCAGCCATCAGGTAATTGTACAAGAACTGGCGCTGATGCAGCAGGTAATGGAGATAGTGGAGATTATTATTTTGCTGGTATTGCTACTGGTACTTATATTCAAGCTAGAGTTTCTGATCCTTCATTAGTTTTTGATACAGTTTATTCTCCTAATTCTTCTGACACTGTAAATTCATTTGTAACAAGCGCATCAGCAGCGATTAATCCTGTTGTTGTTTTGACTGATCCAGCTCCTATGGGGCCAACTTTAACAACTCCAGATAATGGGTTAGTTACTGTTGATACTACTCCAGATTTAGCTTGGGTAGATTTAGGTAGTAATGAAGCTTATTATGAAGTTGAAGTTGATGACAGTGTTGATTTTACCAGTATTCACGGTGGAAGTGGAAATACTGCTGATGGCACTATTGTTTCTTGGACAGTTGATACTGTTTTAACTACTGATACTGAATATTATTGGAGAGTAAGAGCATGTGATGATTCTAGTAATTGTGGTGATTGGAGCGTAGTAAGGAATTTCTATGTTAATACAGGATGGAATACAATGGCTGCTCCAACTTTAGCTAATACAGCTGGTACTTCTCAAGTAACAATAACTTGGGCTGCAGAAGTTGGCGCAAGTTCATATTCAGTTTATCGTGATGTTGATTCGAGTGTAACTACGTCTGATACTAAAGTGAATTCAGGTATAACCGAACTTGGAATGGTTGATACAGTAACTGATGGTAGTTACTATTATGCTATTACTGCTGTTGACGCAGATGGTAATGAAAGCACAATTTCTACGATAAGCGCTGTAGTAACTGTTGATACAACTGCTCCAACAATCACAGCTTCAACGCCGCAAGGAGGGTTTTACAATACAGCTCAAGAGCTTTCAGTTACTACTGACACTGCTTCTACTTGTTATTACTCAATAAGCGATGTTTCTTATGCGACAATGGTTGCCAGTGCAGGAACGATTATGGTTGATGTAACTAACACTCATACGGCAACTCCAACTCCAGGAGCTCAAGGATTAATTAATTACTATGTAAGATGCAAAGATGATGTTGGTAGTAATGATTTATTGTCTTCTGCTATTCTTTATTATACTTATGATACAGTAGTTCCAACCTACTCGTTGCTATCAGTTTCCTCTAATGGAGATGGACAAACAGTAGCTGGAGTATTGTATGCTAATTCAGGTGATACAGTAACAGTTAAGTTAGAAGTTTCAGAAGTTATTACTGGAGTTCCAACTGTATCAATTGGCGGAGAAAATATGGCATGCGTATTGAACGGAACCTTAGTTACTTGTACATTAACTCTTAGTGGGGATGAAACATTAACAGCTATTATTGCTGCTGATGGAGCAGTTGATAGCGCAGATAATGGAGATACTACTTATGGAGATGCTGGAGTTAATGCACAGTTTGACTTTACTGTTCCAAACTTAACCACTGGTATTACCGCGCCTGCTGCAGCTGCTGTTGTAACAAATTCGGCCTTTACTGTAACTGTAAATGCAGGAGAAGCTGCTCTTACTTGTAAATATAAAGTTCAGGCAGATGGAGTTGGAGCACCAACCTTTGCTGAAATGGGTAATTACTTAGCTGATTTAGGTGATAATACTTATACAGGAACTGCAATTGTTCCTGCTGATGGAACATATGATATTTATACTTCTTGTCAAGATTATTCAGGTAATTTAGGAACAGATGATAATCAAGACTTTGTTGTTGATACTACTGGTCCTGCTATTACTGGAGTAGAACCAGATACAGAAGATTATGCTACTGGAGCTCAGGCCATAACAATTACTTCTGCAGAGGCTATTAATTGTTATTATGCAATTGATGATCTAAAGACTGCGGTTCCTGATACTGGATGGACTGCTTTTAGTACAGATCAGGGAACTACTAGCCCAGATACAGCAGGATTAACTCCTGCGGCGCAGGGAAGAGCATTCTATTATGTGAAGTGTGAAGATCTTAATGGGTTAGAGATGACTGATAATATAGTTGTAACTTGGACTTATGATAATGTAGCTCCTACTTATGACCATACAGTTCTTTCAACCAGTGGATCTTCTGATGTTCTTCTTAAGACAAATGATACTATTACTATAGCCATTGTTTCTAGTGAAATTATGGGAACTGACCCAACAATTACTTTAGGTGGTATTGCGCCGGACGTAGCTTGCACCGAGACTGGCACCAATTATGCATGTACTTGGACAATGGATGCAGATTTTGCTGATGCTTCTACGCCTGACCTTTTGGTTACGCTTGGTGAGGATTTAGCAGGGAATACCGATACTGATTTAACAGAAGCAGATATTGTAACAGTTGATAAGTCAGCTCCTACATTAAGTACTCCTGTGCCAGCTGATGCTGCTACTGCTCAGACAAGTCCAATTGCTTTAAGCATAGTTGCTGGTAGTAGTGAAACAGGACTTGACTGCAGATATCATTTTGCAGCTGCGACATCAACAGCAGATATTGCTTTTGGATCAATGGGTTATCTGATGTCTGATAATGGTAGTGGAACTTATGGAAGTTATCCATATTTACCTGATGGTACTTGGTTTGTGAATATTAAATGTTGGGATACTGCTGGAAATGAAGGAGAATTTGGCGATGCTGCTGGTGCTGGTTATTCATTCACAGTTGGAACTGATCCTACTACAGTAACTGTGACTGGTATTTCAGCAACTAAATCATGGGCTTTAGCTGATGATGATTACGATAATGGTTGGGCATGGGAGTTTGAGGTGACAGTACCAACACTTGAAGATAATTTACAAATGAAATTTGCTAATTGGTCAGGAACTGGCGGTACTATAGCTGTTGCTAATAATATGAGATTTTATTCAGATCAAGCCGCTTCAGCAGTTGATGCGGATAATGCTATTGATATAACCGTTGCTGGTACCTATAGCGTTGTTGCAATGACTCTAACAGGAGATAGTGATACTACTGAAGCTGGTAGGCAGATTAGTATAACTGTTGAAGCTAAAATTCCTGAAGACTCAGCTAGTGGAGCTTATTCAACCAGTTATGGAATTCAAACTTTGGAATGAACTGACTAATCAGAGGGGTAAACTTTACCCCTCTGATTAACTCAATTTAAAGCTGAATATAAAAATAATTATGATAAAAAAAGTATTAACAATTTTCGGGGTATTGATTTTGACTTTAATAATGGTTCAATCAAGTTTTGCTTCTTATACAGAAGGAACCATAGTTACAGGTGTAGACACAGGGCCAACAGGTAGTATTGCTTCAGCGCCAACTGCTTCTCCTGCTGCAGGATCTTATTCTTCTACACAAACCGTAACCTTAACTGCTTCTGGGGCTGAGACAATTTGTTATACTATTAATGGAACTGATGCTACTTGTGATTCTTCAACAGAGTGTACTGCAGGTTCTACTGCTTATACAGGGACTATTAGTATAAGTTCTGATACAACAATTAAGACAGTTGGTTGTTATCCACAAGATACTCCATCTGATTCAGCTTCTTATGCTTATGATATTAATCTTAGAGTTTTTTTTGGTGGAGGAGGGGGAGGAGGCACTACAACTACTACAACAACAACTACAACGACTACACTTCCTACGACTACAACCACTACAATACCTGTGGAAGGTACTTGTCAATGGTGCGGACTTGCTTGTATTAAACTTCAATCTTGGATGTATTGTCCTGCTTTAACTCCAGCTGCGGGTTATATTTGTACTGAGGTGAATGGTGTATGTTCAAAAGTTTTTGGAACTGCTCCAACTACTACAACAACAGTGCCTTCAGGAGATGGCACAGTTTCTTCTTTGCAAACTCGTATAGCTCAACTTCGAGAAATGATAAATAATTTATTAAGACAATTAGGTCTTCCTGTAGTGACTACAACTACTGTTCCTGGAGCAACAACCACAACAACTACTCCCCCAGTAACACTTACTGGTATTCTTGAAGGATTTACTTTTAAAAATAATCTTTCACAAGGAATGGTTTCCGAAGATGTTAGATATTTACAAAGATTCTTAAATTCTCATACTGGAACAAGGGTTGCTGACACAGGATCAGGTTCTCCTGGAATGGAAACTAATTACTTTGGTGCATTAACTAAAGCCGCGGTAATCAAGTTCCAAAATATGTATACTGCTGAAGTTCTTGCTCAATGGGGGTTAACCAAAGGAAATGGTTATGTTGGACAATCCACAAGAAAGAAGTTGAATGAATTGTTAGGGGAATAGATATAATCTTATTGATAAGATAAACAAACAAAAACCACTAGTTTTAAACTGGTGGTTTTTTGATATACAGGTACTCATATTTGGGCACCAAGATAGTTGCAATACTTCCTAAAAAGCGGAAGTAAATAGAATAAAAGAGGAAGGATTGACTTTTCAATGACAGAAGAATATTACATTAATAAGTGAAGTTTTTTAGATAAAATGATAAAAAAATGCGGTTAAATTTATTAGAATGTACTTTTATATCGGATAAAAAAGTGAAATATTTTATTGACTTTTATTATCAATATTGTATACTAACTATAAATAGTTAGTATATTGAATAAACCATATATGCAGTTTTTAAAATTAAAACAAAAACTATCTGACCAAATTGTTTTTACTTCAAATGATATAAGGAAAATAGATCCTGCTTTTTATTTAAGCCGTCTGACAGAATGGCAGAAAAAGGGCTATATTAAAAAAGTAATAAAAGGTTACTATATTTTTGCTGATACAGAAATTGACGAAATTGTTCTTTTTTCCATTGCGAATAGAATTTATTCTTCGTCATACATTTCACTTGAGTCTTCTTTTCGTTATTATAATATTATTCCTGAAGGGGTTTTTTCTATTACTTCTGTTACTGCCCGCAATACTTATCGTTTTTCTACTGATGTTGGCGAATTCAAATATCAAAAATTAATGCCATCTTTATTTTTTGGTTATAAGATTGTAAACAGGGGAAAGGTTAAAGTTAAAATCGCTTTTCTGGAGAAAGCTATACTTGATTATTTTTATTTACATCCTGAGATTTCCGATAAAGAAAGTATTGATGGACTGAGGTTGAATTTGGATATTCTTTCAAAAGATTTGGATCAGAAGAAGATGATAAATTATCTGGGCTCTTTTAATAATAAATCGTTGGAAAGAAGGATTAATTTGTTAATAGAAATAATAAATGATAATTAATTTATGCTTAGTTTAAAACAAATAATCGAATATTATCCTCAGAGCATTGGGAAATTTAAACGCCATCTTCTGCGTGAATATTTACAATACAAAATTTTAGAAATTATTTTTAATTCAAGGGCTGGATCTAAATTGGTTTTTATCGGAGGTACGGCTTTAAGGCTTGTTTATGGTAATCAGCGTTTTTCCGAGGATTTAAATTTTGATAATTTTAATTTAAGCCGGCAGGAGTTTGTATTATTATCAAACTTAGTGAAGAAAAAATTAGATGAAGAAGGATTAGAAACAGAAATTAAAATTGTTTTTAAGGACGCTTTTCGTTGTTATGTTAAAATTTCCGAGTTTCTTTATAAAGAAGGTCTTTCTAGTATGAATTCGGAAAGAATAAATATTCAAATAGACACATTTTCTCAGGATTTTGATTTTAACCCGAGATTATATAATTTAGACAAGCTCGACGTTTTTAGTAAAATTAAAGTGGCCCCTCTTGATTTACTCTTAGCCCAAAAGATTTTTGCCATTTTTAATCGGAAAAGAAGGAAAGGTCGTGATTTTTTTGATATAGACTTTATGATTAGTAATAAGAATATAGCGCCTGATTTTGATTATTTGAGACAGAAAATGAACATTACTAACCTCCAGCAATTAAAGGAAAAATTAAAGAAAGATTTGCAAACTGTTGACTTTGAAGAGATGGCGGAGGAAGTAGATGTTTTTTTACTTAATCCCAAGCAAAAAGAAAGAGTGATAAATTTTTATAACAGTATTGATGATTGGAATTTTGAACAATAAATTAAGTTAAACCGACCTACAGTACGGAATATGAATAAAAGAGCAAAGAAAGAGTAAATTTATTAATTTGTGATATAATTTTACTATGAAGATTATTGCTGATTTTCACATCCATTCTAAATATTCGCGAGCTACTGCTCGTGATATGGATTTGGAACATATTTCTCAGTCAGCTCAGGAAAAAGGAATTACTGTTGTTGGAACAGGTGATTTTACCCATCCAGAGTGGTTTGACGGGCTTAAAAATAAATTAGAGCCAGCAGAGGAAGGATTATATCGATTAAAAGATAAAGATGATGGTGTAAGGTTTGTTGTGACAGGTGAGATCAGCAATATGTACACGAGACATGGAAGGGGTAGGAGAATTCATAATCTTATTATTTTACCATCTTTGGAATCTGCAGAAAAAATAAATAAAATCTTATCCTGGCAGGGAAATCTTAAATCTGACGGCCGTCCTATTTTAGGTATGGATTCAGAAGAACTTTTAAAAATTGTTATTGATGCTGATTCAAAAGCTTTATTTGTTCCGGGACATGTTTGGACTCCCTGGTTTGGTGTATTTGGTTCAATGTCAGGATTTGATAGCTTAGAAGAGGCCTTTGGAGAAAATACTAAGCATATTTATGCTTTAGAAACAGGACTCTCCTCAGATCCTCCAATGAACTGGCGACTCTCGGTTTTGGATAAATTTGCTTTAATTTCCAATTCAGATGCTCATTCCCCTCGTAATTTAGGCAGGGAAGTAAATGTTTTTGATACAGATTTAAGTTATTCAGCTATGAGGGAGGCTATTATTAAAAAAGATAAAACAAAATTTTTATATACAATTGAATTTTTTCCACAAGAAGGAAAATATCATTATGATGGGCATCGTTTATGTAATGTGAGCATGTCGCCAGAACAAAGAAAGGAGGTAAAAGGAATTTGCCCTAAATGCGACCGTAAGCTCACAGTAGGTGTTTTGTCTAGGGTTGATGAATTAGCTGATAGAAAGGACGGTTTTGTGCCTTCTGACGCTATTCCCTATAAAAGCCTGGTTCCATTAAAAGAAATTATTGCTGAAGCTATAGGTATAGGGCCCCAAACAAAGGGCGTAGAAGAGCAATATCAAACATTAATTCAGAAATTTTCCAATGAATTTAATATTTTATTAGATGTTCCATTAGAAGAATTGGATAAATTTACTTTGCCTAAGATTGCACAAGGTATACAAAGAGTAAGGGATGGTAAGTTAATAATAGAACCTGGTTATGATGGTGAATTTGGTAAAGTTAAAATCTTTCATGAAGTGGAAAAAGAAGAGGAACAAAATAAGCTTTTTTAATATGGAAAAAACATTGATTGGGTATCTTTTAAAACAAATTGGTTTTTACTGTTCTGATTTTATCAGGGCTTACTTTAAAGGCGGATATAGTTTTCTTTTTAGAATTTATCAATATCATTTTTCAAGATTAGAACGTAACACAGGCTTTATAGTTAATATCCGCTATTTTACCATTCCGCTTTGGCAGCAATATTCTTTTGTTTCTTATCTTATAAGTATTCCCTATAGAATAACAAGAATTATTTTAGGAGCAGTGCTTTTGACGATTTTAACCCTTTTCTTTTCGGCAATTTATCTTTGTTGGATATTTCTGCCTTTTTATCTTATTTTAAAAACAATATCGCCGTAACGAAAGGTTCAGAGATGTTGTTTCGAAAGCACGCTAATCGTTATGGTTTTCTCAACAATATCTCCTCACCCTTTTACTTAATAGTTTAAAAATTGATCATTAGAAATTATTTAAAAATTAAAAATTGGAAATTAAAAATTCATAGCTCGCTATTATGAAAAAAGAGAAGAAACAAAAAAAGGTTGGGCAAAAATCGGGAGAGAAAACGGAATTATTTTTCTCTGATGTTTTTTTCTTTTGGCCTGCGTGGGAAAGATTCTTTTATAAAGTAATTCTTACTGTTTTTATTTCTTTGGGATTGATTTTTTCTTTTTTCTTAGTGGTTCTTCGCATACAACCATGGTACAACTTAGGCATTCTTGTTTTATTGTTTTTCATTTATATTCTTTTTAAACAAAATCTTTCAGACCTGCCTTTATCAGAAAAATATTTTAAACAGAAAAGAATTAATTTAGCCCGGTTTCTTTCTCCACAAACCAAAAATGCCCTTATTGAAGCAAGAGATGTTTCTTTTGCTTTTCAACTTGATTTTTTTCAAGGAATTCTTTATGTCCTTCTTTCCCAAAGAGAGATAATAGATGCATTAAACATATTAGACATATCTTCAGAGGAGATGGAAGAGTTAAAGAAAAGAATAAAAGAGGAAAAAGCAGGTAAAAAAGAAATTACAAAAGAAAATTATCAAAAATTTTTAGAACAAATTACTTACTGGGCTTTTTTCGAAGCTAAGAAATTAAAGAAAAACTCTATATGTCCTGAATCGCTAATATTAGCTCTTTATTCTATTGACAATTCTAAAATTTCCGATACTTTTAATTTTTATCGCTTAGAAAAGAATGATTTGGCTGTGGCATTTGTTTTGAATTATCTTTCACGAATAAAAGGCATAGAAGTTTTAAAGGGATTAGCTGATAAAAGACAATTTAGCTTTCGGTTAAAAAGAGTAAAAGTTAATCGTTCTTTTACGTCTCGCCCTACACCATTCTTGGATTTATATGGTTTGGATTTTACTGAGCTGGCTTTAAAGCTGAAAATAGGCATTATGATAGGCCATGAGCAGGAATACCAAACTCTTTTAGATATTTTATGCCGTGAAGGCAGAAGGAATATTCTTTTGGTTGGACCAGCTGGCGTAGGAAAAGATACATTAGTTTCCTATTTGGCTTTTAATTTAGTCAGAGATAAATCTCCTTTAAAGTTACGGGATCGCCGCCTCATCAGCCTTTCTATCTCTTCTATGTTAGAAGATACAAAAGAGCCATTAGAGGTTTATAACCGCTTAACAAAGATTACAAAAGAGCTTTTAATTAATAGGGATATAATTATTTATCTACCTCAATTTCATAATTATAAATTATTGGCTCAAAAAGGAGGATTTACCGCTCTAGAAGTTTTTCAGTCACTGATAAATGCTTCATGGGTGCCTGTAATTGCGGCAACGACTCCTGCAGACTATCAACGTTATTTAGAACGAGATCCGATTGTGAAAGAGAATTTTGAAATTATTAAAGTAAAAGAGCTTTCTTCTGAAGAATCAATAAGGTTTTTAGCTTATCGTTCCTTGGAACTAAAAAGAAAAACCAAAGTAAAAATTAGTTACAAAGCTATTAAGAGAGCTGTAATTTTAGCTCAACGTTTTTTGACTTCAACTCCTTTACCCTCTTCTGCAGAATCTCTTTTAACTGAAGCTGTTGAAGGGGTTCGCAGAAAAGGCGGAAAAATAGTTTTAGAACAAGACATAGTTGATTTGGTAAGTTTAAAAACCCAAGTGCCTTTGGGGATTTCTTCTGAACAGGAAAGGGAAAAATTATTAAATTTAGAAAAACTTATCCATGAACGCTTAATTAATCAGGAAAAAGCAGTAAGTTTAGTATCTGCCGCTTTAAGGCAATATAGAGCTGGTTTAACAAATGTTAAAAAACCAATTGGCGTTTTTCTTTTTGTTGGACCTACTGGGGTAGGTAAGACTCAATTAGCGAAAACATTGGCTAAAATCTATTTTGGAAGTGAAAAGACTATGATTCGTTTTGATATGGCAGAATATCAGGATAGAAAAAGCATTAATCGTTTTATTGGCAATCCTGAAGGAACAATGAGCGGATCTTTGACTGAAGCAGTAAAGAACAAGCCTTTTTCCTTGATTCTTTTAGATGAATTTGAAAAAGCTCATTCAGATGTTTTAAATATTTTTCTTCCTGTTTTTGACGAAGGGAGATTGACTGATAATCTCGGGCAAGTTATTGATCTTACTAATACAATCATTATTGCGACTTCCAATGCTTTATCTGATTTTATAAAAAATGAAATAGAAAAAAATGTTGATATTGACGATTTATCAGAAAGATTAAAAAAGAAATTAACAAATTACTTTAAGCCAGAGCTTTTGAACAGGTTTAACGAAGTTGTTGTTTTTAGACCGTTAACTCAGGAACACCTTAAAGAGATAGTAAAATTAAAATTAAATGAATTGGCATCTGCTTTATCAAAGAATAAAAAAATAGAATTATCTTTTGACAATTCTGTTATTGAACGATTGGCTAAATTAGGCTATAACCCAATATTTGGAGCTCGTCCTTTGGATTCAGTAATCAGGCATTACATAAAAGATAATTTAGCCAGCTCCATTCTAAGAAGGAAAATTAGCTCAAATACCAAAGTACATTTTACTTTAGAAGAAAACGAGTTTAAAGCGAAGATTGAATCTATTTAATCTTTTCAATAATTTTTTCAAAAACAGCAGGTTGTTTTTCTGCTAATTCGGCTAAGATTTTTCGATCTAAGCCGATTTTTTTATCTTTTAAAACCTTGATAAATTTACTGTAACTCAGCTCATATTTTCTTACAGCAGCGTTAATTTTGACTTGCCAGAGCCTGCGGGCATTTCTTTTCTTTAATCGTCTGTCTCTAAACGCATGTGTCCATGCATGCAGAAGCGCTTCTTTAGCCAAACGATACTTTGTTTTTCGGCCATATCGAAAGCCCTTAGTATGTTTTAGCAGATTTTTTCTTCGTTTACTGGCAGTAACGCCTCTTTTTACTCTTGTCATGTTGTTGAAATTAAAAAAGGATATTTATAACACTGTTGATTAACCCAACAGTGTCAATTAATGTGAATGTTTAATAATAGATTTTATATGTTTTGACATAGAAATTAGCCTTTTTCTTCTTCTCTTTACCTTAGAAGAGTCTTTCGCCTTTGTATGCCCAAGATTAGCGGAACGTCTTAAAATCTTTCCACTTTTGGTTATTCTCAATCTTTTTTTAAATAATTTTCTTCTCATTCTTTTAAAACCGTGATTAAACCGCGGGGAACTCTTTTTAATAGTTGGATAACTTTATGCTCAATTTTAATTTTTGATAGAAATTCATTTATCTTCTTTTTAGCTAAATCAAAATGAGCTTTTTGTCTTCCTCTTAATTTCATTTCAATTGTTACTGTTTTTCCTTCTTCCAAAAATTTTTCTGCTCTTTTAACCTTTGTGTCTAAATCATGTTCTCCTTCATTAAAGCCAATACGAATTGATTTTGGAGCGGTTTTCCTTTCTTTTAATCTTTTTTTTCTAAATGCTTTCTCTTTTTTATATCTTAATTTACCAGAGTCTCCAAATTTATATATTGGGGGCGTGGTTCTTTTTGTGATTTCAACTAAATCTAAACCACGCTCCTGGGCTATTTTAGAGGCTTCATCATAAGAAAGAATCCCTATTTGTTTTCCTTTTTCATCAATAAGTCGAACTTCTTTTGGTATCAAGTTTTATAAAAAGATTAATTGTTTAAGATATTTTAGTGGAGAAGGTGGGAGTTGAACCCACGTCTAAAAAGAATTTTTTAAATAATTCTACGAGTATAGTTCATTCTTTGTATCTTTTAAGAAAAGAAAGAATGAACAGACTTTTCTTAAAATTCTCCGAAAATAGTTCAATTGATTTTTGGTCGGAAAAGCCAGAAACCAATCTATCTCAATATTTGTATCCCTTGGGGCTATTGAGAATCACCCCAAAGAATTTCCCTTAAAAGGGAATAGCTTAGCCTAAACGATTAAGCATAGGCATAAGCAGGAGTTTGATTGGCATTTATTGATGCCGCCTTGATTTTTATTGAGGGTACAAGACATCCTCAACTCGCTTATCTAAAAACTCTCTTTTTATCGAATCCCGTCATCCCCGTTTAGTATTCTCCTCTTTTAGCCCTACTTATCTTTCTTTCCGTTTCTCTTTTCTTTATGCTCTCTCTTTTATCAAATTTCTTTTTTCCTTTTGCTAATCCTAATTCTATCTTGATTAAACCGTGTTTATTATACATTCTTAATGGTATTAAAGTCAAGTTTTTTTGTTTGATTTTACCTAACAGATGTTCTATTTGTTTTTTATTGAGAAGGAGTTTTCTGGTTCTGTCAGGATTGTAAATAAAATTAATATTTTTTGGTTGGTAAGGCGCAACAGAGCAATTTATAAGAGAAACTTTGTTATCTCTGATAATAGCAAAACTGCCTGCTAAATTAGCTTTTCCTGTTTTTACGGCCTTTGTTTCCATTCCAGACAATACAATTCCTGCTTCTATTCTTTCTAAAATCTCGTAATTAAAATATGCCTTTTTGTTTGTAGCTAAGGGTTTCATGCTTTAATTATACACGAAATTTTGATTTTTTGCCTATTTTAAAGTAAACTAAAAAGATATGGAAAAGACTTTAGAGTTTGTTCAAAAAGAAAAAGAAATTTTGGAATTTTGGGAGAAAAATAAGATTTTTGAGAAATCAATAGAACAAAGGCCAAAAACCAAATCTTATGTTTTTTTTGATGGTCCTCCTTTTGCAACGGGCTCACCTCACTACGGCCATATTCTTGCTTCTTTAAATAAGGATGTTGTGCCTCGTTATTGGACGATGAAAGGCTTTCGTGTGGAACGGCGCTGGGGTTGGGATTGTCATGGTTTGCCAGTTGAAAATTTAATTGAGCAGGAATTAGGTTTAAAAAACAAAAAAGACATTGAATCCATTGGTATAGAAAAATTCAATCAAGCTTGTAAAGACAGTGTTTTACGCTATGTTGATGAATGGAAAAAAGTTATTCCCCGAATTGGCCGCTGGGTTGATATGGATCATCCTTATAAAACCATGGATTTTGATTATATGGAATCTGTTTGGTGGGCGTTTGAGCAGTTATGGAATAAAGGATTAATTTATAGGGATTATAAGAGCATGCATATTTGCCCTCGTTGTGGGACAACTCTTTCTAACTTTGAAGTCACTCAGGGGTATAAAGATATTGAAGATTTAACTGTCACAATTAAATTTAAATTAAGGGATGGAGAAAACACTTTTGTTTTAGCTTGGACGACTACTCCTTGGACTTTGCCTGGCAACACGGCTTTAGTAGTAGGAAAAGATATTAGTTATGTAAAGATACAAATTAAAAATGAATTTTATGTTTTAGCCAAAGATAGGTTAAAAATTATTAAGGATGAGTATAAAATTATTGAAGAAATGAAAGGCGAAGATTTGGTTGGATTAGAATATGAACCTTTGTTTGATTATTTTTCAAAAAAAGGCGATTTAAAAAACAAAGAAAGTGGGTGGAAGATATATGATGCTGATTTTGTTTCTACAGAAGAAGGAACTGGAATTGTTCATATTGCTCCGGCTTTTGGCGAAGATGATTTAAAGCTTGGCTTCTTGAAAGCCCTTCCCTTTATTCAGCACGTTAAAGAAGATGGTTGTTTTACTGAGGAAGTAAAAGATTGGGCAGGAGAGGAAGTAAAGCCAAAAAATGATATTTCTAAAATAGACAGGAAAATTGTTAAATGGTTAGAGCAGAAAAATAAATTATTATTTCAGGAAAAAATTATCCATAGCTATCCTTTTTGCTGGAGATGCGATACTCCTCTTTTAAATTATGCTACGTCTTCTTGGTTTGTAAAAGTTACCGCTATAAAAGATAAAATTATAAAAAATAATGAGAAAGTAAATTGGGTTCCTGAACATATAAAACACGGTCGTTTTGGTAAGTGGCTGGAAGATATAAGAGATTGGTCAATTTCCCGTTCTCGTTATTGGGGAACGCCTTTGCCAATTTGGCAATGTAATCGTGGTGAAAATGATAAAGCGAGTTCTTGTGATAATATTAAAGTTTTTGGTTCAGTTGAGGAATTGGAAAAATTAAGCAATAAAAAGATAAAAGACCTTCATAAACCATACATTGATGAAATTGTCTTCAAATGCGAAAAATGCGGTGGTTTAATGAAAAGAATTCCAGAAGTTTTTGATTGTTGGTTTGAATCTGGCTTAATGCCCTATGCTCAGGTTCATTATCCTTTTGAGAATAAGGAATCGTTTGAAAAAGATTTTCCAGCTCAATTTGTAGCTGAAGGTATAGATCAAACAAGAGGGTGGTTTTATACTTTAATGGTTCTGTCCACAGCTTTATTTGATAAGCCGGCATTTCTTAACAATATTGTTAACGGCATAATTTTAACTGAGGATGGCCAAAAAATGAGCAAGCGCTTAAAAAATTATCCTGAGCCAATGCAAATTATTGATAAATATGGCGCTGATGCAATGCGTTTTTATCTTTTAAGCAGCCCAGCGATGAAAGCTGATGATTTGCGTTTTTCTGAAAATGGAGTTAATGAAGTTCTGAAAAAAGTTTTAATAATTTTTTGGAATGTTCATACGTTCTATAAATTATATGCAGAAGAAGACGTGGAATTAGATATTAATTCTGTTGGTAATATTTTGGATAAATGGATTTTGTCTAAATTAAATTCTTTAAATGAAGAGGCTAGCAGAGAAATGGACAAATACGATTTATTAAAAGCAGTAAGGCCAATAGAAAAATTTATTAACGATCTTTCAACATGGTACTTAAGGAGATCCAGGCAGAGGTTTAAAAATAGCAGAGAGAAAAAAGAAGTGTCACAAGTTTTGAAATATGTTTTATTTAATTTAAGTAAAATAATAGCTCCATTTACGCCATTTTTTAGCGAACAAATTTATCAAAGTTTAAAAGATAAAAAAGACCCAGAGTCAGTGCATCTTTGTGATTACCCTGAGATTGATAAAGAATTAATTGATAAAACCTTAGAAAAAGATATGGAGAAAATTCGGGTAATTACTTCATTGGCTCTCGCAGAAAGATCTTGTGCAGGTATAAAAGTGAGGCAGCCATTAAATGAGTTAAGAATCAAGGACTATGAATTAAAAGATAAAGAAGAATTACTGCAGTTGATTAAAGATGAAGTGAATGTTAAACAAGCTGTTTTTGATAATAAATTAGAAAAGGAAGTTGAAATAGATACTGAAATTACGCCAGAGCTTAGAGAGGAAGGCATAATCCGTAATTGTTTTAGGCAGATTCAGATTATTCGCCAAAAATCCAAATTATTTCCCTTTGATAAAATAATTATTTGTTTTCAAGGCGAAAGTTCAATAATAGAATTATTAAAAAAGAATGAGAAACAAATAAAAGAAGGGTTGCGGGTAGAAAGAATTATTTGGGATAAAATTGAAGATTTTGATTTTAAAGAGGAGATAATTTTAGATAGTAGGAAAATAAACATCAGTTTAGAAAAAACTAATTAAATTCTTGCTCTTAAGCGTTCTTTGTGTTAATCTTTTAAAACTAATATCATTTAAAATTTAGAATTTAAGATAAAAATTATTATCATGGGTGTTCCTGCTCGTCATCATACTCGTTCCAGAACTAATAAACGCCGATCTCATATGGCTCTTAAGCCTCTGAATTTTATTAAATGTTCTCATTGTAAAGAAATAATAATGCCTGGTCGCGTTTGTCCTTATTGCGGTTATTATAAAGAAAAGGAAGTTATTGATGTGTTAAAAGGACTTTCTAAGAAGGAGAAGAAATTAAAGCAAAAAGAGATAGAAAAGAAAGATTAATCTTTAAACTTTAAACTTTAAAATTTTTCGTATGGGCTCTCGACATCTTTCCCGCTCCATTGTCTTACAAACTCTTTATGAATGGGATTTTTCGAAACAAGACAAAGATGTAAAGGAAATATTTCAAAGAAACTTAAAATCATTGGGCGACGGACTGTCTAATAAGGAATATCCAGAAGAGCTTTTAGACGGCATATTGAGTCAATGGGATAAATTGGATAAATTAATTCTTTCCGGGGCTCCTGAATGGCCATTGGGTCAAATTAATATTATTGATAGAAATATTCTCAGAATTGGAATTTTTGAATTGTTATTTGCTGATTCAAAAGAAGTTCCCCCAAAAGTCGCTATTAATGAATGCGTAGAGTTAGCTAAAACTTTTGGTGGTGATTCTTCACGCCGTTTTGTAAACGGAGTATTAGGGACAGTTTATCGGGAGATGGAAGAGGTTATTCATAAAAAAGAAAAAGATAATGAAGGTTGATTTTTACAAAATTCAGAAAATTCTAGGGTTAGAATTTAATAATTTAGATTTATTAAAACGGGCATTAACTCACCGGTCTTTTTTGAATGAAAATAAAGAATGGCTGGAAATAGGGCATAATGAAAGATTAGAATTTTTAGGAGATTCAGTTTTAGGATTGATTGTTGCCGAATATTTATTTAAAGAATTTTCAAAGCTAAGGGAAGGGGAATTAACAGCTCTAAGAGCGGCGTTGATAAATAGTGATTCTTTGTTAGACGTAGCTGATAAATTAAATTTGAAAAAATACCTTTTAGTTTCTAAAGGAGAAAAACATGAGTTAGAAAAAGCCCATCCATATTTTTTAGCTAATACTGTAGAAGCAATTGTGGGGGCTATTTATTTAGATAAGGGCTTTGATGAATCTAAAAAATTTGTGCAGAAACATATTTTATCCAAAACAGAAAGAATTTTAGAAACAGAGTCGTATAAAGACCCAAAAAGCGTATTTCAGGAAAAAAGTCAGGAGAATTTAAGCATTACTCCAATTTATAAAACATTAGAAAGTTGGGGACCAGACCATTTAAAGCAATTTCGGGTTGGTGTATATCTTAACAAAGAATTTATTGCTAAAGGCGAAGGTCATTCCAAACAGGAAGCAGAAGTAAATGCCGCTAAAAAAGCTTTGTCCAAGAAGAAATGGAAATAAGATATTTTTTATGTTTTTAAAGCGTATTATTTTAAAGAATTTTAAATCTTTTTCAGGAAAGACTATCTTGGATTTTCCTTGTCTTTTTACAGCTATTGTTGGCCCGAATGGTTCTGGAAAATCCAATATTGTTGATGCTGTCCGCTGGGCCTTCGGAGAACAAAGTTTTAAAAATCTTCGCGCAGAGAAAGGCAGGGATTTAATTTTTTCCAGTAAAAAGAAAAATTCTTCTGCTGGATTTGCTGAAGCGGAATTAATATTTGATAACAGTAAAAAGAATTTTCCTTTAGAAGTTTCCGAGTTAAGTATTTTAAGGCGAATTGATAAAGAAGATAATAATAGTTATTTTTTAAACCATCAATCCTGCCGCCTAAAGGATATTGTTGAAGTGCTTGCTGCGGCCAGATTAGGGCTAAAAGGCCTTTCTATAATTAACCAAGGATCTATCGGGGATATTTTAAAGGTTTCTTCTCAAGAAAGGAGGGTGATGTTGGAAGAAAGTTTGGGATTAAAGAACCTGGAAATAAAGAAGGAAGAAGCAAAAAGAAAATTAGCAAATACTTTGATTAATTTGGACAAAGCTCAAGCTCTTCAACAAGAAATTCTTCCTCACTTGCGCTCTTTAAAAAGGCAAGTTAGTCGCTGGGAAAAGAGGAAAAAAATCAAGGAGGAATTGTTGGAAATAGAAAAGAAATACTTTGTTAATATTTATCACCAAACCTTGCAAGAAAATACTCATTCACATCTTGATATTGATAAAATTAAAAAAGATATTGAGGCTTTGGAAAATGGGATTAGGGAAAAAGAAAAAGAGATTGGTTTATCAAATGAAAAATTTGATAAAAGCCTGGAAGTTAAAATAAAAGATATTACCCAGCAAATTATTGATTTTCAAAACCAAAAATCAATTCAAATAAGGGCTTTAGGAAGAAAAGAAGTAAGCAGTAAATTAAATATTACAGGAGAATCTCTTGAAAAGAGGATTTTTTCTATTAAAGAAAAATTACAACCTTTATTAAGCTTTTCCAATTTAGAGGAAATAAAAAAAGAGATAAAGGATATAATCCAGGATATAAATACTTTAATCAATTCTGGAAGCCAGGAAGAAGAAAAGGAAGAAAATCTTAAAGAAATTCAGAAAAACCTAGAGAAAATCGAAGGAGAGATAAATGGAAGAAATGAACAATTGAGTAACTGGCAGGATCAATTAAATAAAAGAGGATTGGATTTTAGAAGTAAGTTTCAAGAAATAGAGTCAAAAAGGGAAGAAAAGGAAAAGTTATACAGAGAATTACAAAGAGAGGAAATTTTAAATGAAAAATTTCGTTTGCGCATGGAAGATTTTAAGAGGCGATTAGGTGAAGCTAGATTTGAATTCCAAGAAATTGAAAAACTCTATCAAAACGAAAAAAATACGCAATTAGTTTCTTTGGAAGAATTCTCTGTTTTAGAAAATAAAATTTGGCGAAGGAAAAAAGAATTATCAGAAATGGGCGCAGAAGACGAAAATATAATAAATGAGTACGCAGATGTTTCTAATCGTTATGATTTTTTGAGCCAACAGACGGAGGATCTTAATAAAGGGGTGGAAGATCTTAATACTTTGGTAAAGAAATTAAATAATCAAATTGAAGAGAAATTTAGCAAAGCGATTAATGGAATAAATGAAGAATTTAATCATTATTTCCAACTTATATTTAAGGGCGGTTCAGCCAAATTAATTCAGGTTAAACAAGAATCTAATAATCACGATGTTGTTTGGGGGGTTGATATTAAAATTAATATTCCAAAAACGCAATTAAAAGGCATTGACATGCTTTCTGGCGGGGAAAAAACCCTAATTACTGCCTGTCTTCTTTTTGCCTTAGTTAATCAGTCTAATTCCCCATTGGTTGTTGTGGATGAAATTGATGCGGCTTTAGATGAAGAAAATAGCACCCGTTTTTCTGAGATTTTAAAAGCGCTTACTAAAAATACCCAATTTATTATCATTACTCATAATAGAATGACTATGAATGCTGTTCAAATAATTTACGGAGTAACTTTATCAGAGAATGATAGTTCCCAACTTTTTTCATTAAAATTGGAAGAAGCAAAAGCTTTGGCAGAAGAATAATTTGTCAATTGCTTGCTTGACTTTCCTTTTTAAGTATTTTAAAATAGAAATTATCCAGTGGCTAAGAGAGCGGTCGATAGCTACTTTAGTTGTTAAATTAAGAAAATATTAATTCTGAAATCATGGCAGAAACACATGTAGACCAACAATTGCTCGAATTTATAGTTAAAAGCATCGCAAGTAATCCTGATGCAGTAAAAGTAGAGCGAAAAGTAGATGAAATGGGCGTACTCCTTTCTTTAAAAGTAGATCCTGAAGATATGGCTCAAATTATAGGCCGTCAGGGTTCAATGGCCAAAGCATTAAGGACTATTTTGAAAGTAGCTGGAGCGAAAAATAAAGCCCGAGTTAACCTCAAGATTGAAGAGCCCGTAGGTTCTTTAAGGGTAAGCCGAGAGGCTAGCACTGATTCATCAACTGATTCATCAAAAGAAGCAGAGAAAGCCGCAGATGATATTGTTGAGGATTTAAAACTCTAAAATTACGCTTGGGCGTGATTGAAAAAAAATGAAAATCGCGGTATTATAATGATACTGCGATTTTTTTGTTATTTGTTAATCGTTAATTGTTTATTATTTTATGCGTTTTGATATTCTCACAATTTTTCCTGAGATTTTTGATTCTTATTTTAATACTTCTATTTTGAAAAAAGCTCAAAAGAAAAGGCTTATAAAAATTCATATTCATAATTTGCGGAAATGGACGTTAGATCGCCACCAAACAACTGACGATTGTCCTTATGGCGGGGGCATGGGAATGATTTTTAAAGTGGAGCCGATTTTTAAAGCTGTAAAAGATTTAAAAAAGAAAAAGATTAAAAAACGCCACATTATTCTTTTTTCTGCAAAAGGGAAGAAGTTAACACAAAAAAAGGTAAAACAATTATCTAAATACGACCAGATAATACTTATTTGTCCACGTTATGAAGGCGTAGACGAGAGGGTTGCTAAATATATTGTTGATGAGGAAATATCTATCGGGGAGTATATTTTAACAGGCGGAGAATTGCCGGCAATGGTTTTAGTCGATGCTGTTAGTCGTTTTGTTTCCGGGGTTATTAAAAAAGAATCACTTTTAGAGGAATCATTTAGTATAGATTTTGAGGGAAAAGGCGAATATCCTCAGTATACAAGGCCGGAAATCTTTTATCCAAATAAGAAAAAGAAAAAAATAGCTTGGCGAGTTCCTGATATTTTGCTTTCAGGAAACCATAAAAAGATTAAAGAATGGAGACGTAGACATTTAAAAAGGATATGATTTTTCTTTCTTTTAATACAATTGAGGGACAAAGATATCGCATTCAAGCGGAAAAAAGCGATGAATTGCTTAAAACACTTGACAAATTTTTAAAAAAGAATAAAATAAAGATTGCAAGTATTAAAGATTGGAAGGTTGATTTTTCCAAAGAAAAAAGTATTACTTCACAAAGAGTATCCCAATCTATTTTATACGCGCTAAAATTTTAAAATAGTCTCATTTTAGTTTCGACGTTTTTAAACAGAGTAAAAAGGTTATCATAACCTATTATAATTAGGAATTTTTTGTTATTAGATGTCTAAACAACTGACAATAAAATCTTTTGCCCGTCATTCCCGGGGCATTTTAGAGCCCCCACGATTAACCCAATTTCAAACTGATTCTTTTCAGTGGTTTTTAGAAAAAGGGATACGAGAGGTTTTTAAAGAATTATTACCAATAGGGGATTATACAGGTAAAGATTTAGAATTGGCCTTTGGAGATTATTATTTTGAATCTCCAAAAATATCTGAGATTAAAGCCAAAGAAAAAGGACTAAATTATGAATCTACAATTCGTGTAAAACTACGTTTAATTCATAAAAAGACAGGCGTTGAAAGAGAACAAGAAGTATATTTTGGTGAAATTCCCGTTATGACCCCACGGGGAACTTTTATTATTAATGGTGTAGAAAAAGTTGTTATTTCGCAAATCAATCGTTCTCCAGGAGTATATTTTTCTTCTGTGAATTTTAGAGGACGAAGGCTATTTGGAGCAAAACTTATCCCTTATCACGGGGCCTGGTTAGAATTTGAGACTGATAATGACGGGGTTATTAGCGTAAAAATAGACAGAAAAAGAAAAGTGCCAATAAGCGCTTTACTTAGGATTTTTGGCTTAAAGACAAATGATGATATAAAAAAAGCGTTTAAAATCAAAGAAGGAGAATCTTCTATTGAATATATTGAAAGCACTTTAAAGAAAGATTTGTCTACTAACCAAGAAGAAGGTTATGTTGAAATTTATCGCCACTTACGACCCGGGGAATTAGCCACTTTTGATAATGCTTATGATTTAATTAATAATATGTTTTTCCGATCTGATAGATATGATTTAGCTAAAGTTGGAAGGTATAAATTTAATCAACGGCTTGAGCTTAACGCTTCTTTTGATGAAAGAAGTTTAAGATTAGACGATCTCGTGGCGATTGTTAAAGAAATTATCAGATTAAATGATGACCCAGAGGCTATTGATGATGATATTGATCATTTAGGAAATAGGAGAGTAAAAGCGGTTGGGGAAATTTTAACAGAGAGATTTAGGGTTGGATTGATGCGTATGCGTCGGACAATACAAGATAGAATGGCGACTTTAGATCCTGAAACATTAGTTCCTGCCCAATTAATAAATCCTCGACAATTAGTAGCTGTGCTGCGGGAATTTTTTAATATTTCCCAGCTTTGTCAGTTTATGGAACAAATGAATATGCTTTCAGAATTAGAGCATAAAAGGAAAATTACTTGCATGGGCCCAGGCGGATTAGTAAGAGAAAGAGCGGGATTGGAAGTTAGGGATATTCATACCAGCCATTACGGACGTTTGTGTCCTATTCAGACTCCTGAAGGGCAGAATATCGGTTTGGTTCTTTCCCTGTCTCTTTATGCGCGATTAAATGAGTTTGGTTTTATTGAAACACCTTATATCAAAGTTAAAAAAGCCAAGCTTACTAATGAAATAATCTGGCTTAACGCTTTTGACGAATTAAAATATAAAATTGCCCATGGCACTGTTAATGTTGATGAAAATGGAAGGATGAAAGAAGAATTAATAGGGGCAAGGGTTAAAGGGGAGCCAACTTTAATTCACAACAAAGAAGTCGAATTAATTGATGTTTCTTGCCAGCAAATTATCTCTGTTGCTGTTAGTTTAATACCATTCTTAGAGCATGATGAATCTAATAGAGCGTTAATGGGAGCAAATATGCAAAGGCAGGCTGTTCCTTGTTTAAGGCCAAAAGCTCCGTTGGTTGGTACTGGAATGGAGGAAAAAATTGCTTTTGAGTCGGGCCAGTGCCTGATTAGCGATATTGAGGGAAAAGTTATTGAAGTGGACGCAAATCATATTGTTGTAAAGACAAATGATAAGAACCTCGTTTCGCGAGAACCTTCTTATTCGTCTTCAACTCATAATAAAAAAAATAGAACTTACGAATTAATTAATTTTGGCCGCAGCAATAAAAATAGTTGGTTGATGCAAAAACCTGTTGTGAACAAAGGAGATGTTGTAAAGGAAGGAACTTTATTGGCAGATGGAGCAGCTACGGAAAACGGAGTTTTAGCTTTAGGGCAAAATTTATTGGTTGCTTTTATGCCATTTTTTGGAGCTAATTATGAAGATGCAATTGTTATTTCAGAACGAGTTTTAAAAAATGATTATTTTACTTCAGTTTATTTAGAAGAATTTACTTGTGATGTAGTGGAAACTAAGTTAGGTCAGGAAAGCACCACTCGTGATATACCTAATGTTTCCGAGAATAAATTAAAGAACTTAGATGAGGATGGAGTCATAATGATAGGAGCTGAGGTAAAAGGGGGGGATATTTTAGTTGGGAAAATTTCACCGAAAGGAAAAGCAGAACTAACTCCTGAAGAAAGATTGCTACAAGCTATTTTTGGAGAGCAGATGAAGGATATAAAAGATACATCTTTAATTCTTCAGCCATCTCGACAAGGCAGAGTTGTTAAAACAAAAATTCTTTCCCGTAAAGAAGGGGATAAATTAAACGTTGGCGTTATAAAAAGTATAAGCGTGGAAATTGCAGAGTTAAGAAAAACTATGGCAGGAGATAAATTATCTGGACGGCACGGAAATAAAGGCGTTATTTCTGTTATTGTTCCTGAAGAAAATATGCCTTATTTAGAAGATGGAACTCCAATTGATGTGGTTTTAAATCCTTTAGGAATCGGCAGCCGAATGAATTTAGGGCAGGTTTTTGAAAATCATTTAGGTTTAGCAGCTCAAAAATTAGGATATAGAGCTGTTACTCCGTCTTTAGATGGTGCCACTGAGGAAGATGTAAAAAAAGAACTTGTAAAAGCCGGATTGCCAGAAGATGGAAAAATTGCTTTATATAATGGCAAAACTGGCGAGAAATTTCATAAAGATGTGGCAGTAGGCATAATATATATAATGAAATTAGAGCATATGGTAAAGGACAAAGTTCATATGAGAGCAATTGGTCCATATTCTTTAATTACCCAGCAACCTTTAGGCGGTCGAGCTCATCTTGGAGGTCAGAGATTCGGCGAAATGGAAGTTTGGGCATTAGAAGGATATGGCGCCGCATACACACTTCAGGAAATGATAACGATAAAATCTGATGATGTATTTGGAAGGGGGTCAGCTTACGAAGCTATAATTACCGGGGAAAAGATTAAAAACCCAAATATCCCCGCTGCTTTTAACGTGATTCTCAAAGAATTGCAATCATTATCTTTATCAGTAAATTTGATTGGAGTCAAAAAAGAAGAAACAAATAACGATAGATAGTAATTAGTAATTAAGTAGTTTATGATAAAAGACATAGAAAAAAAGGTTAGTGATTTTGAAGCGCTTGGTTTAAAAATTGCCTCTCCAGAGGAGATTTTATCTTGGTCATATATAGAAGGGAATAAGTCATATGGAGAAATTATTAAAGCTGAGACAATTAACTATCGAACTCAAAAGCCGGAAAAAGAAGGTCTCTTTTCTGAGCAGATTTTTGGACCTGTAAAAGATTATGAATGTCCTTGTGGAAAGTATAAAGGCGCCCACTACAAAGGGATTATTTGCGATCGTTGCGGAGTAGAAATAACCCGTTCTTTTGTTCGTAGAGAAAGAATGGGTCATATTAAATTAGCTACTCCAGTAGTTCATATTTGGTTTTTACGTAGCATTCCTTCACGAATTGCTTTAGCGCTTGATGTTCCAATGGCCGCTTTAGAAAGAGTCATTTATTACAATAGCTATATTGTAGCTTCTGTAGATGAAGCCGCAAAAAAAAGAGCTTTAGATGAAATAGAATCTGAATACAAGATTAAATCAAAAACATGGCCTAAAGATAAGAAAAAAGATTTAACAAAATCCCGCAGTCAAGCGCGAATAGGATTAGATATGATAAAGCCAAAAGCTATTTTTTCTGAAATTGATTATTTAAACCTTTCAAAAAAATACGGTGAAGTTTTCACAGCAGAAACAGGAAGTGAGCCAGTGAGAAAATTCTTGGAACAGATAGACCTTAAAAAATTGGTTAGTGAGTTAGAAAAAGAAATTGAGAAAAAATCGCACTTAAAAAATGTTGATAAAAAAGTTCTTAATCGTCTTAAATTAGCGAAAGGGTTTTTACACTCAAAGGCACGCCCAGAGTGGATGTTTTTAACTATACTTCCCGTACTTCCTCCTGATTTGCGTCCAATGGTTGAGTTGGATGGAGGAAAATTTGCTACGTCAGATTTAAATGATCTTTATCGCCGTGTCATTAATCGTAATAATCGTTTAAAAAAATTATTAGAGCTTAGAGCGCCTGAAGTTATTATAAAGAATGAAAAGAGGATGCTGCAGGAAGCAGTAGACGCTTTAATTGATAATTCTATAAGAAAAGGTTCTGGTGCTACACCTATGCATTCGGCTCAACATCGTCCGTTGCGTTCTTTAGCTGATATTTTACAAGGCAAGCAGGGGCGTTTCCGTCAGAATCTTTTAGGAAAAAGAGTGGATTATTCAGGCCGTTCAGTAATTGTTATTGGCCCTGAACTAAAAATTCACGAATGTGGATTGCCAAAAAAAATGGCTTTGGAATTATTTAAACCATTTGTAGCTGGCGAGTTAATAAAAAGAGAAATTGTTTTTAATCCTCGCGCTGCAAATCATTTAATTGAAGAAGGGTCTGACGTTATATGGGAAATTTTAGAAAATATAGTGAAAGATAAATATGTTCTTTTAAATAGAGCTCCTACGCTTCATCGTTTAAGTATTGAAGCTTTTCGTCCAAAATTAATTGAAGGATTAGCTATTCAGATTCCTGCAATGGTTTGTCCTCCTTTTAATGCTGATTTTGATGGAGATCAAATGGCAGTGCATGTTCCTTTATCTGAAGAAGCTCAGAGGGAGAGTGAAAATAGAATGTTATCAACCTTAGGATTATTAAAGCCATCTAATGGAGAACCTGCTATGTTACCTCGACATGAAATGGTGGCAGGTATTTATTGGTTAACAATGGATATGACGGAGGAAGAGGTTAAAGGCGATGATTTAAAAGAAAAAATCTTTTCTGATTCAAGTGATGCGTTATTAATTTATGAATATAAAAAGATCGGACTTCAAGAAAGAATTAAGGTCCGTATTTTAAAAGAAAACAATAAATTGATTAGTACTACTGTAGGAAGAATTATTTTTAACGAGATTTTACCAGAAGACTTTCCGTTTATAAACAAACAATTAACGAGTAAAGACATAAAAGGTATTACTAAGGATATAATTCATTATTTTAATGATTTTAATAAAAGCGCCGAAATTCTAAATGATATAAAAAAGTTAGGTTTTTATTATTCTACTTTATCAGGCGTGTCATGGGGACTTACTGATATAAGAGTCCCTTCAAAGAAAAAGGAGATTTTGGATGAGACATCTGCAAAAGTTGAAGAGATTACCACTCAATATGAAGAAGGGCTTTTAACTGCGCAGGAAAAGAAGATTTTAACAGAGACACAATGGAGGCATGCTGTTGATCAAATATCAGAATTAGTTTTAAAGACTTTAGACCCGAAAGATTCAGTTTACATATTTTTTAATTCAGGGGCAAAAGGAAATTGGGCAGTAGCCACGCAAATTATGGGCATGAAGGGATTAGTGATTAATCCTCTTGGGCAGTTGATAGAAATGCCTATTTTATCTTGCCATCAGGAAGGGTTTAATGTTTTGGAATATTTTGCTGCTTCACATGGTGGAAGAAAAGGATTAGCTGATACTGCTTTAAAGACCTCTTTTGCAGGATATCTTACCAGAAGATTAGTGGATGTTGCTCAAGATGTTCTTATCAGGGAAAAAGATTGCCGAACAAAAAAGGGCTTGATTGTTAATAGAAAAAAGGTTGAAGAACAAAATGAAGATTTATCAAAGAAGATTTTTGGAAGAATTTTGGGTGATAATGCTGTTGATAAAAAAGGCAAAATTATAGCTAAAAAGGGGGAGTTAATAGATGAAATATTAACTAAAAAAATAGTAGATTCTTCAGTTGGAGAAATATTAGTTCGTTCTCCAATCACTTGCGAAAGCTCAAATGGAATTTGCCAGAAGTGTTACGGACTTGATTTGGCATGGAGAAAACTTATTGATTTAGGGGAAGCAGTTGGTGTTGTTGCTGCTCAATCTATAGGAGAACCAGGTACCCAGTTAACTTTAAGGACATTTCATACTGGCGGAGTAGCTCAAGCCGTTGATATCACTCAAGGGTTGCCAAGAGTAGAAGAGATTTTTGAAGCCAGGATACCTAAAGGTGAGGCGCCTATGAGCGAAGTAGATGGAGAGATTATTGAAATAAAAAAAATAAATCATCAAAAATTTATCAGGATAAAACCAGACGACAAAAAATCTCGTGTACTTGAATATGTTATATCTGAAGTAGTAACTTTATGGGTTAAAAATGGAGAAGAAGTCAAAAAAGGCGATCAGCTTTGCGAAGGACATCTTAATCTTAAAAAACTTTTTAGGATTTTAGGCAAAAATGCTTGCCAGGAATATATATTGACGGAAATAAAGAAAGTATACGATATTGCGGGCGAGAATATTAATAATAAGCATTTTGAGATAATCATTAAACAAATGTTCTCTCAATTAAAGATTACACATAGCGGTGATAGTGAGTTTATTCCAGGTGAAGTGGTATCTAAAAAATCTTTTCAAGGAGAAGTAGATAGATTAAAAAGTTTAAAGAAAGAAGTGCCTAAGGGAAGCGAAGTACTTATGGGAATTAAAAACGTTGCGTTGAATTCTGACAGCTTACTTTCAGCTGCGTCCTTCCAAGAAACATCAAGAGTGTTAATCAGAGCTGCTGTTGAAGGAAAGAAAGATTATCTAAAAGGGCTCAAAGAAAATGTTATTATTGGCAGGTTGATTCCTGCGGGGACAGGGTTTAGAGAGTAAAGCGGGAAGAGATTATTTCAAAAACACGGTAATCGCCGTTGGGCTAGGGAGAAGAAACCCCCTGCTTTTTTAGGCCATAAAAGAGGCATAGAAAGGGTATGGGCCAGATTTTACCAAAAAACAATTTGACTTAGCTATTAAAGAATTCCAAAAACGTCGTCGTCGTTTTGGAAAATAATATGGATTATTGTATACTATATATTACGTTTAATTTTTATTTATGCCTTTAGGAAGATTTACAGCAAAAGCTCAAGCGGCAATAGAAAGAGCTCAGCAAATGGCTATGGAAAGAAACCAGGGAGAGATGCGCGCTCTCCATCTTTTGTATGTTTTGTTAGATGAAGAAGGGTCTGGCCCAAGGGAAATTTTAGAAAAAGAATTAAAAGTTAATGTAGAAAAATTTTTAAAGAAGATATTAGAAGAAATTATTAAATTACCGCGTATCTTTTCTATTGGCAAGGGTTTTGGTCCAATGTATCTTTCTCAGGAAATGTTGCAAATTATAGAAGTGACTGCTAAAAAGGCGATGGAGGAAAAAAATGAATTTATTTCCCCAGAATATTTATTTTATGGCATACTTGCTTCTAAAAATTCTGCGCAGGAATTAATAAGCGAATTTAATATTAGCAAGGAAGAGTTTTTAGAGGCGCTTCATCATTATACAGATGGTGAAAAAATTACTGATGAATTCCAAGAAGTTGGCGCTAACGCCATAGAAAAATATACACAAGATCTTACTGAATTAGCAAGAGAGAATAAATTGGATCCAGTGATAGGAAGAGAGGAAGAATTACGGCGGGTTATGCAAATATTGTCACGCAGGACAAAAAATAACCCAATATTAATGGGTGAAGCAGGTGTTGGAAAAACCGCTATTGTAGAAGGATTGGCTCAACGTATTGCTTCTTCTGAAGTTCCGGAAAGTTTAATTGATAAAAAGATTATATCGTTAGATTTAGGGGCATTAATAGCCGGGACCCGTTTTAGAGGGGAGTTTGAAGAACGATTAAAAAATCTTCTTAAAGAAATAAAAAAGGCCGGTAATATTATAATTTTCATTGATGAAATTCATACATTGGTAGGGGCAGGAGCAGCTGAAGGAGCTATTGACGCTTCTAATTTATTAAAACCCGCATTAGCCAGAGGTGAATTGCGGGCTATTGGAGCGGCAACTTTTAAAGATTACCGTGAATATATTGAAAAAGACCCGGCTTTAGAAAGGCGTTTTCAGCCAGTATTAGTAGAAGAACCCTCAATTGAAGAAGCAATTGAGATTTTACGGGGATTAAAATCAAAATATGAAGTTCATCATGGATTAAAGATATCTGATGAAGCAATTATAATGGCGGTGCAATTATCCAGCCGTTATATTACCTCCCGTTTTTTGCCTGATAAAGCCATAGATTTAATGGATGAAGCCGCTTCATCAATGAGTTTGGAAATTGGCAGTATTCCTTTGCCCATCTCTGAATTAGAGGCCAAAATAAAATCTTTGGAATTGCAAAAAGAGGCAAACAAAAAGGAAATACGAAAAGGTAAAAAAATAACGCAAGATAGAAGAAGAATCGGAAATGAGTTAAAGAAATTAAAACAAAAATATAATAAGATAAAAAGTAAATGGCAGAAGGAAAAAGAAATATTTAGCGAAGTGAGCGCCATTAAAAAAGAAATAGAAGAATTAGAAAAAAATTCGCAAGAATTTGAAAGAATCGGGCAATTAGATAAAGTTGCCGAAATAATTTATGGCAAAATTCCTCAATTAAGAAAAACATTAAGATCTAATGGGAAGTCTTTAAGTAAAATTGCTGAAGGGGAAAGGTTTTTAAAAGACGAGGTAACAGCCGAAGATATCGCTCGCGTAGTTTCCCGATGGACTGGAATTCCTGTAACAAGAATGCTTGAAGAAGAAAGCAAAAAATTAGTGAGAATGGAAAAAGATTTGAACAAAAGAGTTGTGGGACAAAAAGAGGCTATTTTTGCGGTGAGCAGGGCTATTAGAAGAGCTCGCGCGGGAATATCCGAAGAAGACAGGCCGATTGGTTCTTTTATGTTTTTAGGGCCAACTGGAGTGGGAAAAACAGAGCTTGCTAGGGCTTTGGCAGAATTTATGTTTTCTAATGAAAAAGCAATGATTCGTATAGATATGTCCGAGTATATGGAAAAACATAGTATTGCCCGTTTAATCGGTTCTCCTCCTGGATATGTTGGCTATGAAGAAGGGGGGCAATTAACAGAAGCAATAAAACATCGCCCATATAGCCTGATTTTGTTTGATGAAATAGAAAAGGCCAATCCAGAGGTATTTAATATTCTTCTTCAAATATTAGATAATGGCCGCCTTACTGACGGTAAGGGTCGGGTAGTGAATTTTAAAAACACGATTATTATTATGACCTCTAACTTGGGTGGGGAATATTTACAGGAAATGGTTTCTTTGGGATTTGTTGCAAATAAAAAGAATAAGGTGGAGCAACAGAAAGAGGAATTAAAAGTTAAAATTCATGATGCTTTAAGGGAAAAATTCCGTCCAGAATTCCTTAATCGTGTTGATGAAATTGTCATTTTTAATGCTTTAAGCATTCGGAGCATAGAAAGAATTGTAGATTTGCAAATAAATATAATTAATCATCGGTTAGCTGATAAGAAGATTGTTTTAAAATTAAGCAAAGAGGCAAAGAAATATTTAGCTCAAAAAGGTTATAATCCTAATTATGGCGCGCGACCGTTAAAAAGGCTTATTGAAAAAGAAGTCCTTGATCCTTTAGCTGATGAAATTATCAAGAGTAAAATAAAAGAAGGAGACAAAATTACTGTTTCTTTAAAGAAGAATACTCTGAATTTATGCAAACAATAAAAGATTTTCTTCCTCTTATCGGAATTAGAAAGTTTCTCTTTTTTTTGTTCTACGGTTTTTGTCTGATTGGTAGCATCCTTTTTTCTTTATCTTTTTTTCAGTCTATTTTTATATGTTTTTTGTTAATCTTTTTATGGAAAGCGTTTTTAGGCCTCTCCTGGTTTAATTTTATCTTTCTTCTTTTAGCTTCTCTCGAAGTCAATATTTTAGTCTTTTTCGTAAAACCTTTGTGGGCTATTGGTTTTGTTTTAATATTTCTTGGTCTTTTTTGGAAGAAATTATTTTTTCCTCTACCTAAAGAAAAGTATTGGCAGGAACTTTTATTCTATTATCTTTTTTTATTTTGGATAATTATTTCCTATGGCCTTTATTTTTTTCTTAATTATCCTTTTTGGATTGGGTTTTTAGTTTATGTTTTAGGGCTAATAGGTTTTTCCTATTTTTATTTTTTTTCCACCGACACCTTGCGCTCAGATTTTCTACCGTTATTTTTGGTTTTGATTCTTGTGAATTTGGAATTTTTCTTGCTTCTAAGTTATCTTTCCCTGAGTACTTTAGCATTAGGGGTACTTAGCATTTTAATTTTCCGTTTTGTTATTTATCTCTTCCAATATGATTGGGAAAAGTTTTTCTAAAATCTTATTTTCTTGCAGAGTGAAATTTTTAAGAACCAATTTATCGGCTTTTTCCCTTTTTTTGGAAGAAGGCCTAATGCCTATTCTTATTCTATAAAAAGTTTTTGATTTGAGGTAATTAATAATAGATTTAATGCCATTATGTCCTGCTGATCCGCGATCATAGCTTATTTTAAAATCTCCTAAGTTTATATCAGTATCATCTTGCGCAATGAATATATTTTTTAGCGGTACATTATAAAATCTTTTAAGCTGGACCACGCTTTTTCCTGAATTATTCATAAATACCAATGGTTTGGCTAAGATAATCTTTTTATCTTTTTTTTCAACGTAGCTTATTTCAGCAAAGCATTTTTTATTCTTTTTCCAACCAGAACCACGCCATTCTTTTTCTAAAAACATGACAAAATCAGAACCGATATTATGTCGGTTTTTTTCATATTTTTTATCAGGATTTCCTAAGCCAATGAGAAGATAGTTTTTATTCACCCCGTTAGAAGTTTGCATATATAGTTATTGGTCAAAAAGGCAGAATCGTCTTTTTGGCGAAAGTTTAATAAGATAAAGTGATTGTTTAGATTTTAACATATTTAAGTATGACAAACTTCTAACGGAGTGAATAAATTTTTTCCTTAATATAATTATTTATTTCTTCATAATTTTCAAATCCTTTAGCTGGTATAAGAATATAAATATCCTTATCAGCCAAATTGTCATATATTGTAGATGTCATTAATAATTCATCAGGGGGCTTGTTTGTTATGCTGAGATATTGGATTTGGCTGGATGATATATCTTTTACAACAGGGAATATTTGCCATATTGTATTAAAATCCAGGTTAGTAATAATATGCCCGCTTAAAGACTGCCAAATCTTTAACCAAGTAATTAAATTCCAAATGTCAGCTAATTTAGTAAGTTTATCTTTTAATGCGGCAATTATTTGTTGTTGATGCTTAATTCTATAGAAATCGCCATTAGGGGCATAACGTGTGCGAATAAATTTTATAACTAATGCTCCGTCTAAGTGGCGCCAGCCAGCAGAAAGGTGGAAAATTTCCGAAGGATTATGGGGATTTACTAAACTCGGATCTATTATATCTTTTTCCAGCCAAATATCTATTCCTCCCAAAGCGTCAATTAATTTTTCAAATCCTTTTAAATCAAGAATAACAATATAATCCATAGGTAATCCTGTTATGTCCTCCATTTTTTCTTTTATTAATTCATAAGAGTCTGCTTTTGAAAATCTTTTTCCCTTATTTTCTAATTCATAAAGGGAATTAATCTTAACGCCAGTAGAGCCACTTGGAATTTTTACCCATAAATCTCGGGGCAGGGAAATCATTGAGATTTGTTTTTTAGATGGGATAATACTCGCGACGAAAATGGTGTCGGTAAGAAAAGCGCCTCGCGATCCTTCTCCTACTATTCCTAAAAAAAGGATATTAATTGGTGAATTTTCTGGTTTTGGAAATTCTTTTTTTGAGAACGCAATAGAATCATTATTATAAGAAAAAGAGTATTCTTTTGAATCATTTAATCCATAAAATAAAAAGAACAGAAATACAATTCCGCCAATAATTAACCCCAATGTGATGGTTTTTTTGTTAATTAACGTCATACTTTCTATAATTTAACATATTTGCTTTGATGGTTCAATTATGGTATTATCAGCAATAGTTTTTACTAATTATGAGCCAAAGGCGAATAACAAGGTTCTTGTAAACGAGGTTCTTATATGTGGAAGAAAATTGTTCGGGAAAATATAGAAATGATTTTTATCGCTATTCTTATAGTCGCTCCTATAAGATATTTTTTAATTCAACCTTTTATAGTTCATGGCAGTAGTATGGAGCCAAATTTCTATACCCAGGATTATCTCATTATTGATGAATTGTCGTATCGCTTTCGTCAGCCAACAAGATATGAAGTAATAGTTTTTAAAGCCCCTAATCATCCACATCAATATTATATCAAAAGAATCCTTGCTTTGCCTACGGAAACAATAATTATAGAAGATGGTAATATAACTGTACTTGATAGTTCTGGAGATCAAATCTCTTTAGAGGAAGATTTTTTACCTGAGACATCAAATACCTCAGGCAATCTTGAGTTAATCCTTGGAGAAAACGAACTTTTTGTTTTAGGCGATAATCGTTTGGCTTCTTATGATTCACGTAATTGGGGGCCGTTGGATGAAAAATTGGTAATAGGTCGGGTATGGCTTCGGCTTTGGCCTTCACAAAGAATAATGGCTTATGGTTTATAAAAGAAAGTCTTTTCAAGCGCTCCGCGGGATGAAAGATATCTCGGCAAAAAATTGGCTTTATTATGATTATATTTTATCTAATGCTAAAAAGATTTTCGAATTTTACGGTTTTCAAAGAATAGAAACTCCCATATTAGAAAAAGCCGAATTATTTACCAAAGGAATAGGCAAAAAAACAGATATTGTAGAAAAAGAGATGTATATTTTGAGAGCCAAAGAAAATAAGGAATTATTGGCTCTTCGGCCAGAAGGAACAGCTTCAGTAGTAAGGGCATATGTAGAGAAAGGAATGTTTAATTTACCTCAGCCAGTCAAGTTTTATTATTTTGGCCCCTTCTTTCGCCATGAAAAACCCCAAGCCGGCCGCTACCGTCAATTCTATCAATTAGGAGCGGAGATAATTGGGGAAGGTTCCCCAGCCACTGATGTAGAAATAATTATTGCTTCAAAAGTCTTTTTGGAAAACTTAGGATTTAAGCAAAAGAATATTTGTTTATCTCTTAATAGTATTGGCTGTTCTGAATGTAGGCCTGTTTATATAAAAGAATTAAAAAGATATTATAGAAAATATATTAAGCAAATTTGTGCTGATTGCCGAAGGCGCATAAAAGAAAATCCTTTAAGGGTTTTAGATTGTAAAAATGAGGAATGTTTATCTATTAAAAATGGCGCTCCAACTTTTTTAGATTACCTTTGTTCAGAATGTCATAGCCATTTTAAAGATATTTTAGAACTATTGGATTATTTAGGCGTTTCTTACATACTGGATAAAACATTAGTTCGGGGGCTTGATTATTATACGAGAACTGTTTTTGAATTTTTTCTTGGCAACGAAATAAAAAGGATTGCTTTAGCTGGCGGTGGAAGATATGATAAATTGGTAAAATCTTTAGGCGGAACATATAAACCGGCTGTTGGCGTTGCTTTTGGCGTTGAAAGATTGATGAATGAGTTGATAGAAAAAGGCAAAGAATTAGTTTTGCCAAAACCAAAAATATTTTTGGTGCAAATAGGGGATGCGGCAAAAAGACAATCTTTTAAGCTTTTAGAGCAATTTCGTAAAGAAAATATTTTTCTTGGGGAGAATTTAGGAAAAGAGAGTTTAAGGGCTCAATTAACAGCCGCCAATAAATTAAATGTAGACTATGTTCTTATACTTGGACAGGAGGAGGTTTTAAATGGTATGATAATTTTGAAAGATATGGATTCAGGCCTGCAAGAATTAATTCCTCTGGAAAAGATAATTAATGAAGTTAAAAAGCGATTAAAGAAACAAAAAACAAAAAGCAAAAAGCAAATAACAACTAACAATTTAACAATTTAGCAATTCATAGATTATGCCTATTACAGTAAAAAGAAGACAAGGAGAAAATCAGAGTTCTTTTCTCGGCCGAGCCTTTAAGATTATAAAAAAAAGTGGTGTGCTTTTGGAAGCTCGAAAAAGAAAATATTACCATCCTAAACCGACTAAAAGAAGCCAAAAATTATCAGCTCTTCATAAAATAAAAGTTCTTAAAGAAGTAGCTATTAAGAGAAAAAAGGGGATTCTTTAACATAAAACGATGGTTTTCAAGCATGAAGTTTTAATATATAATTTAGATAGGCAAAATATCCCTTCTAAAAGATTCTTTTACAGCATCATTGAGAAGGCCTTAATCGTTCTAAAAGAAAACAAAAGAATAGTTTTATCTTTAATTTTTGTCAATTCTCAAAATATTCGCCGGTTAAATAATTATTGGCGAGGGAAAAATAAAGAGACTGCTGTTCTTTCTTTCTCCTTGAATGAAACTCTTCCGCTAGAATTAGGAAAAAAAGAAAAAATACTTGGGGATATTTTTCTTTGCCCTGAAGAAATAAAAAGACAAGTTAAAATATTCAATGTATCCCTGGATTCTTTTTATCAAAAATTAGTAGTCCATAGCCTATTGCATCTTTATGGGTATACCCATGATAAAAAGGAGAACAAGTTGAAAATGGAAAGTTTAGAAAATAAAATTCTGCAAGCAATTAATGGGTAATTAATAATTGGTAATTGGTAAATCACAAATATGCGTTCTCATATTTTAGCAATAGATTTAGGCACGTCTAATATGAAAGCTTTAGTTGGAAAGGAAGATTCTGACAATTGGAGCGTTGTTTTGCCTGCCCATAGAAAATCTCGCGGCATTAAAAAAGGAGAAATTGTGGATATAGAAGGAACAGCTGAGGAATTGGATAATTTGGTGGCAGAAATAGAAGGAATGCTAAAGAATGTTCATTTTAAAGAATCCATTATAGGCATAGGAGGCCCTAATATAAAAACCCGTCTTTCTAAGGGTGTGGCCGTAGTTTCACGGCCAGATCAGGAGATTACTGAGGAAGATAAAGAAAGAGCAGATAAAGCTGCCCAAGCTTTTGCTCTTCCATCTAACAGAACATTAGTTCAAACTGTTTCAAGAAGCTACATTGTTGACGGAGTGACAAAAGTAAAAGATCCAGTAGGAATGAAAGGATTAAAAATTGAGACCGAGTGCCTTTTGATTGATGCTTTCAGCCCTAATATTAGTTATATTAATCGTTTAGGCGAAATAATTGGCTTAAGGCTTGATCCAAAAATTATTTTACCATTTGCAGGCGCAGAAATTGTTCTTACTGACCAGGATAAAGATTTAGGGGTAATAGCTCTGGATTTAGGCGCTGGGACTACTAGCGCTTGTGTTTATGAAAATGATGAGATTTTGGATTTGCAGGTGTTTTCAATGGGAGGGGACAATATTACAAATGATATTGCAGTAGGACTAAAAACATATGTTGATATTGCTGAAAAAATAAAAGTTAATGAAGGTGCGGCAATTAAAAAGAAAATTGGCAAGAACGAGAATATAGATTTAAATATTTACTTGGAAGAAACTGAATCTAGCGAGAAAGTAAGTAGAAGATTTTTAGCGGAAATTATTGAAGCTCGCTTATCAGAAATTTTCGATTTAGTAATAAAAAGATTAAAAGAAATTGATCGCTTTGGAAAACTTCCTGGCGGTGTGGTTCTTTATGGCGGTGGGGCTAATATGCCTTCTATTGTTGAGTTAGCAAAAGAAAAATTTAAACTTCCTGTAAGATTAGCTAATCCAGATATTGAATGGTATAGAGAAAACCCAGATTTATCTTTTATTCCTGTATTGGGATTACTTAACTTGAAATTTCAAGCAGAAAATGGTCCGATTCCCATGGAAAATAAGATTTTTCAAAAAATTAGGAATTTTTTCAATGGCCGTTTATAATATTAAGCATTAAACTTTTAAACTGACAGCGTAGCATTACAATAATTTTATGAAAAAACAAAAAAAAAGAGTACTAATAGAAAAAAAACAGAATAAAAGGCTAAAACACAAACAGAAACCAAAACAGAAATTGGTTGAGAAACCAAAGCAAAGATCGAAGCCAATAAGGAAGAAAGCAGAGAAAAAAGAAAAGAAGAAGTTTTTAACTAAAAATATTTGTGTAAAAATAGTTGGTATAGGGGGAGCTGGTGGAAATGTAGTGACAAGGATGAAAGAGAAAAAAATTGAGGGAGTAGAGTTTATTACTATTAATACTGATGTTCAAGGTTTGCATAGTACAAAGGCAGATATTAAATTACAAATTGGAAAAGAAGTTTGCCGCGGGTTAGGGGCTGGAATGGACCCAATAAGGGGAAGAGAAGCGGCAGAGGAAAATATTGAAGAAATAAATCAGATAATCCAAGGGACTGATATGCTATTTCTTACATGTGGTTTGGGAGGAGGAACTGGTTCTGGCGGCTCGCCTGTTGTTGCAAATCTGGCAAAACAATCAGGAGCTTTGGTGATAGCGGTAGTAACAAGGCCATTTGTTTTTGAAGGAGAAAAAAGGTTGGAAATTGCCGAGGAGGCATGGAGTAAGCTTTTTAATGAAGTTGACGCTTTGGTGACAATTCCTAATGATAGAATTTTTAATATTATTGATGAAAAGACGCCGATTCTTGACGCTTTTATTAAAGTTGACGATGTTTTAAAGCAAGGAGTGGAAGGAATGGTTAATTTAATTGCTTATCCTGGTTTAATTAATCTAGATTTTGCAAATTTAAGAGCAATTTTAACTGAAGCCGGAAGTACTTTATTGGGAATAGGAAAATCAAAAGGGCAGGAACGGGCGAAAAAAGCGGCTCAATTAGCTATTTCCTCACCTTTATTAGATATTTCTATAGATGGGGCAAGACGTGTTCTGTTTAATGTGGCTGGCGGGAAAGATATGTCATTAGTGGAAATTCATGACGCGGCTCGAGTTATTACTGAATCTATAGCAAAAGATGCACAGGTGGTTTTCGGCGCTAGTTTTGATAATGATCTTAGAAAAGGAGAAATAAAAGTTACAGTTGTAGCTGGAGGTTTTGGAGAAGAATTTAGAGAAACTAGTCGCGTTTTACCATTAGAAATAAAAATTCCTGTGAACGAAGAAGAAAAAAAAGAAGAAAAAGCAAAAGAATTTGAGATTCCCGCTTTTCTCCGAAGAAAGAACAAAAAAGACGACGAAGAAGAATAATAAATATTTTGTCATTGCGAACGAGCCAACAGGCGAGTGCGGCAATCCCAATTATTATTAATTGCTTATTTTTTAATTTTTAAACAATTCTTGTATAGACTCAAAAATTAAAAATTATAAAATTAAAAATTATATTTGTATGTCCCCAAAAAGAAAATTTCATAATCATATAAAGCAAGTAAAAAAAAGAACAGGGGATATTGTTCTTTTTGATAAAAAGAAGATTGAAGAAGTTATTTATAAAGCTTTAACAGCCACTGATGAAGGTGGCAAAGTTTTATCGCGGCAATTATGCGCTCGCGTGATAAAAATTTTAAACAGAAGATTTAAAAAAGATGAAATTCCTACCGTAGAGCAGATTCAGGATATTGTTGAAGAGGTTCTAATTTTAGAGAATTTAGTGGAGACATCAAAAGCCTATATCTTATATCGTGAACAGCGAAAAAAATTAAGGGAAAGCCGTATCATTTCTGAAGAAGCAATAAGCTTAGTAGATGAATATTTAAAGGAGAAAGATTGGGAGGTAAAAGAAAATAGCAATATGGCCTTTTCTTTGCAGGGATTAAATCATTATGTTGCTGCTTATGTGGCAAAAAAATACTGGTTGAGAAAAATTTATCCGCCAGAAGTCAGGGAAGCAACTGAAAGCGGAGATTTTCATATTCATAATTTAGATATTTTAGCCACTTATTGTTGTGGCTGGGATTTATATGATCTTCTTTTAAAAGGATTTGGTGGAGTTTTTGGTAAAATTCAATCAAAACCTGCAAAACATTTTCGTTCTGCTTTAGGTCAAGTAGTTAATTTTTTCTATACATTACAAGGAGAAGGAGCCGGGGCCCAGGCTTTTTCTAATTTTGATACTTTATTAGCGCCTTTTATTCGTTATGATAATTTAACCTATAATGAGGTAAAACAATCTTTGCAGGAATTTCTTTTTAATTGTAATATCCCTACAAGAGTAGGCTTTCAAACCCCTTTTGAAAATCTTACTTTGGATTTAAAAGTTCCAAGTCATTTTAAAGAGTTGCCTGTGATAATTGGTGGTGAGCATCAAAAAGAAACTTACAAAGAGTTTCAAGAAGAAATGGATATGCTTAATCAGGCGTTTTGCGAGGTTTATGTAGATGGTGATGCGAGTGGAAGAGTTTTTACCTTCCCTATTCCTACTTATAACATTACTAAAGATTTTGACTGGAATAATCCAGTTTATGATGGAATTTGGAAAATGACGGCAAAGTACGGAATTCCATATTTTTCAAATTTTATCAATTCTGATATGAGTCCAGAAGATTCGCGTTCAATGTGCTGTCGACTTAGGTTGGATAATAGAGAACTTTATAAACGTGGAGGAGGATTGTTTGGAGCAGCTCCGCTCACAGGGAGTATTGGCGTGGCAACGATTAATATGCCTCGTTTGGCTTATTTATCCAAAACAAAAAAAGAATTTTTCCAAAAATTAGCGCATATAATGAATTTAGCTAAAATAAGCTTGGAAATAAAAAGAAAGGTTTTGGAAGATTGGACAGATAAAGGGCTTTATCCTTATGCAAAATATTATTTAAACGGAGTGAAGAAGATGAGAAGTTGTTATTGGGGCAATCATTTTTCCACCATTGGATTGATTGGCATGAATGAAGCGCTTCTTAATTTTTTGGGAATAAATTTAGGTAATAAAAAAGGAGTTAAATTTGCTTTAGAAGTATTAGATTTTATGCGTGATAGGTTGGTAGAGTATCAGGAAGAAACCGGAAATCTATATAATTTAGAGGCTACTCCTGCCGAAGGAACTTCTTATCGTTTGGCGCTAAAAGATAAGAAAAAATATCCTGATATTATTACTGCAGGGGGAAAAGAGCCTTATTATACTAATTCCACCCAACTACCTGTAAATTACACAGATGATTTATTTGAAGCTTTAAAATTACAGGATTCTTTACAAACAAAATATACAGGTGGATGTATTGAGAAAGGGAATAAAGTTTTGACTAATAAAGGTTTGATTAAAATAGAAGAAATAGTAGAGAATTTTGAAAAATTAAAACCCATTAAAGCTTTAAGCTACAATTTAAAGAAAGGCGTTAGCGAATGGGACGCAATTGTTGATGTTTTTAAAATTAATGTTAAAAAAAAGAATAAAATTAGGATAAAGGGAGAGAAGGGAATGGATATTACTACTTCTGATTGGCATCCATTTTTTGTTTTGGAAAAGATAAAACCTGATTCTTGTTGTCCTATTTGTCAAGAAAAGGTAAGCAATATTAAAGGTTTTGCTGTTCATTTAAAGCATCATGCACAATGTCGATTGAAGTATTCAAAAATGTCAAAATATAGAGTAATAGAAAAAAGAGCAGATGAGCTGAAGAAAAGTGATTATATTTTACAAAACTCTTTCAATCTTTATTTAGAAAAATCATCTAGGCTAGATAATAATTTAATGTGGTTAATTGGATTTTTTATTGGCGATGGTTCCATCTCTCAGTTTTTTGATAATCGAGGAGGAAATCAGATTGAAAAATTTGTAGTGCGTTTTTTTTCCGAACATCGAGTAGCACTAAGCAAAATAAAGAATATTCTTAATAAATATTTTAATTGTCATGTGAATGTAATACAAAATGATAAAAGGAGTAAATTATTGAGATGTGTTTCAACGTCTAAAAAAGCTGTTTGGCAGTTTTTCTTTAAATATGGATTTTCTTTTGGAGAAAAAACTTATATAATAAGAATTCCTGAAATAGTAAAAGCGAACATTAGAAAAGAGAATTTTTATTCACTTTTATCAGGGTTAATGGATAGCGATGGTCATATTGATAAAAGAGATGGGTTTTTCGAATATTATACTGTTTCCGAGGGGTTAGCTGATGATATTTTAGAGATTTGCTCAATCGCTGGAATTATGGTCGGTAAGACAAGGAAGAAAAATAAAAGAAAAAATGAGGTGGATATTTGGCGGATTCGAATACCACAATACGAGATGATTAAAATAAAAGATCAATTAAAAAACACTGTTAATAAAGAAAGAATTAACAATAAGTTTTCTAATAGAAAGAAAAGATTTTTACCCGTAATCAGAGTAAAGAAAATTTCAAAAGTTGATGTGAAAGATAATCAATTTTATGATTTGACCACTCAAAAAAATCATAATTATTTAGCTGGTAAAAATACTTTAGTATTTATTCATAATACGGTATTTCATTCTTTCCTAGGAGAAGCAGTGTCTGATTCTGAATCAGTAAAATCTTTAATTAAAATTGTTTTTGAAAAATTCCGTTTGCCATATTTTACTCTTACGCCTACTTTTTCTGTCTGCCCTATTCATGGATATATAGCAGGGGAACATTTTATTTGTCCAAAATGTACAATAGAACAGCCTTGTGAGGTTTATTCCAGAGTTGTCGGATATTTGCGTCCTGTACAACAATGGCATAAAGGAAAACAGGAAGAATTTAAAGAACGTTCCACCTTTAAAATATAAATTATGTTGTTTGGCGGTTTGCAAAAAACAACTTTAGTTGATTATCCGGGGAAAGTGGCAGCTACTGTTTTCGCTGTTGGCTGCAATTTTCGTTGCCCATATTGCCATAATCCAGAATTAGTTTTGCCAGAATTAATAAAAAAACAGCCAAAAATTACAGAAAAAGAAATTCTTGATTTTTTAAAAGAACGCCGGAAACTATTAGAAGGGTTATGTATTACTGGAGGAGAACCTGCTATTCAACCTGATTTGATTGATTTTATAAAAAAAGTAAAGGATTTGGGTTTTTTGATAAAATTAGACACGAATGGTTCTTGTCCGAATGTTTTAAATAATTTAATTGAGGAAAAATTAATAGATTATGTGGCAATGGATATAAAAGCGCCGAAAGAAAAGTATGAAATTTTTAGTGAAGATAAGAATATTGTAGAAAAAGTTGATAAAAGTATAGAATTATTAAAACGGGATAAAATTGATTACGAATTTAGAACAACTTTGGTTTCTGATGTTTTAGATGAGCAGGATGTTTTAGCCATTGTTGATTGGATAAAATTCGCTCCCCATTACTATCTTCAGCGTTTTCAGAGAGGCAAAGTTTTGGATGAAAAATTTAAAAATGCTCAACCATGGTCAGAACAAAGGACAAAGCAGTTATTAAAAAAAATAAAACCGTATTTTTCCAAATGTAATATAAGATGACGCTTTCGGCTTCAAGAGTATTTCGCCAATGCGGGGCGTCTTTTTTAATTGGTGTAATTTTGTCTTATTTTACTAACTCGTCTTTTTCTTTACAGGCGATTTGCTTTTTCGCTTTTTTAATTTGTGCCTATTTTTTTGTCAGAAAAAAAGAATTTATTGTTTTGATTTTAGTTTTATTAAGTTTATTTTTAGGAGGATATCGATATTTTGTTGTTTTTAGGGAATTAAAAAATACTGCCATTATTGAGGAAGAGCAAATAGAAATCAAGGCTGCAATTATTGCTGAGCCTATTTTCAAAGAGAATTATCAAAGAATTATCATTCCAAAAATTGTTATTTATACAGACAGGTATCCCCGTTATCATTATGGGGATATCATAAATATTAAGGGTAAAGTTAAGCCTTTTTCTGAATTTCGTTCATATAGTTCAATAATTATTTCTGGAAAAATAAGTTATCCCTCAATAGAGCTTTTTTCTCCTGCTAAATTTTCTTTGAGGAGAACCGCTTTATTAGTAAAAAATAAAATTACATCATCTTTACAAAAAATAATTCCTGAACCCAAATCCAGCCTTCTTATTAGTTTAATGTTTGGCGCTAAAAATAATTTAACGTCTGTTTTGGAAAAGCAAATAAGAAGATGTGGCTTGTCCCATGTTATTGTCGCGTCCGGCCTTCATTTATCAATAATAGCAAAAGCGCTTTCTGGTTTTCTTGATATTTTATGTATGAGTAATTCTGTTAATTTTATTATTTCTTCTCTGTTTATATTAAGCTTTGCTTTTATGGCAGGTTTAACCCCGTCTATTATTAGGGCTGCTATTATGGCGTCTTTATTGATTTTATCCCGCTTCAGTTTTCGTCTTTACAATTCCTTTAATGCTCTGCTTTTAGCTGCTGTGATAATGATTTGGCTAAATCCTTTGGTTCTTTTTTGGGATTTGGGTTTTCAACTTTCTTTTTTAGCTACTGCAGGAATAATTTTTCTTTATCCTATATGGAAAGAAAGTCCATTTTGGCAACAGGATTGGTTTAATAAAAAAGGCCAAATTATTAGAGAAACAGTTCTTTCTACATCTTCAGCTTTAACATTTGTTATTCCTTGGGTGATATTTAAAATGCAGGTTCTTTCTTTGGTTTCTCCGATTACAAATCTTTTAATTCTCCCTTTAGTTCCTTTAATAATGGCAGGTGGAGCAATTGTAGCGATTTCTTCTTTATTGTTTTATCCATTCGGGCTTTTTCTCGGGGCCTTGCTTAATTTAATTCTTGCCTATTTCCTAAAAGTTATTTCATTATTTTCTTCTTTGTCTTGGTCGCAGATTTATATTCCATCTGTTTTGCATTGGTTCATTATTCCTTATTATATTTTTCTCTTCTTCTACATCCGCAAAAGAACATGAAAAAACCTTTTAAATATTTTTTAATAATTCTTATTGCCGCCAATATTTTTGCTTATTGGATTATTCTTGATTTTCTTTGTATGTCTAAAGGTGAAGTGAGTTTTTTGTCTGTTGGGCAAGGCGACGCTGAATTTATTCAAATTCCAGGAGGCAACATTTTGATTGACGCTGGTCCTGACGCAAAGATTCTTTCTGAATTAGATAAATTACTGCCTTTTTACGACAGGACAATTGATTTATTTATACTTTCTCATCCTAACAAAGACCATTTTAATGGTTTGTTTGATATATTGGAAAGATATAAAGTTAGGGCTATAATACTTAATAATTTATCTTATTCCAATTCTTTGTTTCAAAAACTGCTTCAGGAATTAGATAAAAGAGAAACATTGATAATTAAAGGAATAATTGGCACAAAGGTAAGTTGGGAAAATCAAGACAATCTTTTATTTCTTTATCCAGACATAATGGTTTCTTCCAGGCAAGATCCTAATAAATTTAGTTCAGTTCACATGTTATTTTTGGGACAAAATTGTTTTCTTTTTACCGGAGACATTAGTTCTGCTCAAGAAAAGAAAATCTTGTCTTTGCTCCTCTGCCCTGATAATAATTCCCGGATATTAAAAGTTCCGCATCACGGTTCTCGCTATTCATCTTCTGCGTTGTTTTTAGAAGAATTTAAACCTCAAATAGCGGTTATTGAAGTTGGGGAAAATAGTTATGGTCATCCTCATCCTGATACGCTTGAGCGTTTAAGAAACATTGGCGCTCAAATCTTTCGTACTGATTTAGACGGTACAATCCGTTTTAAAATTAAATAGTTGCCTAATAACGCTTTTTATTATACAATAAAATCATATCAAATTTTTAATTTTTTAATATTATGCGTCTTTGGATAAAGGACACGCCACAACATATTGATGAAGAGATAACCCTTTATGGATGGGTAGATTCCCGTAGAGATCACGGAAAGATTATTTTTATTGATTTACGTGATAGAACAGACAAAGTACAGATAGTTTTTTCCCCAGACAAAAAAGAAACTTATGGATTAGGCAATAAACTGCGTTCAGAATGGGTTGTAGAGATGAAGGGTGTTGTGAAAGCTCGGCCCAAATCAATGGAAAATCCCAAAATGCCAACAGGCTCCATAGAAATTGAAGCAACTGAATTAAAAATATTAAGCGAAGCGCTTACTCCACCATTTGATTTATCAGCTGATGGCAGAGATATTAATGAAGAAGTGCGTTTAAAATATAGATATTTGGATTTGCGTCGTGAGCGTTTAAGTAAAAATCTTATTTATAGGCATAAAATAATTAAGTTTATACGTGACTTTCTTTCAGATGATGGTTTTATAGAAGTAGAAACACCTATTTTAACTAAATCTACTCCAGAAGGAGCTCGTGATTATATTGTTCCCTCCCGCTTGGAACCGGGAAAATTTTACGCTTTACCGCAAAGCCCCCAGCAATACAAACAACTTTTAATGGTGGCCGGGATTGAAAGATATTTTCAAATTGCCCGTTGTTTTCGGGATGAAGATACGCGTGGAGACAGACAACCTGAATTTACCCAATTAGATTTGGAAATGGATTTTCCTGCCCAGGAAGACATTTTAAGCTTAATAGAAAATTTATTTAAACAATTAATTGAAAAGATTTATCCTGAGAAAAAGATAAAAGAATTTCCTTTCCCCCGCATTAAATACAAAGATGCAGTTGAAAAATATAAATCAGATAAGCCTGATTTGAGAAAAGATAAAGACAATCCAAATGAATTAGCTTTTGTTTTTATTGTTGACTTTCCTCTTTTTGAATTTAAAAAAGAAGAAAAGAAATGGGGAGCTGTCCATCATCCATTTACAAGGCCTAAATTAGAAAAAGACGAAACAATTGAGCAGCTGATTGAAAGAATTAAAAAAGATCCAGGCAAACCATTTGCTGACCAATATGATTTTGTTTTAAATGGTTATGAGATTGGAGGCGGTTCTTTAAGAATTCATGAACCAAAACTATTAGAAACTATTTTTGAAATATTGGGTCATAAAAAAGAAGACATTGCGGAAAAATTTGGTCATTTAATCGGAGCGTTTAAGTATGGAGTTCCCCCTCATGGGGGCATTGCATTGGGACTTGATAGAATTGTAATGATTTTGGAAGATGAATCGAGTATTCGGGAAGTAATTGCTTTTCCTAAAACCGGAGACGGTAAAGATTTAATGATGAATGCTCCAGCAGAAGTGGATGAAAAGCAGTTGAAGGATCTTCACATCAAGACTTTAAAATCTTAAACTTTTATGCTATAATCCACTGGGTCTTGCCGGATTAAGGAACGATTCAGGACAAGTTGGTTTTCTTAGGGAGCTCAATGTCTTTTGTCCTGTTGGGCAAAAGCGCGAGCACCCACTTTACTACTAGCTGATTCGACCTTAGTTGCGGGTAGGGCCCGTTATTTACTTCAATTATTACTATTATGTCACGAGTTTGTTCAATTTGCGGAAAAAGCTATCAAAATGCCACTAAATACAAAAAAGTGCATTCAGCTTATAATCCAGTTGCTCAACATCGCCAGAAGCCTAATTTGCAATGGTTTAGAATGCCAGATGGTAAAAGAGTAAAGGCTTGCACTAAATGCCGCAAACGCCTCTCTAAAACAATCACCTAAACTGACAATCTACCTGTCATTGCGAGGCCGAAGGCCGTGGCAATCCCTTTACACCCTTATGAAAAAGGTAAAAATAGATAAACAAAAATGCCTCGGTTGCGGAGTATGTATCAGTCTTTGCCCCGAGGTTTTTGAATTAAAAGATGGAAAATCAAAAATTAAAGAAGAAGTAGATTTAGAAAAACACAAAGATTGCATAAAACAAGCAGCAGAAAATTGTCCTGTTGGGGCTATTGAGATTACGGAAAAATAACACAGACCTTCGGGGTGTGGCCCAGTGGTTTAGGGCGCTCGCATGGGGTGCGAGAGACTTCGCAGGTTCGAATCCTGTCACCCCGACCAACCGAAATAACTCCCTAAAATTTTTTAACAGTTTGTAACTTATATCGTTTCATTAAAAGAGCATTAGAGATAACGCTTACTGAGGAAAAAGCCATGGCTAAAGCCGCGATTGCTGGATTGAGAAGCCAACCAGTTAGCGGATATAAAATGCCCGCGGCAATAGGAATACCAATACTATTGTAAAAGAAAGCCCAGAAAAGATTTTGTTTGATTTTTTTAAAAGTATATTTACTCAAATCAATAGCTTTAACTACATCCCGTAGATCATCTTTTATTAAAACTATTTCTCCTGTTTCTATGGCAATATCAGTGCCAGAGCCCAAAGCAATGCCTAAATCTGCCTGAGCTAAAGCTGGAGCGTCGTTTATTCCGTCGCCTACCATTGCCACTATATTTCCTTCTTTTTGTAATTTTTTAATTTCCTCTGATTTTTCCTGCGGCAAAACTTCAGCTAAAATTCTATCTATACCAACTTGTTGAGCAATAGCTTGTCCCACTCTTTTATTATCCCCAGTGATTATGGCAACTTTTTTACCTAATTTGTGTAACATGGTTACTGCTTCTTTAGAATACTTTTTCAAAGTATCAGCTACAGCAATTATTCCGACAACATTTCCATTATGAGCCAAAATCATTGCTGTTTTACCTTGGTTTTCTAATTTTACTAATTTTTCTTCAATAAAATCTACATTGATATTATTTTCGCTCATTAATTTTCTTGTTCCTAATAAAATCTTAGCACCTTTAGATAGAGCCATAACACCTTTACCAGGTATTGCCTCAAAATTTTGGACATCTAACAAGCTTATATTTTCTTTTTGAGCTTTTTGAGTAACGGCTTGGGCAAGAGGATGTTCAGAATTTTTTTCTATTGAAGCAGCTAATTGCAAAATTTGTTCTTGAGATTTGGAATTCGAGATGTTTACAATATTTGTTATTTCTGGCTCACCTTTAGTTAAGGTGCCTGTTTTATCAAAAACAACTATATTCACTTTCTGGGCTGTTTCTAAAGCCTTACTGGTTTTGATTAAAATACCGTTTTGCGCCGCTAAACCTGTCCCCATCATCACTGCTGTCGGTGTCGCCAACCCTAAGGCGCAGGGGCAAGCAATAATAAGAACCGCAACGAAAATTGTCAAGGCAAAAACAAAGGGTTGGCCTAAAACAATCCAGACAATAAAAGCTAAAATGGCTATCCCGATTACTCCTGGAACAAAATAAAAAGAAACTCTGTCAGCCAGAAGTTGAATTGGCGCTTTAGACTCCATGGCTTCTTCTACTGTTTTAATAATTTGAGCAAGCATTGTATCTTTTCCAATCTTTGTTGTTTTAAATTTTAAAACTCCCGTCTTGTTAATTGTTGCGCCAATGACTTCGTCTCCCTTGCTTTTCTCAACTGGAATACTCTCGCCAGTAATTGCTTTCTCATCAACGCCCGAATACCCATCAATTACAACTCCATCAACTGGAATCTTTTCACCCGGTCTCACCAAAATAACACTACCAACTTTCACTTCAGAGATTGGGATTTTGATTTCCTGTCTATCTTTGATAACTGTCGCTTCCTTTGGCTGCAACCCAATTAATTTTTTAATGGCTTCACTGGTCTTTCCTTTAGTAACTGCTTCTAAATATTTGCCAAGTGAAATAAAAATAAGGATAAAGACAGCGCTTTCATAATATAAATGAAGAGGCAGTTTTTGAACGCCTAGCCAAAAAAAGGTGGTGACAGCAAGACTATAAAAATAAGCAGTAGCCGTGCCAATAAAAATTAAAGAATCCATATTAGGCCTCAGTCGTATTAAATTCTTAAAGCCAGAAATCCAAAGATTAAAGCAAACTAAAATTACAATGGTTGCTAAAATAAATTGAATTAAAATATTCCATTCTTTGAAAAATTGCGGTATTGGCAAACTGAGCATTCCGCCCATAACAATATAAATGAGAGGTAAACCAAAAACAAAAGAAATAATAAACCGTTTTTTTAATTGTTTTATTTTTTGGCTTTTTTGATAGTTGATAGCTTCTTTATTAATATCTTTCTCGATCTTATACCCTAATCCTTGAATAATTTTTTGAATTTCCTCAATTTTAATCTTTTTAGGATCAAACTCTAAATTCGCTTTTTCTGAGGCAAAATTAACATTTACTGAAATAACGCCCCTTTCTTTTTTAAGGGCGTTTTCAATTATTGCCGAGCAAGAAGCACAATGCATTCCAGAGATTTTTAAGATTGTTTTTTCCATAATATTTGCGGTTAATTTTTAATTTTAATGTTTTCAAAAAAGATCGGCGACTTGTTCAATGTCGGCCTGCTCTATAATAATTTTACCGCTTTGAATTGATAAATTCGGATTAATCGGGCCGGGATTGCAGCCGCCTTTTTCAGTGGCGATTTTTTCTATCGGATAACGATTCCCGCAATTATTACAGACGATCTCGTTGCCTTCCTGGCGAAATCCTTTATATGTTTTAAAACAGATCGCGCAGGCATTAGCGGCGGCTCTGTAAATTCCGTTTTTATCCTTCACTGCAAAAAAATAAATTATTTTTCCGCCGGACATTTTTATGTTGTAGAAACGCGCTTGATTATCATTAAATTGCGAAGCGTCCAATTTAATTTCTCCATTTTCCAAGAATACATTTTCGCCCTTTTCGCCAAAAAAGGCTTTTTCGGCCTGAACCGGAAGCGATGCTTGATTTTGAGTTTCAAGACCTTGCTTGCCGTCCGTTGAGCAGACAAGAAGCTCCTTTAACTCTTCAAAGGTTTTATAACCGGAGTAAACCTTTTCATCAATGACAAAAGTTGGTACTCCTTGAAATTGATGCTTGATCGGACCAATATCTGTATTAATTTCTTTAACACTTACTCCTAATTCTTTAATATTCTTAATTGTTCCCTCATTTTTAACTTTTTGACACCAAGAACAACCATCTCGATAATAAAAAATCATCTCTTTGACTTGACATTGGCTTTGGCTAATATTTTTTTCTTCAGACTTTCTCAAAAGAAAAAACCCTCCGACAATCAAAACAACAACTACGACTACAAAAATCGGCCAATATTTTTCCCCTTGCTGGTTTGTATGATATTTATTTTTTGACATATTTTTATTTTTATAATAATTAATTATTTTTAAGCATTTTTTCATAAACCCTGTAAGGCTTGGGTCCAACAAGCGTTTCGCCATTTATAAAAATGGTGGGCGTGCCATAGACTCCCGTAGCCTGAATTTGTTCAAACTGTTGACTGACAACGTTTTTGGTTTCACTGCTTGAAACACATTGCTGTAATTTTGTCATATCAAAGCCGACATTTCCGGCCAACTGTTTAATGTAATCATTGTTTTCTATATCTTTTTTATCGGAAGCAAACAGATTATCGTTAAAGCTCCAGAATTTTTCTTGATCTTCTTTGTAGAGACAATATACATAGTCGGAAATATAATTCGTTTCCTCCTTAGCCGGGATATGAATAAAAGTAAAATCAGCTTTATTTTTATTGATAAGTTTTTGAATAAGGGGGTAAACCTTACGACTATAATCGCAGTTATAACATCCGATAAAAACAACTTGATTTTTAGAATCAAACTTTTTTTGCGGGAATTGGGCAAGATCTAAACCGGTCAAGGTTACGGCTTCTTTGGTATCCTGGTGAATAGGGCAAGTATTGCTATTAACTGGCGATACTTTATTACTTCCTCCCATCGGATCAAATACGCAGAATCCACTCTGATTTAAACCATTGCAACTACCATATAGATAATAATTGTAGCCTCCTTTGACTACATAAAAAGCGCTTGTTAAAGACAAAATAATAAAAATCCAGGAAATTAATTCAAAGTGTTTATTGAAAACGCGGGCGGCCAACACAGATCGATTAAGTAGTTTGCCAATCATCCTACCCTTTATTTTTTCATTAAATCCAGTATTACAAGGTCTTAAAGTGATGCGCCGCAGAACACAATCAAGCGCTTCTTTTGCCAGCGCACGATGGCTGGCGCTAAAAATTCCTAAAAATGCAAAAACTATTAAGGCAATTATGCAAAGCATTGGATTTATATTAATTTAATAATTTTATTTAAGCTCTCTACAAAGATTTTCGCTTCCGCGATCATATTATAGAAATACAAGGAAGCTCTTACAGAGCTTTTGATCTGATGGGCATTAAACCATGAATGGACGCAGTGCTGACCGGAGCGAATCATTATCCCGCTCATTTCATCCATAACCAAAGCTACTTGATGAGAATCCATTCCTTCAACCCAGAAAGAAATAATTCCACCCCGCAACGCCGGATCAAGCGGTCCGATAATTCTCACTGAAGGAATTTTGCTTATTTCTTCTGTAATAAATTTGTTTAATTCTAATTCTTGCCGGATTATGTCTTTAAAGCCGATTTGTTGCAGATATTTAACCGCTTCGCCCAATCCAATGATGCCGGCAAAATCCTGTAATCCAGCTTCAAATTTTTCCGGCGGCGGAAGCAATTTATGATTTTCGTAAGTTGAAGATTCAACCGTTTCTCCGCCGACCAAAAAAGGATCTAATTCCTCTAAAAGGTGATATTTCCCGTATAATACTCCCATGCCGGATGGTCCGAGCATTTTATGACCGGAAAAAGCTAAAAAATCCACATCCAGCATTGCCACATCAATCTTCTGGTGTGAGGCAGTCTGAGCGGCATCCAGCAATACGATTGCTCCTTTTTTGTGGGCAATATTAATTATTTCTCGCGCCGGAATTGTCACTCCATCTAAGTTGGATGTCCAAACCATTGAAACCAATTTTATTCGCTCGCTCATCATCTCTGTGAATTTTTTCAAATCAAAAGTGTTGTCTTTTTTTGAAGGAACTATCTTGTGGATAATCCCGATATTTTTTGCCAAAATCTGCCAGGGGATCAAATTGGAATTATGTTCTTTGTCGGTAGTTAAAACAATATCTCCCCTTTTTAATCCTAGTGACTGGGCAACCAAATTTATTCCTTCAGTGGTATTACGGGTAAAGATTATTTCTTCCTTTCTTCTGGCGCCGATAAAATCAGCGACCACCCTTCTTGATTCATCACATTTTTGAGTCACTAATTCTCCTAATTTATGAACACTGCGGCCACCGCAAGCCGAATATTTTTGATAATAATCATTTATGGCATTAATAACCCGCCAAGGACGCAATGACTGGCAGGCGTTATCAAAATAAATTATAGATTTCCCATTAATCTTCGTTTGCAACAAGGGAAAATCCGGTCTAATTTTATCTATGTCCATAATTTTATCGCAACAATGAATCAATTATCTGCTTGAACGAATCATAAGGTAAGGCGCCGCTTACAAACTGGCCGTTAACAAAAGTGGCTGGCGTTCCGTTTACTCCTTTTTGTGATCCTTCCTGAAAATCAGCCTGAACTTTTTGAGCGAATTTTCCCGAATCAAGACAATCGTCAAACTTCTTTGAATTAAGACCCAAATCCTTCGCCCATTGTTTAAAATTCACGAGACTATAACCGCTTGTAGCTAAATTTTCAAATAATTTATCGTGATATTCCCAAAACTTGCCTTGCTCGCTGGCGCACTCCGAGGCCTCGGCCGCTTTTTGAGCGTTTGAATGGAATCCCAAAGGAAAATGTTTATAAACTAACCTGACCTTTCCCTTATAATCGTCTAAAATTTTAATCAGAGTTGGATTATGTCTGGCGCAGAACGGACATTCAAAATCAGAAAATTCAACCAAAGTAATCGGCGCATTGAAATCGCCGCGAATATGGTCGTTTTTTGTAATGTCAAATTGAGCAATTGCTGGCACTTCGGGCGGTTGAGTATCGTTAACGGGCAAATTTTGGGCTATTTGTCCAGTGGTGGCAATTTCTTTACCGATATTTACATTTCCACTACTGATAATAACTGCCCCTCCGATAATCAAGCCTGCGATAATTATGGAGATTGGTATAGAAAGATTGGGACGAGAATAATCTTTCTTCTTTTCCAAGGTCTGAAAATAATCTTCTTTAATATTTTTTTCTTTTTCTGTGTCTTCAATTTTTTCAACGCTGTATTCACCGACGCTTTCAATCTCACTCTGAATTTCCGTTTCTTCAATCGCATTTTCATCGTAAGCTATCACGCCTTTTTCCGACTCATGATTTATTTTTACTTGAATCACACCCGGCAGATTTTTTAATCTTTCTTGAATAAGAATGGCGCAGGAGTTGCAATACATGCCATGAATTTTAAATTTTGCTTTTTTCATAATTTGAATTTAATTATTTTAATAAATTTTTATCTTGCGCCGCAGCTGCCGCTTTCGCCGCCGCAGCCGCATCCTTTGGCGCCGGAGGGGATAATATCATCGTCCCCGTTGGCGGCTTGAACATTAGCGACAGGGTTTTTTGCTGCAATTTTACCGTCAACTACCTCTATAATGCCAGAAACCATCCCCATCCAACAACTAAATTTATACTTTCCCGGCTTTGCCGGCGTAAATTCTGTAATACTTGTCTGGCCCGGAGTAAGAGGAATTTCTTCTTTAAATAGGCCTTTGGAAATAATGGCGTTAGTACATCCGCTTGTTCCTTTATCACTAATTTCCCATCTGACAGGAACTCCGACTTTGACCTTAAAATAATTTGGTTTATAGCCAAAACTCAAGGCATCCATCTTTATAACCTGTTTGCCGTTAACAATCGGCGGCAATCCCTCTTCATTTTGCCGACCAATAAAGTTCGGTTTTATATCGCTAAAACTGGAAAATCCCAAAACATTTAATTGGGAATTAATATTGTATAAAGCGAAAAACAAAACCAGAACGCCGGCAACTTTTAGAAATTTATAGGACAAATGAGGCTTCTCAAAAAATTTAACCGCCGATAATCCAATTGCCAGAAGTGCCGGCAATGTTCCCAGGGCAAAGAAAAGCATAATTAAAGCGCCCTGAACCGCGTTTCCGGAAATTAAAGCCAGTCCTTGGGCAGTAATGGTAAAACCGCAAGGCAGAAAAAAAGTCAGCGCTCCCATTAGAAATGGCATGTATTTTCCTTGGAATTTAGTTTCATCAACAATGCGTCTGGTTATAAATTTAGGCATTGTAAACTGAAATTTTCGGAAAGCTTTTACCCCTAACATTTGTAAAGCTAAAAAGAACATCATTATAGAAACAGCGATAATTAAAACAGAAGTAAAAGTTAAAGAGATTTGAAATTTACTGCCGATGGCGCCAATAACGCCTCCTAAAAGAGCATAAGAAACAATTCTTCCGATATTAAACATTAAATGGGGCTGAAGTTTTTCTAAAGTTGAGTTTTTTTCAGAATACATTTGAAGCCATTGTTTTGACATTGAAAGAACCAAGCCACCAACCAAAGCCGCGCAGCTAGAAACTCCGGCCAATAGCCCCAAGAAAAAGAACGTAGGCAAAGATGAAGTTGAATTAACATTTATCAAACCGGTAAAGCCGCTGTTTTTAATAATAAAAAATCCGATGATAATAAATAACGCCGTGCCAGCGATTATGAAAAAGTTGTTCCCTTCTTTTTTCTCTGTGATTTTTGCTGGGTGGTCAAAGAAAAGATAATTTTCTTTTCTAAAATTTTTGTTTAATCTGTCAGTGCTTGGCCTCTCTCCTTCATAGACAATAAAAACTCTGCCCTTATCAGCCGATGCCTCAACTGATTTTATCTGTTTAAAAGTTAATAATTTTTTTTCTATCAAAACCTCACAAGAAGCGCAGTGCATTCCTTTAACAAAATAAATATGCTCCTTTTGCACTGACAAGATTTTTTCTTGGCTTTCTATTTGAAAACCCAGTTTTTTAATTACTCTTCGTATTTCATCTAAAGAAATAATATTGTCATCAAATTCTATAATAGTTTCGCCGTTTTTTTCGTTAATATTAATATCTTTTACTCCTTCTAAAATATCAACTTCAGTCTCAATCAACGCTTTATCGTTTTCCGAGCGGATATTTTCAATTTGAATTTTAGTTTTTTTAAGCATCGTAAATTATATTTCTTAAGCTTATTTATTAAACAATCTTGTAACCTTTAAAATTTCTTCGATCATTTCTTGTTTTCTTTTCTCATTCTTTGTTCCCATTGCTGTTTTAAAACAGGTATTTAGATGATTTTCCATTAACATTTGATGGGCGGACTTTAAAAGCCCAATGACTGCTAAATTTTGCTGCATAATATTAATGCAGTATTCATTGCTTTCAACCATTTTAATAATTTTTGCAATTGAGCCCTGCGCTTTTTTAAAGTTAATAAATGTTTTTTCTTTTTGATTAGACATAGTTTTTAAAGACTATTAATCAAGTTATCCACACCCCGACCACAGGTATGGGTCTATTTCTAGTTTAGCAACTAATAGATTTTGAGTCAATAGTATAACAATGGGTTAAAAAATTTACTTTCATTCATATTTTTGTTAAACTAAAAATATAGAAAGATTTTAAGGTTTCAACTTATCTCCGACATTTAAAATAATGGTAAAGATTACCAAAAACACTCTTTTAGCAGATTTTTTAAACAATACTAAAACAAGGAAAATTCTGGAAAAATTAGTAAAATATAAAAAATAAATAAATAATAAAATGAAAAGAGATATGCACATTGTCGAGGATGTAATCAAACAAGCTAAAGACAAAGATGTTTTGGAAATTGGTTGTGGTGACGGTAGCTATACGCAAATAATACAAAAATACGCAAAATCGCTTAAGAGCATTGATTTATTGCAAATGTTTATTGATATGAACATAAAAGAAAATTCTGCACCAAATACTGAATTTTTATTAATGGATGCCAGCGATTTGAAATTTAATGATAAGTTCTTTGATGTCGTTTTTTCATCTAGTTTTCACGAAATTGACCATGAAAAACAAACAGATGTGCTAAACGAAGCTATGCGCGTTCTTAAAGATAATGGTTTGCTTATATTCATAGATCCAACAGAAAGATCAGTGACAAATGATTTGTTTAGGGTTTTTGATCCGAATGAGAATCATGGTGAACGAATTAAAAAATCCGCTTCAACCATAAAAAACTATATGCAACAAAATGGTCATAAGTTACTCCAATATAAAACTGGCCAAATAGATATGGTTTTTAATGATATTACAGAACTTGATAATACTATGTTGGATTGGTGGTCAGATATATTAATTCCAAAAGATGACGAAGAAAGACAAATATTAGTAAACAGAATTCATAAAGTATTGGAAGGCAAAGGCCTAGAGGAAAAAACCGTAATCGAGAAAATTCAGATTTACATTTTTAGAAAATAAGGACTGGAATAATGGTAAAGATTACCAAAAACACTCTTTTAGCAGATCTTTTAGACAATATAAAACAAGGAAAATTCTGAAAAAATATAATTTTCCTTATTTGCGTTGTCCTTTTGCTCAGATGGAAATGGAGTAATTAAAAGAGTTAATTAACCACTCCAAAATTAAAAACAGAGTGGTTTTTTGTTGTTTGTGAATACAGCAAAATGATAGTAAAATGATATTAATGAATAGAATGTGGCATAGTCTTTCTTGGCAGGAAGCATTACAAATATTAAACTCAGATTTAAAACAAGGATTATCTGGTGAAGAAATAAAAATCCGTGAAAAAGAATTTGGCAAAAATAAGCTTCCTGAAGAAAAGCCATTATCAAAATTAAAAATATATTTGGAGCAGTTTCATAGCCCCTTTGTTTATATTCTAATAGTTGCTGGAATTGTTACTTTACTTTTAAAAGAGTTTGCTGATACTATTGTTATTTGGGCGGCTATACTTGTAAATACTACAGTTGGTTTTGTTCAGGAAAATAGAACTTCAAACGCTTTAAAAGCATTAAAAGAAGTTGTTAAACAGGAATCCGAAGTTCTCAGGAATGGGAATTTAAAAATTATCAATTCTGAAGAATTAGTTCCTGGAGATATTATTATTCTAAATCCTGGGGATAAAGTTCCTGCAGATGCAAGAATTATTGAGTTCCAGGGCTTAAAAGTTAATGAAATGGCTTTGACTGGCGAGTGGCTGCCATCAGAAAAAATTTCCAGAACATTATTAGGCCAGACGCATTTGATGGACAGGGATAATATGGTTTATATGGGATGTGTGATAGAAGCTGGGAAAGGCAAAGCGATTGTGGTAAATACTGGTATATATACAGAGATTGGAAAGATTGCCAAAATGGTAAAAGAGGCGCCAGAAAGAAAAACTCCATACCAGAAGAAACTAACAAGTTTTTCAACTATGATTGGAATAGGCATTACTATTATTTGTGCCTTTATCTTTTTTGAGGGAATAATAAAGGGAAAAGAATTTGTAGAAATGTTTACTACTTCTGTCGCTATTGCTGTTTCCGCCATACCTGAAGGATTGCCTGTGGCAATAACAGTTATTTTAGCTTTAGGAATGCAAAAAGTATTAAAAAAGAAAGGATTAATAAGAAAACTATCTTCAGCAGAAACTTTGGGAAATACCAGCATAATATGTACTGATAAAACCGGGACTTTAACAAAAGGGAAAATGAAAGTTAGTGAAATAATTGGTGATAAATCTTTGATTCTTAAATCAGCTGTTTTAACATCAGAAGCGTTTATTGAAAATCCCGATGATATTATGAAAAAATGGATTTTAAGGGGAAGGCCCACAGACAGGGCTTTATTAGAAGCTGGAATTGAAAATGGATTGATTAATATGAAGAAAAAGATGGAAGAAGGTAAATTATCCGAAGTTCCTTTTAATCCTATAAATAAATTTGCCGCTGCTTTTTATCAAGAATCAGGCGAAATGAATTTGTATATTTGCGGCGCTCCAGAAAGAATTTTTGAAAGAAGTAATTTAACTGATCAAGAAAAGAGAAAATTAGAAGAAAAATTAAAAGAATTAACTGGCAAAGGCTTGCGCGTACTTGCCACAGGATGCAGAAAAGTTGAAAAAAGCGAGAATATAACCTATGAAATTAAAGGATTAGAAGCTCTTTGTTATGATTTTATTTTTACAGGTTTTATTGCTTTAAGTGATCCAATTCGCAAAGAGGTGAAACAAGCAATGCGAATTTGTAGAAAAGCTGGTATGAGACCCATTATTGTTACTGGCGACCATAAATTAACAGCTAAAGCTGTTGCAGAAGAATTAGGCTTTAAAATAACAAAAGAAAATATTTTAGAAGGAATGGATTTAGATAAACTTTCTGATAAAGAATTTGAAGAAATTTTGGATAAGATACAGATTTATTCCAGAGTAGAGCCTAAACATAAAATGAGGATTATTGGCGCTTGGCAGGACAAAGGTGAAGTTGTAGCAATGACTGGCGATGGAATAAACGACGCGCCAGCTTTGAAAAAAGCTGATATTGGAATAGCTTTAGGCTCTGGAACAGCTGTGGCAAAAGAAAGTTCTGATTTAATTCTATTAAATGACAGTTTTTCTATTATTGTTAAAGCCATAGAAGAGGGAAGAGTTATTATTGATAATATTAGAAAGGTTATTACTTATCTGCTTTCAGATAGTTTTACTGAAATAATCTTAGTAGGAACCAGTATTTTTGTTGGGCTTCCTTTACCAATAATAGCAGTACAGATCTTATGGGTTAATTTAATAGAAGATGGCTTACCTGGTATGGCTTTGGCTTTTGAGCCGAAAGAAAAAGAAATAATGCAGCAGAAACCTGCGGCTCATGAAGTTCCTTTGTTAACCAAAGAGATGAAATTCATAATTGTGATTATCGGAGTGATTACTGATTTAATACTTCTAGGATTATTCTTCTGGTTATGGAAACAAGGTTTTGATATTACTTATATCAGGACAATGATTTTTGCCTGCCTTACTATAGATTCGCTTTTTTATGTTTTTTCTTGTAAAAGCTTACGCAAGAATTTATGGCACATAAATCTTTTCTCTAACAAATTTTTAATAGGTTCAGTCATTATTGGAATAATAATGCTAGTTGTCGCTGTTTATGTGCCTTTATTTCAAACACTTTTAAAGACTGCCCCATTAGGAGTTTATGATTGGTTAATTATTGTTACCCTGGGCATAATAGAATTAGGTTTTATTGAAGCGGCAAAACATTATTTCATTGTCCGCCACCAGACCGAAGATTAAGTTGTTGACAATCAATTATTAATATACCATTATATAAATATATTAATATATCATTATATAAATAGTAGAATGTTCTTTGATAATTTTATATGTTCCCAAAAGTCCTGATCGGATTGGTAACGACAGGCAAGGGAACAAGGAGAAAAGAAATGGGAATGCCACAAATTCTCACAAAGGAAATTTCTTTGTGGGAAGACCCGGGGACCAAAGAAGATAGTTTATTAGCAACCAAAGAGGAAATTTTAAAAGTTCTTAAGAAAGTTTTAAGCGAGAATCAATGTTCAATCTTAAATTTAGTGTTGCATATGCGTGGTAGAGGTAGTACTGGGCCTTTTGTGGATAAAATTTTTATTCTTGGAAGACGGAAAGCTATTCTCTGTAATTTACAAAAGATTGTAAAGAGAATAGCTGCTGGAAAAAGATTCAACAAGAATGGAACTTGGATCGAGGGAGTTTGGATCGGATTTGATCCCTCGAGGGGGCCAAAAATTGAGGATTTTGTTTAATTTCCCTAAAGAACACGTATTTATAAAGAATAGAAGGAGTAAAGTATTATGAAAATCATAATATTTTACTCCTTCCCAAACATTTCAAAATTTTAAGCCTAATTAAGGGCTTTTTTTGTTTTTTGAGGTTTGAAAACACCTCTTAATAAGGGTAAAATATAAAGAGAAAACAATGGGTTTTGTTTGCGCGATTCTTGCGCGATTCTTGCGCAATTATTAAAAGAAGAGTAAACAAAATAAAAACCTGATTTATGGTAAGAATATACCATGATTATGATATAATATAACTACATAATAAAAACAAAGCTTGTGGTGAGTGAAGTCGAACCATACTGATGGGGAAAATTAAAAGATATGTTTTTAGTATATGGGAAAATTTAATTTTAAAGATGAAAAAGATTTTTTAAAAGTTAAAAATGGAGCAGAAAAATTCTATAAAACAATTAATGATATTTATTGCCCCTATTTTAAAGAAAAAATTGCTTTTAACACAAAAGGATTAAAACATTTAAAATTTAAATCAAATAGGCAAGCCAGACCTAAAAAAGATCAATACTCAAGATTAAAACTTATTCATTTCGCGCCAGAAGTTTTAAAACGATCCCATACTTTACAAGGTATTTGGCAAATAAGAAGATTTGAAGTTCAAAAGATGAATAGCAGGTGGGAGCAGGTTATGAAAGATGTAATATATTATGAATTTACTGCAGTTATAGATACTATAAGACTAAAAGTGATTATTAAACAAGTGTTAGGCGGAGAAAAGCATTTTTGGAGCGTAGTTCCATTTTGGGGCGTTGATAAAGTAACAAGTAAGAGAATTTTACACAGTGGAGACCTTGAAAATGATTAAACAACTAAAAAATACCGTTTTTACGGTATTCTTTAGTGGTACTTGGGTACAGCTTGGATATAGCCGTGACAGGGCCAAGGCCCTCCAAGCACCATCTGCATTATATCAAAAAACCTTATGTCAAGCAAGAGTTATCCACAATGGGATTGTTTAAAAATTAACAATTTATTCTCATCCTATTAATATTATAAAAATGGGGGTAAAAATAACTAAAATATTGTCTAAAAGTTGGCTTCTTACCAAACAATGGGAGGAAATCTTACGTCAGGCAGATGAAACAAGATTTAAGGTAAAAATCGGTCATATTGACCCTCGGCGTAATGCTGACCTTAATTTTATCAATCCAAGAGTTTTTGCAGAAAGTGAAACTAGCCAAACGATTATAATTGGTTCAGAACGTCCACACGGTCCAAAGATATGGGAAAGAGCTCAACAAGAAGGTGAGCAAATGCTGGAATCGTATGCTCAAGCATTTGGGCAGACGGATCTCATCCAAAAAGTGCAAAAGTTGAAAGAGCAAAGCAGCGAGGCAATAGAAAGCTTGAAACAAGATGATTTACTTGCTCCTGTGGCAGAAAAATTTGATTATCATGGTTTTATTATTATCACAGAACTCGCTAATGAGAAAACAGCCAAACAAATTCTGGAAAGCCGTCGTTTAGTGCCAACGCAGGGCTTTTTAGACGCTTCTGTTCCAGGAATGAGCATACCAGGAATGAGTGATAAAACTACTCTGAGGGAACTTTTTAAAAGTGGTGTGATGAAGGATTATATAACTAAAGAACAGATTAAGGAGTTGGAAAAGGCAATGGGAGAAGTGAAGAATAAATTCCCCAAAGACGTTAAAATTCGCAAGGGGAAATATCAAGGATTTGATGTTGTATTTCTTGAAGGCAAGAACAAGAGTTCTGTTGTTTCTTATATCAAAGAAAGTAAAGATAGAAATAAAGTTTTTGATATGCTAAGAGTAGGACGCTTTATTGTGTCAGGCACTTTATTGCGTGTAGTTAATAGTTTTCCATTAGCAAGTACTCCCTGTGATTCTTTGACAAAATTTAAGACAAAAACTGAGACTTACAAAATAGGAGATCAGACCTTTGTCGATAAGGAGATCAGTCCCGTAAGAAGTACTCTTGCTAAGGAGGGTTATCTCTATAAAGAAGAAGTTGATAAAATATTTAGATCTATTTTTCTGGCAATCTCATAGTCATCCTGAGCAATAACGAAAGATCTCTTAATCTTTAAACCTTTAAACTCTTAAACTGGCAATTTGCCAGTGATTTTATATACTTGACAGTCTACTGTTAATATACTATTATACAAGATAATAGTATAGTTTTTTGAAAAAAACCGATAAGCCCTGATGCACTTATGACAGGCAAGGTAATATGGAGGAAAGAGATGAAAATGAAAATTGGTGGTATTGGATATATCCCGTCTAAGGTAAAATGGGTGATTGATTATATAATTGAGAGTTTTGGTGAAGGAAGTGAAGGAATATTGAAAGATTCCATTGAAATATATGGGACGCAAGATGCTGGATACGAGATAGAGTTTAAATTGTCTGCTACAGGAATGATTTTTGAATTAGAGCTTCTTGGAAAATATTTCCTCATTTCTGCTAGCTTATTAGAGTGCAGAACACCCGTAAAAAAGTATTTTCTAAAAAAGGAGGACCTAAAGATAGGATTTAAAGAAACAATTAATAGAATGAAAGTTTTGATATTAAATGAATTAGATTCTGTTTTGAAAGTAAAAAAGTAATGAATAAATGATAAAAAAATAAAAGAGGAGGAAAGAAAATGGCAAGAATTAAAACATTGTGGGGAGAGGTCAAGCTTATTTCTTCAAATTTAGAGGGTTTGTATATTAATGGGTTTTGTATTCCATTAGATCAGACAGCAGAATACGTTGATGATATAAGTGTTCCCAGCAAAGATTTTGTAAGAAAAATGATAGAAAAGAGATTAGAAAAGGAAGTTCTTTTTTCAGGAGAAGAAGAAGAGATTACTATTAATTGTGAAGAAGAGAGCTGCGGAGAAGAAATAGTGGCATCTTGGAAAATTTGTTTTGAGATAATGAAGGATTATCAACTACAGCAAAAGAAGAAGAAGAAGAGATTAGTTGAACTATATTTTTTAAACACTAAGAGGAATATTCCCTTTGAAATTAAGGATAATGGTATTTGGATAAAAATTGGTAAGAAAGAAGTACGAGTCCCGACTTATATTTATCGAGATATAAGAAGCATAGAGTTTAATCTTTATGGTTGCACACTGAAAGGAATATATAGATAAAAGATTATAAAAACGGAAGGGGTAAGCAATAAATACTTACTCCTTCCAAAACTTTAAGCCCAATTAAGGGCTTTTTTTTATTGCCGGGGGCATTATTTATATACTTGACGATTAAGCACCAATATGTTAGCATAAAGCTAGATACTAGCCTGTTCTTTGATAATTTTAGTTTCCACAAGTCCTGATCTGGTAATGACAGGCAAGGGAACAAAGGAGAAAGAAATGAGAGAAATAAAAGAAATCAAAATTAGCGGATTTCATTATGGTGAACATCAAGATTTGGAAGAATCTCTTACAAATAAGGGATTCAATTCTCGTATTGTTAGAGGAGGAATTGTTATAAATCTTAAAAAAGTTGATTCACTTGAACTCGCAGAAATAGAGGGAAGATTTGAACAAGAAAAACCAGAAGATCCGGATAAATCGGGATGGGATAAGGATTTTTACCATGATATACTATTTTTTATTCGAACTATTGAAGTTGCAAATCAAGATAGAGGGGGGATTAAAGAGAAATTTAGATTTCTTATTGGGTCAAGTCAATGGATTTATGAAAAAGGATATAATCGTAGAGATCGTTATACAACATGGTATTCCTTAAAGGAGATGAAATTAAAGACTCAAGATGTACCAACCGTTATAAGAGAATATGCAGATTGGTACAGGAATAAAAAGATGATGGAAAAAGAGGCAGTGGAAAAACCAAAGTTTTTAATTCCTAATTCAATCAATATGCAACTTCGCATGGAATTGGTTGAAGAAGGAGGTAGTACGGCAAGCGGAGGGAGTGCCACAATTATTTGTGGGAGAAGAGGACAAGCTTTTCGTCCATATTGGGTACCGAAAAGTGGCAGTTTGTCTAATGGCATTCATGCCTATTTCTCGATTCCACAAGTTGCGGTACTTGCTAGAGGTAGTCAGGGTTATCACGGAGAGAAAATTTATCTAATTCAATGTTCTATAGTTCAAAAGAGAAATAGATGCTGGATAGAGCAAAAAGAAATATGGTCTGGGCAACCGAATGAATTACCGGGAATATTGTCATGTTTTCATTCTGCTATTAAAGCGGTAATGAAAAAGTGCTATGACTATCATTGTCGTAGTACATATTATGTTATTTGAAGTATATCAGGAGGAATAAGTAATAAATTACTTACTCCTCCTGAACCATTTCAAAATCTTAAGCCTAATTAAGGGCTTTTTTTGTTATTTTTTGGGGTTTGAAAATATCTTATAACAGGGGTACTATATATAATAGTTGGTTGAAACAAAAAATGGTATAATAGGATTACGTAATAAATTACGTAATATATTACGTAAACAATCAAAATGCCAAGGAGAAAAATTAAAGAAAAAAATATTAGAAAAATTACAAAAGTAGGCAAAAAAAGCTATGCTGTTACTTTGCCTATAGATATTATTCGAAAATGGCGCTGGAGAGAAAGACAGAAAGTTGAACTTAAAATAAACGAAAAAAAGAAAACAATTACAATTAGTGATTGGAAGCCAAAAAAATAAACATAGCAATCAATAATTTAACAATATAACAATTTAAAACTATGCCCCACCGTAACAAACAAAATTTAATACAATTAGATCTTAATTATAGATGCGAAAAGATAAAAATATTAGTTCCGGAGATAGAAAACAACTTTATGAGTATAAATAAGAAAATACTTTTTTCTATCAAGCAAAAGCCTTATTTTTCCAAAGGCGATTTTGTGTTATATAGATCTGATTGTCTAAAAATACTAGAACAATTGCCAGAAAATTCAATTGATATGATATTTGCCGACCCTCCTTATTTGCTTTCTAACGGAGGATTTACGGTTCATGCTGGGAAACGTGTAAGTGTAAATAAAGGTAAATGGGATAAAAGCAATGGATTAAAAAAGGATTTTGAATTTTATTTGGAGTGGATTAAAGCATGCAGGCGTGTATTAAAACCAAACGGAACAATTTGGATTAGCGGAACTTATCATTCTATTTATCAATGTGGGTTTGCTTTACAAGTTGCCGGCTTTCATATACTAAATGATATTTCATGGTTTAAGCCAAATGCTTCACCCAATTTAAGTTGTCGTTATTTCACAGCTAGCCATGAAACAATTTTATGGGCGCGAAAATATAAAAAAGTAAAACACACTTTTAATTATAAACTAATGCGAGATTGGGATAATAATTATAAGATTCGTTGTCAGAATGATGAGTTTATAGAGCCAATGCATAAGAAAGGGAAACAAATGCGTTCTGTATGGGCTATAACAACTCCTAAAAAGGAAGAAAAAGTATTTGGAAAACATCCAACCCAAAAGCCGCTTGAATTACTTAAAAGAATAGTATTAGCAAGCACAAATAAAGGCAATATTATTTTAGATCCTTTTACAGGTAGTTCGACGACAGGTTTAGCTGCATGTTTTAACAATAGAAAATTTGTAGGTATTGATACAGAAAAAAAATATTTAGATTTATCAATAAAGCGTTTTAAAAAATTAAATCATAGTCTTAAAAAATAAATTGTTTTTGATATTATGGCAAATAGTAAATCTTGGAAAAAGATATTTGATGATTATAAAATCTTAGATCATGATTTTGATAAATCACCGTTTTTACTTTCTGCAAAACAGATAAAGCAGGCTTGTCAAAGGTTTAAAGAAACAGGTAAAAAAGAGGTTCGTATTTTGTGCAAGCAGGACAGACGAAAGGATAGACCAGACATTTTTCAAAAGCATAATTTATTTTTACTTCCTGTAAAAAATGGATATTATAATATTATTAAAGGAGAAGGTTATGTTGATATTCCAGAAATTAAAAAAGAAGTGTCAATTTATTCCTCAAAATTAGATTTTCAATTAGATACTGCAAGAATCGGTAATTCAGAAATGCAGCATCTTGATTATGCTTATGCCTCAAGTTTGATTCGTACTTTTATGAATGATCCTTCGCTTGTTCTTACAATACGAGGTAGAAAATATACACCTAGCTTTGACTTTAGAGTTGGCAAACAAAAAATTAAAGTTTCAAGTGTACAAACTGAAGTTGATGCTGGGTATGAAGGTAAGAAGCAGGTTGTATTAATTGAAGCAAAGAACTTTAGTGCAGCAAATGTAATTATTCGTCAGCTTTACTATCCTTTTAGGCAATGGCAAGAGCAGATAAGAAAAAAAGTAATTACTTTATTTTTTGATAAAGCACACGGTGAGGATCTCTATTCAATTTGGCAGTTTGAATTTGAGAATCCAAAAAATTATAACAGTATCAAATTAGTAAAATCAGGGAAATTTCGGATTTTAGAGAAATAAATTGATAAAATATAGTAAAACACTATAGATAAATATAATATTTCATCACACATGCTTTTAAAAGAATATATAGAAAGGAGAATAAATCAAGATTTTAAATTAGCTAAAAAGATTTTCAGTCACAATCGAGAACATTATTCTATGAAGGGCTCGAGCGAAAACGCTTATGCTGCGATCATAACTATTATAAAAATACTTTTTGGCTTTAATAATGATGAAATATATAATAAAGAATTGATTACGGATGGAAAAAAGGATGGAGGGGTTGATGCGATAGTTGTAAACAAGGCAAAAAAGCAGATTAATATTTTAGATGTTAAAAGCGAGGGATTTGATCGTCAGAGTATTCTTAATGGTTTTTTAGAAGAATTAAAAAGGAATTTTTTCAATCCAAATACTTCTTTGCATAATTTAAATCCTTTGGCGGCAAAGAAGATTAAGGAAGCAAGGAAAAGATTTTTAAAAGGAAATTATAAAATATATTTAAACATAATAAGATATTCAGACAAAAAGAATGCGGAGAATAAATTAAAAAAAAATCTAGAATCACATCTCAATAATTACACAGGAGTAGAATTGAAATTACTTAATTTAAGAGATTTGGTCAAAGTAGATATTAATTATTCGAAAAAGATTAACTTTTTAGATAGGATAGAATTTCAAGATAATAGTTCTTTTTATGATAAAAAAAATCGTATTGTTATTGGTAAAGTTTTATTGATTAAACTATTAGATATGTTTGAAAAAGCAGATGATGAAAAATATAATATTTTTGAAGATAATATTAGAGTTAATCAAAATGATAAAAGCCTAAAATTTAGTTTCAAAAATACAATTTTAGAACGAAAAAATAAATTTTATCTTTTTCATAATGGTATTACTGTCAGCTGCAAGAATTTGAAACAAATAAGTGATAAATATGTTTTTAATGTTATCAATCCTCAAATTATAAACGGATGTCAATCATTAAGTACTCTTTATAATATGTATCAAAATAAGGAAATTTTAGCAGGCGACTGTAAAAAAATTATGATTTTGACTAGACTTTTTGAGGCAGAGGATGAAAATGAGATAAATTCGGTTTGCCAATCTACTAATACTCAAAGAAAAATAGATAAGTGGGATCTTAGGACAAATGATTTCATTCAAAAAACGCTAGAAGAAATATTGAATCTAGAAGGTTATTCATATCAAAGGAAAAAGAAGCCAGGAATTAAGGACAAAATATTGATTACTGATTTAGGGCAGTGGATTTATTCTTGTAAATATATGAAACCAGCTAAAGCTAAATCTTCTAAAAAGGATCTATTTGACATAATAAAAGGGGATAAATCAATATACAAAGAGATTTTTAACGAGGAAGAATTAAAAATAGATGAAATAACAAAGATTTGTGATTATTGTATCTTTGTACAAGAAGAAATAAAAAGAGAGAAGAAGATATTAAAAGGCGTCAATAATAAGAACAAAAGAGCATTTTTAGATCATGCTAATTTTCATATTATGACTTTTTTATATAACTACGATAAAAAAGAAGTGCAAAGTTTTAAAAAGGCTGTTAATTTTTGCAAAAAAGCGGCTAAGATAATAAGAAAAAAGGAAGGCAAAGAATATAGTTATAATAATATTTTTAAAAATGAAGCAACTTGGAAAGTAGTAGAAAAATTAATTGAAAAATAATTATGAAAAAAAGAACCAAAATTGGTCAAAAACAACACGATGAAGCAGTTTTAAGAAGTGTTAAATGGTATGAAGGTCAAGGATATAAAGTAAAAGCCGATCTTCCAGGCTATGACAAGCCGAAAAAGATAAAGGGATATGTTCCTGATTGGATTGCAAAAAAAGGTAAAGAAGAGATTATTGGCGAAGTTGAGACCAAGGAAACAAACGAAAAAGACAAAGGACAACAGGTAGCATTCAAGGAGTATGCAGAAAGAAAAAAAATGAGAGAATTTAAAAAGAAAATAATTTAGATTTGACTTTAATGCTTAAATTATCTTAACGAACAAAAGGATTAAGAGAATATGAATAACAAAAAAACATTTTGGGAAAAAATATTTAAGTTTCCATCCTTTAATATAAGATTTTGGACTACGGTCGTGGTAGGAACTTTAATTTTGGTAATATTTGGAATTTCTATGATTCGGAGATTAGATATGGCAGAAGACTTGAATTTGTTATTTGGGTTTTTGAATTTTTTAACCCAAATAGGCATTTTAGTTTTCGCGATATTTTCTATTTGGCTTGTTTTTAAGCAACTAATAGAGAATAGATTTGAAAGATTAGAACAGGATGGAAGGAGCCATATTAAAACGAGAAACTATATTAGCGCCATAAATAGGTTAAAAGAAGCCTCATATATTAAACCAGATTCTAATACCACCTTAGAACTTTTAGAGGCTTACTTACTTATAAAAGACTTCCATAATTTTGATGAAACAATAAATAGTATTCAAATGATGGGTATTTTCCAAAAAACCTTATTAGATCCTGAAAATCAAATAATTTTTTATTACCTTAGAACCATCAGATATTTAATTGCGGAAAACATCGGAGAAGCAAAAAATCATATAGAAGAAATAATTACTGTTCTTAAGGCTAATTTTAAAAATGGGCTTAGAGCCTTATGGGATTTTAATGATCTTAGAAATTCTGACAGCTATCACCAACTAGTTGGAGATAGCAAACAGATTTTGGATAACCTTTTGGGATATTTAGAAAATTCTTTAAATCAAAATCAAAAAGAACAATTCGAATCTGGTAATTTTTTAATAAACCGTTTAGAGATTCAACCTTCAAAATTGCCCAACCAAAAGGTCAAAAATTAATTGAAAAAGTATGCCAAGAGAATATTGCAACAAATTAACGATTTATCTCATCAAAGATGAATATACAAATGATGTAGATATTTTTAAAAATGTTGATGATTTGAGTACCGAACAAATAGATGAGGTAGGGAACATTTATTATGGGGAGTCATACATATTTTCACCGACTTGGCTTAAAAAGTTTTTTGGGAGTGATTTTGATAATTATATAAAACTAAACGGCAATAATAAACTTAAGATATTTAGTGCCAGCGCAAAAGCAGTCCTTCTTGTTCAAGTGGAAGGTAGATTGTTTGCTGTAACATTTGGTTATGGTAGAACGCTTTTGAATCCTGGTGTATGGGAAGAACGGTTTGGGCTCAAAGTTTTAGTTAATATAATTGACCATGAGAATATTAGAAATATTGATAGGAAGAACATGACAGTTATTCCAAAGCTTGTGACTGAACAAATGACCAGAAGTGGGTCAGTTGCAGATTTTGGAATTGATATTGAGCAAGATTTACTACAAGGAATGACTGGTAAATCGAAATTTGAAGAGTTTGGACAAACAGTTACAGGAAAAGATGCTTTGTCACTTTCTATAAAAATAAAATTAAAAAATATCAAGAATTTTCTTAAATTATGTTATGAAAAATATAATAGTAGTGATTATAAAAACAATTTTAGTTGGATAGATAATATTGCAGAAATTAAATCCCCGAAGATTATTGAGGAATTAAATAATGAGCTGATAGAAAAAGTTAAGAATTCAGGCATAGAAGATATAGAAAAAATTTGGATGGCAATTCCAAGTATTATTCCATGGGAAAAAGTTTTAGAATTTCGCATGGAAAGCAATAAAAATTCGCTAGGTGACGATATTTATTTACAAGATTTTATTATGGCATTAGATCCAAATGCTCGTGATAATTTATCATTGGGAATATTTAAATCGGAAATTATTGATTGCATTGGTGCAGAAAATGAGGAGTTAATTGATCACTGGAAAGCATATAATTGTTTATATGGAGAGTTAACAAAGAATGATAAAACATATATTTTGAGCAATGGGAGATGGTATGAAGTAGAGACTAATTTCGCTAACGAAATTAATAATCATTTTGAGGGTATCCGAACGATTACACCAGTTGTTAGTTTGCCAGAATCTCAAAAAGGAGAGAAGGAAGACGAGTATAATAAGAGAGTATCCGTGGAGCTTTCAGGAGTGTGTAATATGGATAGCAAACTTGTTTCTCACGGTGGTGCCCATAGCAAGATTGAATTTTGTGATCTTTTAACCAGTGATAAAAAGATTATTCATGTCAAACGATATGGCGCATCATCAGTATTAAGTCATCTATTTTCGCAAGGTCTTGTATCGGGAGAATTGTTTTTGTCTGATGTAGAGTTTAGAAAAAAAGTGCGAGATATCTTACCTTCTTCGCATAGATCATTAGTGCCCATTACAAGACCAGAGTCATCAGAATATACAATTGTTTTTGCGATTGTCAGTAAGCATGGAAATTTAATTGATATTCCATTTTTTAGCAAAATAAATTTACGAAATGCACAAAAAAGATTGAATGGAGCATTTAGATACAATGTATCTTTTATGACTATGGGCACTGAGTCCGAAAGTTAATTTATTATGAGGTCTGATTTTTGAACGTAATAACCAAAAGGTCAAAAATTAATCCTTCGACAGGCTCAGGACAAGTTGAAAAATAAAAAAGGTCGAAAATAAAAAATAATAAAAAATAGGAAGAAATATTGGGAAAAATTGAAGAACTAAAATCTTTATGTTTATAAAAAGGCTTCTAATAAAAAATTATCGCTGTTTTGGTGATGAACCAGTCATAATAGAATTTTCTAATTCTGGTCTTACTGCTTTGATTGGTCCAAATAATGTTGGCAAAAGTACCATTTTGAAGGCACTAGATATTTTGTTTGGTGATAAATGGCCATCTAGCCAATTTAATGAAAATGATTTTTATAACAATAAACTTTCTAGAAAGATTATTCTAGCGGCGGAATTTAATAGCCCAATTGAAATTTCCTATTACGGGGAAAATAAAGAAGTTATCGGTTTGCTTATTGAAGCCTACCATTTAAAAACTGGATATGGTGAATCTTCTGTTGGTGTTGACTATTTTCTCCTCAACACGATAAACGATTTTAATAAATGTGATTGGGAAATAGCCAAAAATAAATGGGAGAACGAAATAAGAATAAGCCAGGATATCAAGAATAATTTACCAGTTGTTATTACGATTCCTCTGATAAAACTTCAGGGCGAACAACCATCAAACAAGTGGGGTGTTTTGGGGAGAATGTTGCAGAAGGTTGAAAGAATATTTAGCGAAGAAGATGAAGGGAAAAAAGTAGAAGAATTTGAAAAGAAAATATCGGATGCAGTCAAGGTATTAAGAGCCCCTCAGGAATTTAAGAATATTGAGAAAGATATAAAAACTTTTTGGGGCCAGATTAAGCCTCTAAATCTTAGTGGAACAGATCTGGAGTTTCTTGATTATGAACCATGGCGGTATTATCGTCAGTTTAAGCTTTCGGTTAAAAGACATGGCAACAAAGTTCCGTTGGAAACATTAGGAGAAGGTGTTCAAAGACTAGCAATTATAGCTATTTATCGAACTTATTTGAAAAGACACAGTAGAAATAATCGGGCTGTGCTTTTAGTAGAAGAGCCAGAAAGCTACCTTCATCCACAAGCAAGAAAAACTTTGTTTACTGTTTTGAAACAAGCTATTAAAACTGAGGATACCGAAGGGCAAATAATTTATACTACTCATTCGGAAGATTTTATTGATTGCGGGAGCTTTGAAGACATAGTTGTCTTATGGGAAGAAAATAAAAATATAAGTGTTAGACATGTGGATAGTACCCTACTTAGGAAGCATACAATTTCTTTGGGACAACAGAAAGAGAATATTAGTGATCAACATATTCATTACAGTCTTATTGAAACAGTTGCAAACGGCTTGAGGGAAGCTCTTTTCGCTCCTAGAGCGGTTATTGTAGAAGGGCCCTCTGACGCAGAGGTATTTCATTCTTTTTCAAATATTGATAAAAATCAATTTGCGTTGGTAATAGCGGATGGAAAAAATAATATTCCATCCATTTATACTTTTCTTACTGCTTTCGGAATCCCTTGTCTTATAGTGATTGATAGAGATGAGGCAAACAGCGAAAATGGCATAAACGAAAGAATTATTAAAGTGCTTAATCAATCTAGTGCTCAAAATAAAGATTCAACCGCTTTCGATATTTCCATGGATGATATTAGGAAGGTTAAAAATGCAGAGATAGTAATTAACAATAGGTTGTTAGTATTTGGTAAAAATTTAGAAACGGTTTTGAAGAAAGAAATAGATGACTTCGGAGATCTTATAGAAAATATTCGGACCGAGTTTAATTTACCATCAAATAATCCTAGTAAGCCTCGGGAAATACAAGCGCTTGGTATTTTATTTAAGGATGGAGATTTAAAAGATGTGGAATTTAAATTGACAGAAAAACAACGCGCCCAACTCATTTTAATAAAGGATAGCTTAGATAAATTTATTCAACAAGAAATAAAAGAACGACCGCAACTTCTTATACCACAAATTGATGAGAATAAATAATTATCGAGTAAGCAATTATATTTATGTCCTAGTCACCAAAAAATTAGGAGAAATTTTAAAAGGTCAAAAATTAATTTAAAAATTTATGTGTTTTAGAAATTCATTGGAGAAGTTTATTGAGAGAGTTAAACCATCAATTGGGATTATTGGTTTTTTCAGTACTAATAATGGAAAAACAATTTTAGGTATAAGAGGAACAACTTTTTGTGTATCCTCGTCTTATTTTGTTTCAGCGGCACATGTGTATAATCAAATACCTGATAAAGATAAGGGAAATCTAAAAATTTGGATTTTAGATTCATCAGACGAATTTAACTATATTATGTGTGATGCTAAATTTGTAACTCAAGACATAATTAATGATTGTGTTATTATTGAGTTACTGAAAATATCTGAGGGAGCTAATAAAGATAAAAAGCAGTTCATTAAGCCTTTAGCTATTGCTGATTCTGAAAAAGTTAAAGAAGGTGAAAAACTTTTTTTCTCTGGATTTCCCGAGTCAACAATGGCTATTTCTTCAGGTAGAAAAAACGTTTCTTTTGTAAATATTCATGCAATAATAGCTACAATCAAAAAGAATTCTAATACAAAGAAAACGGAGCTATTTTATTTAGACACAAATTGCGACAAAGGATTTAGTGGATCTCCAGTTTTTTCTCAAAAATCTAGTAGGATCATAGGTTTTATTAGTGGTCGATTTGCAAAACCAATTGTTGGAAAGCAACAAAGATATGAAATCGTTGGACTTGGAATTGCGCGCCCTATTAATCCTGCTACGCAACTTTTAAAAGAAGTCTTAAGCACTCCAAACCAAAGGGTCAAAAATTAATAAATTTCTAAAATATTCATAATATTAATATGCTAGAACAACCATTGAATTTTCATTTTTTTCTCTTTGTTATACCTGGATTTATTACAGTCTGGTCGTTTCGTTATTTTATAGGATCAAAAGAAAAAAGGGATTTTGAATATTTTGCACTTAGTGCACTCTGGGGTCTTTTAATGTTTTTATTATATAGTTTTTTTTCAAAACAGGAAAATCTTGTAAAACTTTTTGAAAATCCTTATGCTGCTGCAATTATATTATCAATTTTAGGATTAATTATGGGATGGCTGGGAAGTGTTTTGTCGAGGACAAAGTCGTTTCAAAAAATAGTTCATTGGCTTAAGAATTTTCATTTTTAGATCGAAAAATTAATTGAGAAATAAAATTAAAATTAAAATATCCTTCGTGATTTACTTTTACCAAAATTAATGAGCGGGGAGATAAAAACGTAAGTTGTAAAGTATCGTCTCATTTATGAACGAGCAAGAAATTGACACAATTTACAATAGATACGGAGCGCCAACCTTAAGGCTACTTGATAATGGTAGGTTAGTTAGCTTTCCCGGCAAAAGCATTGGTTTTGTAAAAGATGGAAATCTTTTTAATTATTCTGGGAGATACGTTGGCTGGTTTGAGAATGGGATAATGAGAGATAAGGGTGGCAATTGTGTTGGGTTTGGCGAAAATCCGACTGATTATCCTGCGCCATTTTTCCCGTTTAAACAATTTAAGCCATTTCCAGGGTTTGTAGAATTCGAATCATTTCGTCCATTTACTGAATTTGTTCCATTTAAACCATTTAAATCTTTTTCTTGGTCAGAAAAGGACCCGATAAACCTATTTTTTACTTAACATGTCGGGTCACAAAAATAATAAAAAAATAACGGATTTAACCAAAAAAGACCTGAAAAGCCCGGGCGTAGTAAAAATTGTTATTAATGAAAATAAAACACTGAAAGAATCTTTAAAAGAAACGCAGGATGAACTTGAAAAAATGAGGGAGGAGAAATTTGAACAAGAAAAAAAGAATGTAGTTTTAGAAGAAAGACAAAAAACCTTTTTTTGGATAGAGTTGTTTAAGTTTCTATCAATTGGAGGCGTTGGTTTTTCTATAAATTATTTTGTTTCTGGCAACAAAACACTTGCATTAGCTTTTGGGATACCTTCAGTTATTATTTTTATAACGATGCTCATTTTCAGTAGAAAATAATAACCTTATAAATTTCAACTTCGTGAAAGGTCAAAAATTAATTGAAAAATAATTTAATTATAAAAATATGTCAAGAAAAGCATGGTTAGACACACTAGAAGATATTTTAAAAGAAGTAGGTATTGTTTATGTACTTTTTCTACTAATCTTTTTATGGACAAATAAAGTACTTTTTTGGAAGTTGTTATTATGGGGGCTAGCGTTTTTAGCTGCTCTGATCGTAGTAAGGTTGTTGATTAAAAGATCTAAAATTCATAAACGAAGTCAATTTAACACTGATGGAGAATTAATAAAGTGGTTGAACAATTTAAAACATTGGGAATTCGAACATTATATTGGAGATTTATTTAATAAATTGGGATATAAAACTAGGGTTATTGGTAGTTCATATGATGAAGGAATTGATGTTATTGCTGAAAAAGATGGAATAAAACACTATATTCAATGCAAGCATTATAATAATAAAGTAGGAGTTAAAGACGTTAGGGAGTTTTGTGGGGCTTTATCTGATAAATTATCTAATGATAAAGCTTTTTTTATCACAACTAATTTTTTTACTGAAGAAGCTGAAAGATTTGCAGAAGATAAACCAATTGAATTAATTGATGGTAATAAACTAATCAAATATATAAGACTTTCCGAAAAATCTAACCAAAAGGTCAAAAATTAATTGAAAATAAAATCTTTAAAAAAGTGAAAGAAGTATATAAAGATATCTGGAAGTTAGCAAAGCCTTATTATGAAAAAGGGCGGCCTAATGATATAGAGCATATAAATTGGATGATGAAGGATGCTATGTTTATATGCGAAGAAGAAAATATTGACGATTCTTTATTATTGCCGCTTGTTATTTTACATGATGTTGGATATAGAAATATAGAATCAGGCAATCCTCTCGATCTTAATTTACGTAAGGCTCATATGGAGGAGGGAGAAAAAATATCAAGGAATATTTTAATGAAATTAAATTATAATAAAGATAAAATTAACCAAATTTCATACTATGTATCGGTTCATGATAATTGGGCATTAGGAGAAGATAAAATATACAAGGAGGATCTCATTTTAGGTGTATTTAACGATTTGGACTTTATGTGGATGGCAACACTAAAAGGATTTTCTATTATGAAGAATATTCTTAGAAAGGATAAAAAAGCTATGGTTGAGTATTTAGAAAATGAAGAGAAGTTAATAAAAAGACCCTTTTCAACAAAAACTACGAAATCTTTATTTGGGAAGTATTTAAATGAAAGAAAAAAAGAAATATAAATACTGATAATTGAAGTTATAGAAAATAAAAACGTCAAAAATTAATTGAGAAATAAAAATGATTAAAAAACATAATAAGTTAATTCGGGATAGAATTTTGGAAATTATAGAGGCAAATAAAGAAAAGCCCTATTTTCGAGTTTTAAATAAAAAAGAATATATTAAAGAGATAAAGAAGAAAATACTGGAAGAAGCAAAAGAATTAATTGAAGCCAAGGGCAAAAAAGAGGTTATTAATGAAATCGTTGATGTTCAAGAATTAATTAATGTTTTAATATCGGAAAGTGGTCTAACAAAATTACAAATTCACAAACAACAAAAAGTAAAAAATAAAAAGCGGGGAGGCTTTAAAAAACGACTATTTTTAATAAAGACAAAAAAATAAAAATTTAGAAATATGGTGAAGAAATTAGATTATTTTGTTGAAAAAGATCCTCGGATAAAGAAAGTTTATGATTATGCAAAAGAGAAATATGATAAGGCAAATCTTCCACAGCACAATTTAGAACATGTTTTAAGGGATTTATACAGAGCTTTAATTATTGCCGAAATAGAGAATGATATAAATTATTTTATTCTAATCCCTGCTGTTTTGCTGCATGATATTGGAGGAACAGAAAGTAAACATGAAAACCATAAAGAGGCAGGGGTGTCAATTATAAAAAGAGATATACCGAAGCTCGGGTATTCTAAAAAAGAAATTGAAAAAATTGCTCATTGCATAGAATCGCATGATGGTAAAATAGAGCCAGAAACAATTGAGGCGAAAATCCTTTTTGATGCGGATAGATTAGAAAAATCCGGAATTAGCGGGGTTTTTAGTTTTTACAAAGCGCAACAAGAATCAACAACCCCAATGGATAAATGGATTGAAAGAGGGATAATAAGAACTCAAAAATTTATTAAAGAGGGGTTTTATACAAAAAAGGCAAAGGAAATTTCTAAGAATGGTTTTCTAGAATGCATCAAGCATTTTAATGAAGTAATAAAAAGTTTAAAAGAAAGAAAAGATTTTTTAATTTCCGAAGAAGATTTATGGGAATAAAGTAAATTACCAAAAAGTCGAAAAATTAATCCTTCGGTAAGCTCAGGACAAGTTCAAAAATAAAATCTATTATAGTTTTATTGTGTTAATAATATGAAAAAGATTAAATTTAAACCAAAACCAGGGCAAATTGATTATACTGAAGTGCATTGGGTGCCAGTAATAAATTGTGTTTTGAATTACAAGGGAAAAGTATTAGTTGTTCAACGAAGCGAAAATTTGGCTTTTTATCCGAGTTATTGGAATGGCATTTCTGGATTTTTAGATGATAAAAAAACTCTTAAGCAAAAAGTAAAAGAGGAATTAAAGGAAGAGCTAGGTATTGGCGGAAAAGAAATAAAAAGCATTTGTATGGGCGAGATTTTTCATCAGGAAGCGCTCCGATATAAGAAGACATGGATTGTTCATCCAGTGTTGGTTAAGGTAAGAACAGATAAGGTGAAACTGAATTGGGAAGCAAAAGATTATAAATGGATTAGATTGAGAGACGCAAAAAAGTTGAAATTACTGCCTGGGTTTGAAAAAGTTTTAGAAAAAATATCATTGTAGAAAAATTAATTGAGAATTTTAAAATATGAAAGAAAATATAAAAATTTGGTTAAAAGAAGGAAAACAAAGCAAGGTTACTAAATCAATTAAAAAATTAGTTTCTAAATTTTCAGGAAATGATTTTGAAAAAATAGAGAGTATTATTCGATGGATGGATAAAAACCTTAAACAATGTAAAGATTATAAAAAGATACTAAAGATATTTGCTAGGAGAAATGTTAATAAGGTTTTGGAAGATGGTTTTACTACAGGGTGTCATGATAATGCCTTAGTATTTGCGACGCTATGCAGAGCAGTAGGAATTCCTGCAAAATATATAATGGGTATAGATAAATTAAACCCTAAAAACAGGGGGCATTGTGTTATAGAGGTGTATGTTAATGAACATTGGATTATAGTTGATCAGAGTAAAAGAACTATTAGTTTAGATATAAAAACAAGCGATTTTTATAAAAAGAATTTTATAGTCGGAAAAGGACTTAATTCGTGGGATATTGGAATAAAATCTTTTAAAAGCTGGAAAGAAAAATCAAATAAGGTAATTAAAATAATTTCAAAAATTAATTGAAAAAAATATGGAAAATAATCAACTACCAAAAATTGATAATAAGCTTCTTATCAAAAAGATTTTAGTAAATACGGCGGCAGCGGCTGCATTTGGTTTATTTCTTGTTTTTATTGCGTATGGTGGGCGAATACCTGTTAAGGCGGTTCTTATTGCTGTAGGAATGCTTATAGTAGTTTTGCCAATGTCTATGTTTCTTGGTGCTAGATATCGCAGGTATATAACGACCGCTAAAATCAAAAAGGGCTTTCTGATCATTGGAATTTTAATGGTAATAGTTAATTTAGCGCTGATTATAATAGAAGGTGGTAGAATTCATTATTATTTGGGTATTGCACTTGGTTTATATTTCATTTCTGGTCCAGATTTTGGTAAACGAAAAGGTCAAAAATTAACTGGGAAGTAAGAATTTAAAATACAAATGAAGAAATTTATTTGGCATAAAACTACAGATCATTTTTCTTTAAAACCAATTACTCAAGTATATGGTATATGTTTTGATAATGGAGGAAATATTTTAATTATTCGTCACTCGAATGGAAGTTGGAATATTCCAGGAGGAAAGCCAGAAAATAATGAAACGCCAGAGCAAACATTAAAACGTGAGCTTGAGGAAGAGGCTGATGTAATTATTGGTGAAAATATAATGATTGGATATTATGAAGTTATTTCAGATAAACCTACCATTTATCAGCTTAGATTTGCTGCTTTATTGGACAAGAAAAAACCACGCACAATTGATCCTGATTCAGGGACAGTGAAGGAAAGAAAATTTATACCATCAGATGAATTTTTCAATTATGTTAAAATAGAAGATTATCGCTCAATGATAGACGAAGCTATTAGTTGGTTTAAAAAGAATTAAGAATAAAGGAGAACAGTTCTCCTTGAGTGCTTATGTTTTATTAAAATAAAAAGTTAAAATCCCCAAATTTTTGGGGATTTTATTATAAATTAGCATTTTATGTTAAAATGTTAATAAGTAGGTATTATGAGGTCGAATCTCGTAAATAAAACTTATGAAGAAACAAGAAAACAATTTTGCTTTTATTGATAGTCAAAATCTTAACTTAGGAATTCAAAGTTTGGGTTGGAAATTGGATTATCGAAGATTTAGAATTTATTTAAAGGAAAAGTATAAAGTGTCAACAGTTTATCTATTTATTGGTTATATTCCGGCTAACCAAGATTTGTATTCTTCATTACAAAGGGATGGTTATGTTCTAATTTTTAAACCAACACTACCCGATAAAAACGGGGAAGTTAAAGGCAATGTGGACGCGGATTTAGTTTTACAAGTAATGGTTGATTATAAGAAATATGATAAAGCCGTAATTGTTACAAGCGACGGAGATTTTTATTCTTTAGTTAAACATTTATACAAAAACAATAAGCTTAATTGTGTGATAAGCCCATATATCAGGACTTGCTCGGTTTTATTAAAAAAGACAGCTAAAGAAAAGATATTTTTTATGGCTAATTTAAGAAAAAAACTCGAGTATAAAGAAAAACACCGCTAAGGGACGAAACCCATAGAGGTGTTTTTCATGTGTATTCTAGTTAAATTGTATCAAGAATACACCTGTTGTCAAGCCCATTTATCCACAAACTAAAATCCAACCAAAACATCAAAAATTAATTGAGAAATAAAAATAAAACTATGGCGAAAGTTAAAATTTTAATTGAAGGTTATGCAAGAGAAAAAGACGGTGCTGAATTTGCTTCATCATCAACTACTTTAATTCAAGAAGTAGATTTAAAGATCATTGTTGACCCTGGAACGAATAGGGAGCTATTATTAGAGGCTTTAAGAAAAGAAAATTTATCTCCAGATAAAATTAATTACGTAATTCTTACGCATTATCATTTAGACCATTCACTTTTAGCTGGAGTTTTTGAAAAGGCAAAAATTTTGGATAATGAGGACATTTATTCCTGGGATGGAAAAATAGAATCACATGGAGGTAAAATTCCTGGAACTGATATTGAAATAATTAAAACCCCTGGGCACGATATGTTCCATTGCTCTGTTTTAGTTCAAGATGAGAATCTTGGAAAGGTGGCAATAGCTGGCGATGTTTTTTGGTGGGAAGATAGCCAGGAACAGAAAACCGATAAAGGAAGTCTAATAGAGTTGCAAGACCCTTATGTAAAAAATGAAGAAGATTTAGTAAATAGCAGAAAGAAAGTTTTAGCATTTGCAGATTATATAATTCCTGGCCACGGAAAACCGTTTAAAGTCGAGAAATAACTAAAAGGTCAAAAATTAATTGAAAAATAATTCAAAAGGTCGAAAATAATAAAATAAAAATAAAAAATAAGATTATGGCAATTCCAATTAGTAGTCGCCCGATTGATAAAAAATATTTAGGAAATAGTAGTTCTGGTCATATGGAGGTTCACGATCTTAAAAATGAAAAGGAGCAATGCCAAATTAATGAAATTATAGAAGCTGGTAATGCAGTGGTTTTTGATCCCGATACTTTAGAACAAGCAAAAAATGAAGGTTATGACAATTGTGCATTTTGTCTAGGTGGTTCTGAAAGGTAGAAGACAATAGATGCTTGGAGGTTCAACCTCCAAGCATCTAATTCAAGCCATCTGGCTTAAAAACCAAAACCTCAAAAATTAATTGAAAATTATATGCATACATTTTGTATTTTTGGCACTAGCACCGCTTGGGGTGCATGGGATATAGAAAAAGGCGGTTGGGTAAATCGTCTTTGGTTGCACTTGGCAGAAAAAGATACTGATAACGAAGTTTACAATCTTAGTATCTCTGATGGCACAACCAAAACAATTCTTGCTCGGTTTGAATCAGAAGCAAAGATAAGAGAAGCCGATGTTTTGATTTTCCAAACAGGCGGAAATGATGCCGCCTATGAGCATACTGAAGGCAATCACCAAGTGTTACATAGTGAGTTCAAGGCGAATTTAGAAAAAATTATCAAAAGAGCGCATGGAATTACCGATAATATTATCTTCATTGGTTTTAAAAATTGCGATGAATCGAAAACAATGCCTGTGCCTTGGCGGAATATTTATTACACAAACAAAGACATCAAGACTTATAACGAGATAATACGAAAAGTGTGCAAAGAAAACAGTGTTTTGTTTCTGGATATATTAGGTCTTCTGGAAAATAGCGATTTTGAAGATGGCCTTCATCCAAATGCGAAGGGCCATAATAAAATTTTTCAAAAAGTAAGGAATTTTCTTGAAGCCCATAAACTCATTTAAGGACATGAGTTTGGAGGTCAGACCTCGTTAATTCAAAAAACGTCAAAAATTAATTGAGAAATAAAATTTATTATAGTTTTATTGTGTTAATAATATGAAAAAGATTAAATTTAAACCAAAACCAGGGCAAATTGATTATACTGAAGTGCATTGGGTGCCAGTAATAAATTGTGTTTTGAATTACAAGGGAAAAGTATTAGTTGTTCAACGAAGCGAAAATTTGGCTTTTTATCCGAGTTATTGGAATGGCATTTCTGGATTTTTAGATGATAAAAAAACTCTTAAGCAAAAAGTAAAAGAGGAATTAAAGGAAGAGCTAGGTATTGGCGGAAAAGAAATAAAAAGCATTTGTATGGGCGAGATTTTTCATCAGGAAGCGCTCCGATATAAGAAGACATGGATTGTTCATCCAGTGTTGGTTAAGGTAAGAACAGATAAGGTGAAACTGAATTGGGAAGCAAAAGATTATAAATGGATTAGATTGAGGGACGCAAAAAAGTTGAAATTACTGCCGGGGTTTGAGAAAGTTTTAGAAAAAATATCATTGTAGAAAAATTAATTGAGAAATAAAATGCCCAAGGATAAGCTTATCCTTGGGCGGTGATAGTGAGATTTATTATTTCTTTTCATGATAAACTACTATAAAGATGGTAAATATTGCTATGAGCAAATATATAGTAGAATCTGAGCTCATTATACCAATATTTTTGACCGCTAATCTTTCTATTGGAGAAAACATAATGATAATCAAGCAGATAACAGATGTTACAATAGAGATTACGAGTAGGATTCCTAGCAGCGCTAATATACGAGAAAAAATTTTCTCGATTTTAAAAGGAAAAAATTCTTTCATTAATTTCTACCTCCTATTTTTTATAAGAATTGATAAAATTTTGTCAAGATCTAATTGTCAGGTATTGGGGCTTTCCGGGCTACGAAAGTAAGGACAAGGAGAGCCGGAGAACTAACTACTGCCCCCCTTGTCGCTTTTGAATTGTTGAAAGAACTTTCTGTTTTTCAATCTCTATTTCAATTGTATTTAGTCCACCGTGGGTACTCTCTGAGTAACCCTCGGCGGATTCGCAAATTGGGCACACTTTATCTTTCCAAAGTGCATGATGGGTTTTATAGCCACAATACTTGCATCTGCGAATCCTTTTTGGTATCTTTCGCATCTTCTTTTACCCCCTCTTTTTTCTCTTTTTATCAGATTTTGTTTTAAGATTTCAATATGCTATTTGTATAAAATGATACCATAAACTATTACGAAGGTCAAGTTTATAAAAAATTAGAAATTGATTGAGTGAAAAATGATATCTGGATTTACTAATATATTAGTTTTTTTGAAAATCTGGTATAATTAAAATAGTGGAACAAAGGTCGTTAACATTAATTAATAGATAATTCTTAATAAATTATGGCTCAAGTTATCAAAAAAAATGGGACAAAAGAACCATTTGATCCTGAAAAAATTAAAAAATCAATTGCTGGTGCTGCTCGACAGGCTGATATCCCAGAAGAGAGAAAAAGTGAAGTAGCAGAGCAAGTTGCATCCTCAGTAATTCCTATGATTGAAAATAGAGAGGAAATAGCTGCAAGTGAAATTAGAGAGATTATTCTTAGTGAGTTGGATAGAGTTGAACCGGCTGTAGCTAGTGCTTGGAGAAAATATGAAGAAGGTAAAAGAAAAGCTGAATAAAGAAAAATGAAAAGCGTCCCAATGGGGCGTTTTTCATTATTTTAATAAACCGAATTTTATAAAAAGGTAAAAAATTAATTGAAAATTAAAAAATGGGTTTATTTGTAAGAAAAAATTCAGCAAAGACATTAATCTTTTTGTTTTTTTTGATTTTGGCAGGAATTATCTTTTTTATTTCACAATTGTCATCTAAATGGTCGTTTGAAAATATTCAGCCAGAAGAAAAACTAAGTGCAAAAATAACTATTAATGAAGATTCAATAACAACTACAACCATTACTGCAGCTACTACTGTAACCACAACTATTACAACAACTACTGCTACTACTACAGAATTAATAAAATCTTCTTTTGCGGTTTTATTATCAGTTACTGAGCTTGAGCAGGGAGATACATTAATTATTACGGCAGAAAATGTTTCCGAAGAAGAAAAGATTACTGGAAAATTTAATAACAAATCATTTGATTTTTTCCCAACTGAATCAGAAGGAAAATGGATAGCTCTTCTGGGAATTGATGCAAAAAAAACTCCTAGAGGGTATTCTTTATCAATTTTTCTTTCTGGCGAATCAAAAATTGAAGAAACAATAACAGTAAAAAAGAAGGATTTTTATATAACTAAAATTGTAATAACGCCAGAATTGGAAGAAAAAGGCCTAACTTCATCAAATATATCAAAAACCATTGCCACCAAAGACGGAGTTATCATTTATGAGGTTTTAGGAAAATATAATCCTATAGCATATTTTAACCAGAAATTTATTTATCCACTTGGGGAAATAATAGATGTTGGAGCTTTTGGGAACATTAGAAAAGACGGAGATGTTACAATTCAGCATTTGGGAGTGGATTTGGATGTTATTGTGGGAACGCCAATTTATGCGATTAATAATGGTAAAGTAGCTCTTGTTCAAGAATTAACAGTTTATGGAAATACGATAATTATAGATCATGGTTTAGGAATCTATTCTTTATATTTACATCTTTCTCAATTTAAAGTTTCAGAAGGAAAAATGATAGAAAGAGGAGAATTAATTGGGCTTGTTGGAAATACTGGTTGGTCATTAGGTCCTCATTTACATCTTTCTATAAAAGTAAATGGCGCGAGCGTTGATCCTTTGAAGTTTATTAAAGCAGTAGATGAATTTTTAGAATAAAAAGGTTTTATGCTAAAATATTATAGAGGAAGAAATTGAGAATTTATTATGGAATGTCAAAAAGAAGAAAATTTAAAAATATGTCCTTGTACTTATCCTGATTGTCCAAGAAAGGGTATTTGTTGTGAATGTATAAAATATCATTTGGCGCATAATGAATTGCTGGCTTGTTGTTTTTCAAAAGAAGCAGAAAAAACTTTTGATCGTTCCTTTGAAATGTTTATTAAAGACCAAAAAAGGTCGAAAATTAATCCTTCGATAAACTCAGGACAAGTTAAATAATAAAAATATGGATAATAAAACATTGAAAGCTTTAAGGGAAGATTTAGTCGGTGAATTAGGGGCTATTAATCAATATCAGGAGCATATTGACGATATAGACGATGATGAAGCTAAAAAAGTATTAGGTCATATTAGAGATGATGAAAAAGAGCATGTAGCTGAATTAATTAAGATAATTAGAAAATTAGATTCTACACAGGAAGAAAAGTTCCAGAAAGAAGGGCTTTAAATTTTATGGCAGGAAAATCTGAAAAATATTGGTCCAAAGAAGTTACTTTAAAGAGCAATGCTCTGGATTTAGAGGAAGGTGTTTTTACTTGGAAGAATCCAAAACGTATTGCTCAATCGCTTAAAAGATCGGCTGAAGAAAGTAAGAGACGAAAAGCTTTTTCATTTCAATCAGCAATGTCAATGCTCAATTTTTATATTAATCGTACTGGTAAAAACCTTGATATAAAACAACGCAAGATTTTGGAACAAGCCAAAAAAGAATTGAGAATAGTTTTTGGAAAGAATAAAAAAGTAGTATAATAATTTTATGAAAAAAGGAAAGGATATTAGTAAAGGTGAGATTGTTATTTATCGGCCTAAAGGCGGTGAAGTTGAAGTAAAAGTTAAATTGGAGAAAGAAACAATTTGGCTTAATGCGCATCAAATAGCGCAGATTTTTGATATTGATAGAACCGTGATTGTAAAACATATTCACAATATTTACAAAAGTGGCGAATTGTTTGAAAAATCAACCTGTGCAATTTTTGCACAGGTTGCTGCCGATGGAAAAGTTCGACAAATGAATCAATATAATCTTGATATGATTATTTCTGTTGGCTACAGAGTGAATTCTAAAAGAGCGACACAGTTTAGAATTTGGGCAACAAGGGTTTTAAAACAACATATTTTTGATGGCTATACCATTAATCAGAGACGTCTATTAGAAACTCGGTCTAAGTTTAATGAATTACAAAGCGCTATTGCTTTTCTACGGGAGAAATCAAGCAAGAAAACGCTTAAAGGTCAGGAAAAAGAGATATTAGATTTACTTGGTAATTACGCCAAAACACTTAGTATTTTAAGTCAGTATGATAAAAGGAAAGTAAAAAAGCCTAAAGGCAAAGAAGCGAAATTTGTTTTAGAATATAATAGTTGTAAGAATATCATTGTTATATTAAGGAAGAATTTGATAGCAGAAAAAAAGGCCAGTGGTTTTTTTGGCGTTGAGACAGAAGGTAAATTTGAAGGTATAGCTAAAAATTTATACCAGACATTTGATAGAAAAATATTGTATAAAACTATTGAGGAAAAAGCAGCGCATTTACTTTACTTTACTATTAAAGATCATCCATTTGTAGATGGTAACAAGCGGATTGCTTCGTTTTTGTTTGTTTATTTCTTAGATAAAAATAACTATCTCTATCGCAAGAATGGTGAGAAGAAAATAAATGATAATGCTTTAGTTGCTTTAGCTCTTTTGGTTGCAATAAGTGATTCTAAAGAAAAAGATATTTTGATTAGAATAATCATAAATCTTATAAATACTTAAGGCATTTTTTAAATTTAAAATAATAATTAAAATAAAAATATGAAATTAGACAAAAAAGTAGCTTTAGTAACTGGTGGTTCAAATGGTATTGGAAAAGCTATTGCCCAGAGGTTTTTAAATGAAGGGGCAAAGGTTATAATCTTTGACATTGTAAAACCAGATTATGAAGTTGATTTTTATGAAGTTGATATAAGCAAAGAGGAACAAATTAAGAAAGCGTTTGAGGAAATTAAACATTTAGATATTGTTGTTAATAATGCAGGAATCTCTTTTCAAGCATCTGTTGAAGAAACATCAAAAGAACAATTGGATAAGATTATTGATGTAAATTTTAAAGGAGCATATTTAATTTCTAAATACGCGCTTCCTTTAATTAAAGAAAGTAAAGGCAATATTATTAATATTTCTTCAGTTGCGGGCAGCATTCCTTATTCAGAATTTCCAGCTTATTGTTCAACTAAAGCAGCAATAGTGATGCTTACTAAATGTATGGCTCAAGAGTATGCTGCAGAGGGAGTAAGGGTAAATGTGATATTGCCAGGGCCTATAGATACTCCCTTGTTAAGAAGAGTTCTTTCTTCTGATGAAGCGATTCATAAGTATGCTGAGTTAAACCCGATGAGAAGAATTGGAAAACCTGAAGATGTTGCAAATGTGGCAGCTTTTTTAGCTTCAGATGAAGCAAATTATGTAACTGGTGGAATATATTCAGTAGATGGTGGAGAGTTTATTGCGTAAAATTATGGAAAATGATAATTATGGAAAATGATTTTGTAAAATATTTATTTTTGTTCGCCATAGGGATGCTGGGGGTTTGGTTCGGCAGAAGAATGGCGATTAAAAGAATAATGAAGAAGAAATTAAAGGATAAGGAATAAGATTATAGAAATAGGTTTTCAAATATTGGTAAATAGGATATAATAGAATAAGATTTTTATATATGTCCCAGTATTATAATTCACAGAGAGCAAAAAATTTATACGACTCTGATTTAAAGGAGCCGTTTAAAATTTCGCGGTCAAAAATTGATTTGTTTTTGCAATGTCCGCGATGTTTTTATTTGGATAGAAAATTAGGAGTTGCGCGGCCGCCAGGATTTCCATTTGCTTTAAATAGCGCTGTTGATACTTTGCTTAAACAAGAGTTTGATATTTATCGCGCTAAAGGCGCAAAACATCCTTTTATGGAAACTTATAAGGTTGATGCTATTCCTTTTAAACATGAAAAGCTTGAAGAATGGCGTGATGCAAGAACAAGAGGAATAACCTATCTCCACAAACCAACAGGTTTATTAATTACTGGTGGCATTGATGATATCTGGGTAAATCCTGAAGGAGAATTAATTATTGTTGATTACAAGGCAACATCAAAGAATGGAGAAGTGAGCTTAGATGCTGATTGGCAGATTAGTTACAAAAGGCAAATGGAAATATATCAGTGGCTGTTTAGAAAAAACGGATTTAAAGTTTCTGATACTGGCTATTTTGTTTATTGTAATGGTAAAACAGATGTAGAAGATTTTGATAGTAAATTGGAATTTGATGTTACTTTAATAGCATATAAAGGTGATGATTCTTGGATTGAAAAAACTATTTCCGATATTCATAAATGTTTAAATAGTGATGAAATTCCAAAAGCAGATGCTGATTGTGATTATTGTAATTATGTTGAATCAGTAAAATCTAAAACAATAAAACCTGCAAACGGAACATTATTTTAAAATATATTAATGTTAATTAAAGTTAAGGTTTTCTCGCATTCAAAGAAGCGAGGAATAATTAAAAAGTCTGAAGATAGTTTTGAAGTGAGAGTGAGAAGGAAACCATTACAAGGGCAGGCAAATAAAGAAGCAATTAAAGTTCTGGCAGAATATTTTGAAATTCCAGAATCAGATATAAGATTGATTAAAGGATTTAGGCATACAAATAAAGTTTTTACAATAATAGAAAACAAATAAATTTATGAAGAAAGTGATTAAAATTAAAAGAAGAGTTCATACACCATTGCGTCGTCCGCCTCGTTTAAGTGGAAAAAGGCATAAATTTGGAATAAAACCAATTAAGAAAAAAGCAAAAGGTCGAAAATAATAATTAAAATAAAAACATGACACAATCTTTATTAGCAGGTTATTTGTCAACAAATCAATGGCTTATTTGGTTAATTCTTCTTTGGACTTTGTCTTGGAAAGGCGTAGCTCTTTGGAAAGCTGCCAGAAATGAGCATAAATGGTGGTTCATTGCCTTATTAGTATTAAATACACTGGCCATTCTTGAGATAATTTACATTTTCTTTTTCAGTAAAAAGAAAGGGATGATAGAGAAAAAAGAAGAAAAAATAGAAACGCAGGAGCAAGAGAGAGTAGAAGAATAGGAATAAAGTAAAAAACGCCCTAAAAGGGCGTTTTTTTTTATTACTGATATAATTTGTGTGATATAATTAAAATATGGATTTTATAGATAAAAACAAGCCATTAGCTGACAGAATAAGGCCAGATTCCATGGATGATTTTTTGGGTCAGGAGGACCTTGTTGGCGAGGGAAAATTATTAAGGCAGGCAATTGAATCAGATAAAGTTCCTTCAATGATTTTTTGGGGTCCGCCAGGAAGTGGTAAAACCACCTTGGCTTATATTATTGCTAAACAGACTAAATCAGAATTCAAACGAATAAGCGCCGTTTCAAGTGGAATAAAAGATTTGAGAGAAATTGTAAAACAAGCAGAAGCAAATAAAAGATTAGGAAAAAGAACAATTTTATTTATTGACGAAATTCATCGTTGGAACAAAGCTCAGCAGGATGCATTGCTTCCTCATATTGAGCAAGGATTGATTGTGCTTATTGGAGCTACAACAGAGAATCCAAGTTTTGAAGTTATAGGGGCATTACTTTCTCGTTGTAGGGTTTTTGTTTTAAAACAGCTTAATAAATCTCAGATTTCAGAGATTATTAAAAGAGCGTTAAAGGATAAGAAAAAAGGATTAGGTAAATTAAGTATAAAAATAGATAATAAGATAATTGATACAATTTCAGAAATGAGCAATGGAGACGCGCGGATAGCTCTTAATGTTCTTGAGTATGCTTCTTCTATTTCAAATAAAATAACTTTGGATGTTGTAAAAGACGCTTTTCAGAAATCTAATTTGTTTTATGATAAAAATGGTGATGAACATTATAATATAATTTCTGCTTTGCACAAATCAATGCGGGGATCTGATGCTAATGCCGCATTGTATTGGTTAGCAAGAATGTTGGAAGCGGGCGAGGATCCTTTGTATGTAGCTAGAAGAATTGTACGGTTTGCTTCAGAAGATATAGGTTTATCTAATTCCCAAGCTTTAGGACAAGCTGTGGCCGCTTATCAGGCTTGTCATTTTATAGGAATGCCAGAATGTAATGTTATATTGGCCCAGGCAGTTGTTTATATGGCTAAATGCAAAAAATCAAATGATTTATATGTTGCTTATGAAAAGGCTGCCGAGGATGTGAGAAAATATGGAAATCTGCCAGTGCCTTTGCATATTCGTAATGCCCCAACAAAATTAATGGAGGATTTAGAATATGGCAAAGGATATAAATATAGTCCTGATTATAATTATGAAGAGAAGCAAGAATATTTACCAAAAGAATTAAAAGATAAAAAGTATTTAGAGTAGGACTGGACAATTTTAGAATCACTTGACAAAAGCAGAAAACTATGCTAATCTGAATATAGTACATTTTTGGAAGAAAAAAGAGCTCTTGGTTTTATAAAAGCTTCATCTTGAAGCTTTAATATAACTAGGGGATATAATAGCCCCAAGAGATATTCTAAATGTAAAAAAGCGGAAATTATAAATAAAATCGAATAAGTCGAAAATCAAAAAGCAGGAGCTCTTAATTAATCGGCGAGTTGTCTGGTAAGTCAGATGATTCGCCTTTTTTCTTTTCTGGAAAACTGATAAGATATAATAGATCTTAAAATATTAGATATGTTTATAATATATAGTTTAGTTTTTATAATTTCTTGTATTGCACTTTATTTTTCAGGCAATTGGTTGATTGATGGATTAAAAAGGATCGGCAGATTTTTGCGTTGGAGGGAATTTATCATTGCTTTTTTTGTTATGGCTTTTGCAGCCTCTTTGTCAAATCTTTTTGTAGGCATCAGTTCAGCTCTTCATAAGATTCCCCAACTTTCTTTTGGTGATATTGTCGGTGGTAATTTAATTGATTTAACATTAGCAGTGGCTTTAGCTGTTTTAATTGGTGGAAATGTTATTCCCACCAAGGGTAAGATTTTAGAGAGAAGCGCTCTTTTTACAACTTTTGTTGCTATTCTACCTCTGCTTTTAATATGGGATGGTGTATTGGGAAGAGGTGATGGGTTAATACTAATTTCTGTTTTTGTTTTTTATATTTTTTGGCTTTCTTTTAATAAAGAAAGATTTAAAGAACCTTCTGAAGGTGAGCAAGAACAAATGCCGAGTATTTTAAAAGAATTCAAGATTTTTATGAAAGATTTAGGGTTAATAATTTTATCCGTGGCCTTTCTTTTATTAGCAGCAGAAGGAATAGTGCAAAGCGCTAAATTTTTTGCTGTAGCTTTGAACATTTCCTTACCTATTATTGGAATTTTAATTGTTGCATTAGGAAATGCTTTACCAGAAATTCATTTTGCCGTTGCGTCAGCTAGGGCTGGAAAAACAGAAATGATTTTAGGAAATTTAATGGGCGCTGTTATTATACCTGCTACTTTGGTTTTAGGTACCGTTGCTTTAATTCATCCAATTACGGTTCCTAATTTTACGCCTTTTGCTATTGCAAGAATCTTTTTGATAATTTCAGCAGTAGCCTTTTATATATTTACAAGAAGGTACAGAAAGATTACCAAGAAAGAGGCAATAATTCTGCTTTTACTTTACATTACCTTTGTCGTAATTGAGATTTTAATAAGATAAAAAAATATGGAGGTTAACCTCCACGCCTTTATTTATTCTTGACAAAACAAGGAAAAGGATATATAATTGGGGTAGTTTCGCTAACATGTGAACCTTGAAAAAATTTTAAGGAAGGAGTGATATAGAAATGAAAAATCGAATTCTTTTTGGTGTGCTAGTATTTCTTGTTTTATTTTTACTTTGTTTTTTGCCAGGCTTTGCTTACTATTCTTTTCTTTCTCCGGAGTCTAACGCAGCTTTAGAAACCTTGAAGGAAAAATTTAGAGTGAAGGAAATTATTTTAGAGAAAGAAGAAGGGATAGTTTGGATTGTGGTTTTGGCTAAGAACGATGGTGTAGAGACAAAAGAAATTAGAGAATGGGCATACAATGATGAAACAAAACAATTTGAGGGTCCGTATAATTTCACTTATATTACAATAACAAACTCAAAAGGTTGGACGAGTGTAATTTGGGGATCAGCTGCTGATACATATCCATATGATATTCCAAAGTTATGTTTTCTGTTTGATGGTTAAAAGATTTTAAGATTTAAAAAGGAGGGATTAGAAATGAAGAAAAGCATGCTATTAATTTTAGTAATTTTCTTTTTTTTAATTACCTGTTTATATTTATCTGCTACTGATTTTACTGATATTACAGAGTATTGGGATTGTTACAATGTATGGCAACAATCTTATGTCGGACCAGAACACTCCAATATTTACACAGATACAGAAATGCTCCTAGTAGACATAGAATTAAATTCTGGCTGGATTGAAGGTGTTGGTATCTGGGGCATTATTGTAGAGTCAGAATAAGGAAGATTATAAAGAGCCTTAGGAACAGAAGTTGTTCGAAAACCCTTCTGTTCCTTTTTATTTTCCTTGACAAATTGTTTTTGTTTGCTACAATAGAAATGCTGTTGTCTAGAGGTATATAGCTTGCTATATATCAAAGGGCAGCAGCATTTTTTATCCCCCATATATATCTTTAGATAGTTGGGGGTTTTACATTGGGCTTATTTTTGATATGATATGGTATGTAATAAAAACGAGGAATAAATATTAATTATTATGATTAGTTTAAATCAAGTCAAAAAGAATTTACAAGTTTTAGAATTTATTAAACAATCAGATAAATCTTTAGCAGCAGCAGGATATACAGAGCATAGCTTGTCCCATGCCAAGATTGTCGCTGCTCGAGCAAGGACAATTGCTCAGGAAATTGGTTTTTCAAAACAAAAGCAGGAATTATCGGCTATTGCCGGGTTTTGCCATGATATGGGGAATCTTTTAAGCAGAAGCCATCATCATTATTTTGGAGCCTTATTATTCCATCAGATTTTTAATGAAGATTTTACTCCAGAGGAATTAGCAATAATTATGAATGCAATTTCCAATCATGATAAAGACGAAATGAATTTTTCCAATAATGTGGCTGCAATGATTGTTTTGGCTGATAAAACAGACGTACGCCGTTCAAGGGTGATTAATAAAAAACCTAAGAAAATAAAAGAGGATATACATGATAGGGTTAATTTTGCCACAAAAATATCGAGAGTAAGAATTAACAAAAAGAAAAAATTAATTACTTTAATTCTTAAAATTGATACTGGTTTTGTGCCAATAATTGAGTACTTTGAAATTTTTACAGATAGAATGGTTTATTGTCGAAAAGCGGCAAAGTTTTTAGGCTATAAATTTGGTTTAATAATTAATAACTTTAAATTGCTTTAAGTTTAAAACAAAATGGCAAATTTATTTATTGTTGCCACGCCAATAGGAAATTTAGAAGATATTTCTTTACGAGCACTTCGTATCTTGAAAGAAGTTGATATAATATTATGTGAGGATACGAGGGTAACAAGAAAGTTATTATTGCGTTATGATATCAAAACTCCAGTTTTAAGTTATCACCAACATTCACAATTAAAAAAAGTAAATTATATAGCAGATTTATTAAAAGAAGGAAAGAACTTAGCATTAGTTTCTGATTCTGGCACCCCTGGAATTTCTGATCCGGGAAATAAATTAATAGATTTTCTCGTTAAAAAAAATATTAATTTGACAATTATTCCAATACCTGGCTGTTCAGCTTTAATAACTGCTGCCTCTATTTCTGGTTTTCCAATGGACAGATTCACTTTTTTAGGATTTCCTCCGCATAAGAAAAAAAGAAATAAATTCTTTGAAAAATTATTCCGCCAACTGGCAGATTTAAAACATCCCATTGTTTTTTATGAATCACCCCATAGAATTATTAAAACATTAGAAGAGGTTAGTAATAAATCTCAAAAACTTAATCTTAATTTACAAGTAATCGTTTGTCGGGAATTAACTAAAAAATTTGAAACGATTTACAGAGGAACAATTGATGAAGTGATAAAAAAGATAAAAGATGATAAAATAAAAGGGGAATTTACAGTAATAATAAATTAAAATCATGTATAATTTGAAGCAACTATATAAACTTAAGCAAAAAATAAGGGTATTAGAGGATGAAAAAAACAGAGTAGAAAGAGATTTGAGAAAGATAACAGCGGGCTATATTATTGCAGCCTTTGGTTTTGTAGCTGGTTTAGCTTGGAGGGATTTATCCATAGCCTTGGTAGAATATTTATTCCCGATGGGTAAAAACACTATTTTAGCTAAGTTTATTTACGCAATTATAATAAGCGTTGCATTAGCTTTTGCTAGTATCTATGTGCTGAGATTTATAGGTAAAACAAAGAAGAAAAAAGGCCTTGAAGATATACAACGATAGATTATTTAAATAGAATTCTATATTTATGGAAAATTTGGTAATAGGAGATGAGTTAGCTAAAAAATTAGCCAGGCAACTGAACTTAGATTTCATTTTAATAGAAGACAGAGTTTTTCCTGATGGTGAAGTACAGCCTCGTTTAGAAAAAGAGAAAAGAGCTAATAAAGCTATTTTAATTTTTCAGAAAAAACAAAATGAAGACATTAATGCTTATTTAATTAAGTATTTTTTATTATTAAGAAAGGTAAAAGATCTTGCGCAAGAAATAATATGTATCATGCCTTATTTTCCTTATGCTCGCCAAGATTCTATTTTTCAAGAAGGTGAATCTTTTTCCTCTTTGTACATTTCTGAATTAATAGAAAAAAATGCAGATGTTTTTATTACGTGTAATATGCATGAACATAGAAAAAAAATTGGAGATTTATTTCAAATTTTAACTCACAATGTCTTTCTTTTTCAGGATTTAGCAGAAGAATTCGAAGATTTTTCTCCTTCTAATTCAGTAGTTATAGGTCCAGACAAAGAGTCTGAAGCATTTGTTAATGATTTTTGTAAAAGATTTTCCGCGCAAAAAGTAGTCTTTCAGAAAACAAGAGATGTTAAGACAGGAAAGATAGATTTTTCTTATGATAAAAATTGTGACTTCACAAATAAAGATGTTATTATCGTGGACGATATTGTTTCAACTGGCAGGACTATTTTACAAGCAGCCGAGATAGCGAAAGAACTTAAAGCCAAAACAATTAGCTTTGCCTTTATTCATTCTATATTTGGGGACAAAGCAATAGAACAATTGAGTAAAATAAATCCTAAGAAGATTGTATTTACAAATACTTTAGAAAATTCTTGTTTTTCAGTTGATATTGTCAAGCCGATAGCAAAATATATTTTAGAAAATAAATTAGTTTTAAAAAGATGAAAAAGAAAAACAATTCTAAAAATTCTAAAACAAACGGTATTTTTTTTCTCAAAGTTAAATATTTAGATATTAAGACTGGGTATCCTTGGATAGTTATTATTAATGAAGAAGATGGTCGGCGTTTTGGTATTAGGCCAGGTGATGAATTGATTGTTAAGTGGAAAGAAAAGCAAACAGAAATTGCAGTAGATACAACAGGATCTTTGGTAAAGAAGGGGGAGATCGGAGTTTTTCAAGATATAACAAACAGATACAGAATTAAACAAGGGGAATTCTTGGAATTAAAACTCGCAGGCCATGCGTCTTCTCTTAAAATTATTCACAAAAAACTAAATAGAAAGAGATTGTCTTATAAAGAAATTTATACTTTAGTTTTGGATATAGCTAAGCATAGAATTAATGATTTAGAATTATCTTTTTTTATTGCCCCTGCTTTTGATGAAAAAAACTTTTCAAAAGAAGAGATTTATTATTTAACCAAAGCTATTAGTGAAACAGGGGAAATGATGAAATTCGGAAAAATTACGGCTGACAAACATTCTATCGGAGGAATTCCAGGCAATCGCGTAAGCCCCATAATAGTTGCCATTGTTGCAAGCTATGGGATTACAATTCCAAAAACTTCTTCCAGGGCGATAACTTCTGCAGCAGGGACGGCAGATACAATGGAAGTATTGGCGCCAGTGAGTTTTTCTTTAAGTGAAATAAAAAGGATTGTTAAAAAAACGAATGCTTGTTTAATTTGGGGAGGAGCTTTAAGATTAGCTCCTGTTGACGACAGATTTATTAAAATTACCCGTAGATTAGGGCTGGAACCTTATTCTAAAATGGTTGTCAGTATTATGTCCAAACAAATAGCTACTGGAATTAATCATTTGGTCATAGATATGCCGATTGGTCCAACAGCAAAAATTTCAGATACAAAAGATATTCAACTTGTTAAAAGTTTATTTTTATATTTAGCTAAAAAGTTTAATATCAAAATTAAAATTGTTGTAAAAAGAACAATGGGTCCTATAGGGAGAGGTATAGGGCCTTGCTTGGAAGCAAGAGACGTAATGAGGGTTTTGCAGCAAAAAGAAAATAGGCCAAAAGATTTAGAAAAGAAATCTATCCAATTAGCCGGAGATTTATTAGAATTAGTTGGAAAAGCAAAAAAAGGAACAGGGGGAAGATTAGCATTGGAAAGCCTGCAATCAAAAAACGCTTTAAAGAAGATGCAAGCAATTATAAAGGCGCAAGGAGGGAATTCAAAAATTGATTCTGAAAAAATTCCTTTGGGCAAAATTAATTATAAATTGAAATCTTCTCAAAGTGGTTTTGTTCAATCAATGCATAATAAAAATTTAAATAAAATTTGTAGATTATTAGGCGCGTCTTTAACCAAAGAGGCAGGGGTTTATTTAGATAAATCTCTTGGGGAAAAAGTGAAAAAAGGCGATGTTCTTTGTACCTTTTATACTAACAGTGAACAAAGGTTAATATTAGCTAGGCACTCATTAAAAAAAATGAAATTGTATAAAATAGCATAAAAGTAGTATAATATATAAAAGGTCGACAATTTTAAAAAAATAAAAAATATGAGCTGGGTACTTTATCTTCTTATAGTGCTGTGGGGGGTTTTTGGAGTTTTAGCTCTCATTCTTCCTAAGAAAGCAAAGGATTTAAGCTTAAAGGTTACTCATAGCGGTCCTTATTGGATATGGGGGATAATAGCTCTAATAATTGCTGTTTTGCTTTGGCAGTCTGCAAGTTTAGTAAGTGCTCCTTTATTTATTCAGATTTTAGCTGTTTTGGCGGGTATTAAGGGATTGTCTTTGTTATTTCTGTCAAAAAGTAAAATGGACAGTTTGCTAAATTATTGGACTGGTATTTCTGATGTTTTTTTCAGAATGCTTGGTGTAATTATGTTAGTTTTAGTTTATTACATCTTTCAGATGTTGCTTTAGAAGATTAGTTATTAATAGAAATGAAGATAGCAGGTATGTTTATCATGCCTGCTATTGTTTTTAAAAAAGATAAAAAAATGATACAATGAATAAAGATAATTGATTAAATTTATGTTTGCAGGAGTTCCTTTAATTTTTCAACTTATAATTCTTTTGTTCTCTGTTGTTGTTCATGAAGTTTCTCATGGATTGGCTGCTTTACGTTTAGGCGATGATACAGCAGAAAAAATGGGAAGGTTAACTTTAAATCCAATAAAACATTTAGATCCAATCGGATCTGTTCTTTTACCTTTGATGTTAATTTTAATGAAATCTGGATTTATATTTGGTTGGGCTAAACCTGTTCCTTATAATCCATTGAATCTTAAAATGCCGCGTCGTGATTCAGCTATATTGGCTTTTGCCGGACCAATGTCTAATTTTTGCCTGGCTTTTATTTTTGGATTAGTTATCAGGATTGTAATAATAACTTCTTCATTTGTATCGCTTTTGCCGTTTTTAATGTTTATAGTGTGGATTAATTTAATTTTAGGCGTATTTAATTTGTTGCCAATTCCTCCATTAGATGGCTCAAAGATATTATTTTATTTTTTTCCGTTACGTGAATTAGAGATTTTTCTTCATCGATTTGGCATGATTATTTTGCTTTTTTTTATTATGTTTGGTTGGGCAATTATCTTTCCCATTATTAAGCTATTCTTCTTGATTTTAACTGGAATTCCATTAGGCTAATCTCTAGCGGGGTTGACGCCAAATGCCTTATTTGCTAAACTGACAGCTATGCTGTCATCCTGAGGAGCGAAGCGACGAAGGATCTCTGGACTTGTTTCAGATACATTAATTTAATATTATGCCTACTTTACGTCAATTAATTAAAAAAGGGAGAAAATCAATTGTGAAGAAGAGCAAATCAGTTGCTCTGTCTTTTTCTTTTGATAGTATAAAAAATAGGCCAAGTTATCATCCATCTTCTTTTAAAAAAGGTGTTTGCTTAAAAGTTTTTACAGCAACCCCAAAAAAACCAAATTCTGCTTTACGAAAAGTAGCTAGGGTTAAATTAAGTAATGGCATGGAAGTTACAGCATATATTCCAGGAATAGGGCATAATTTACAGGAGCACTCAATAGTTTTAGTAAGAGGCGGAAGAGTAAAAGATTTGCCCGGAGTGCGTTATCATGTAGTTCGGGGCAAGCATGATATTTCTGGAGTAGAAGATAGAAAACAGCAAAGAAGTAAATATGGAACAAAAAAACCAAAAGAATAAGCATCTATCATGAGAAGAAAGCATAGACAAGAAAAAAAATACGAACCAGATTTAATTTATAAAAGCCCTTTAGCGACGCGTTTTATCAATTATTTAATGAAAGACGGCAAAAAGTCAATTGCACAGAGAGTTTTTTATAAAACAATGGAGAGTATTAAGAAACAAACCAAACAAGACTCATTGGGTATTTTTGATTTAGCTATTAAAAATGTTTCGCCAGAATTAGAAGTTAAAAGCAGAAGAATAGGAGGCGCTAATTATCAAGTTCCTCAAGCGGTTCCTGAATATAGAAAAAGCACATTAGCTTGCCGTTGGATTATTAATATGGCTCGGGCTAAAAAGGGAAAAGCAATGGCAGAAAGGTTAGCAGAAGAATTAATTCTGGCTTCAAAAAACGAGGGAGCAGCTATAAAGAAAAAATTAGATATTCATCGTATGGCTGAGGCAAATCGCGCTTTTGCTCGTTTCCGTTTCTAAATTTAATATTATGACTAAAATATATCCTATAGATAAAATAAGGGACATTGGTTTTATAGCTCACATTGATGCTGGTAAGACCACCACTACTGAGCGTGTTTTATTTTATACTGGAATATCCCATAAAATAGGAAATATAGATGATGGAGATACTGTGATGGATTGGATGGACCAAGAGAGAGAAAGAGGCATTACCATTACTTCTGCCGCCACTACTTGTTTTTGGATTCCTTCATATAGAAATCAAGATTCTAATTATGAACATCGAATAAATATTATTGATACTCCAGGGCATATTGATTTTACTGCTGAAGTGCAGCGATCTTTAAGGGTGCTTGATGGCGCAGTAGTCATTTTTGATGGAGTAGCTGGTGTAGAATCTCAGTCTGAAACAGTTTGGCATCAAGCTGATAAATATAATGTTCCGAGGATGTGTTTTATTAATAAAATGGATAGGATAGGCGCTGATTTTTATAAAGGATTAGAGTCTATTTATGAAAGATTAACTCCAAATGCCCAACCAATTAATATACCTATTGGAGCTGAAGATAAATTTGAAGGGATTGTTGATTTAATTACAATGAAAGCTGTGTATTTTGAAGGTGAAAAAGGTGAGGATATAGTCACAAAAGAAATTCCTTCAGATTTACTGAATAAAGCCAAAGAATATAGAAAGTTATTAATAGAAAAAGTAGTGGAGCAGGACGAAAAATTACTGGGTGAATATTTAGAAGGCAAAGAGCCAACAGAAGAAAAAATAAGAGAGATATTGAGAAAGATTACTATTAAAGGAGATATAGTTCCTGTTCTTTGCGGCGCTTCTTTTAGAAACAAAGGAGTGCAGCTTCTTATTGACGCGATTGTAGAATATTTGCCTTCTCCTAAAGATATTCCAGCTGTTGAAGGAATTCATCCTAAAACTGGAGAAAAAGTCATTTGTCCTCCAGATGATAAAAAACCTTTTGCTGCTTTGGTGTTTAAGGTAGCGAATGATCCCTATGTCGGTACATTAAGTTTTTTCCGGGTTTATTCTGGAGTGTTTAAAAAAGGCAATTATATTCTTAATGCCACTAAATCAAGCCAAGAAAGGATTGGAAGATTATTGCAAATGCATTCTAACCGCCGTGAAGAATTAGACGAGGTACGAGCAGGTGACATAGCGGCTACAGTTGGATTAAAAGATACAGGAACAGGTGACACTTTGTGTGATATTAATTCACCTGTCATTTTAGAAAAGATTCTTTTCCCAGAACCTGTTATTTCAATAAAAGTAGAACCACAGACAAAATCTGACCAGGAAAAAATGTCTTTGGTATTAAAAAAATTAGCTGAAGAAGATCCAACTTTTCAAGTAAAAACTGATGAAGAAACTTCAGAAACAATTATATCAGGGATGGGTGAACTTCATTTGGAAATCTTGGTAGATAGAATGAAAAGAGAGTTTAATCTTAAAGTGGATACTGGAAAGCCTCAAGTGGCTTATAGAGAGACTATTAAGAAAATTGTTGAAAGTGAAGGTAAGTATATTCGGCAATCGGGCGGACGCGGCCAATATGGTCATGTTGTATTGAGATTAGAGCCATTAGAAAGAGGAAAGGGGTTTGAATTTGTTGATATGATTAAAGGCGGAGATATTCCTAAAGAATTTATTCCTGCAGTACGAAAAGGAATAGAACAAGCTTTGGAAAAAGGTATTTTAGCGGGTTATCCAATGTCTGATGTAAAAGTTGCGCTTTATGATGGATCTTTTCACGATGTGGATTCTTCAGATTTTGCTTTCAAGATTGCTGGTTCTATGGCTTTTCAAGATGGAGCAAAAAGAGCTAATCCCGTTCTTTTAGAGCCAATAATGAAATTAGAAGTTGTGGTGCCTGAAAAATTCTTAGGTGATGTTGTGGGCGATTTGAGTTCTAAAAGAGGCCTTGTAGAAAGTATGCATGACAGAGGATCTATGAAAGTAATTGACGCTAGAGTTCCTTTAGCTGAAATGTTTGGTTTTGCTACAACATTACGTTCTATGACTGAAGGCAGAGGTACGTTTACTATGGAGTTCTTCTGCTATAAAGAAGTTCCTTCTAATATAACCGAGGAGATAATGGGCAAACAGTCTGCGGCTTGACCCCGTTAGAAATTTGTCTTTTAAGCATAGGCAATCTATGGTAAAAGTGGGATATTTAACCGCTAAGTCATTAGATAGTTACAAAAATAATCTTTTTAAATTATTTTTGCTAAGAATTTCTAACAGGGTTGACAATAAATTACTTATGCCTTAATATTGTAGATACAAAGATAATCCGTCATTTACCAGTTAGTGAAGGCGGAGAAAAATTCATCCACCAAAATTTTCTGAAAGAAAACTTAGGTAAGTAAAAAAATAATAAAAATTAAAATTAAAAAACATGGCAGAAAAAGAGAAATTTGTTCGTGGAAAAACACATATGAATGTAGGAACCATTGGCCATATTGACCATGGTAAAACTACCCTAACAGCCGCTATTTCACATGCGCTTCATCTGAAAGGTTTAACGAAGAAGGTCCTTAATGTTGCTGAAATTGATAAGGCTCCTGAAGAAAAAGCCCGTGGCATTACCATTAACGTTCATCATTCCGAGTATGAAACTGAAAAAAGGCATTATGCTCATATCGATTGTCCAGGGCATATTGATTATATTAAAAATATGGTCACTGGATCAGCGCAAATGGATGGCGCCATCCTAGTAGTTTCTGCTCCTGATGGCCCTATGCCGCAAACATTTGAGCATATTCTTTTAGCTCGTCAAGTTGGAGTTCCTGCAATGATAGTTTTTTTGAATAAAACAGACATGGTTCAGGATAAAGAATTATTGGAGTTAGTGGAAACTGAGATAAGGGAACTTTTAACTAAGAATGGTTATCCTGGAAATGATGTCCCTATAATAAAGGGATCAGCTTTAAAGGCATTGGATACTAAATCTGTTGATGATGCTGAGATTAAGCCAATATTTGATTTATTAGACGCGCTTGATTCTTATTTTTCTGACCCAGTAAGAGATACTGATAAGCCATTTTTGATGCCTATTGAAGATATATTTTCTATAGAAGGACGTGGTACTGTAGCCACTGGAAGGGTTGAAAGAGGAAGAATTAATATTAATGATGAGATAGAAATTGTAGGTTATCATCCAACAGAGAAAACTGTTGTGACTGGCCTTGAAATGTTTAATAAATCTCTTGATGAAAGCCAAGCTGGAGATAACGTAGGTGTTCTATTAAGAGGAACTAAGAAAGAAGAGATAAGGAGAGGCCAAGTATTAGCTAAGCCAGGTTCTATTACTCCTCATACAGAATTTGAAGCAGAGGTTTATATCTTAGCCAAAGAAGAAGGCGGAAGGCATACGCCATTCTTTAGTGGCTATAAGCCCCAATTCTTTATTCGCACAGCTGATGTTACAGGAGAAGTTACTCTTCCTGAAGGAGTAGAAATGGTTATGCCTGGTGATAATGTAAAGTTTAAAGTTAAATTAATTGCTCCAGTTGCGCTAGACGATACTTCTCGTTTTGCCATTAGAGAAGGTGGACGAACTGTAGGTGCTGGAGTTGTTACAAAAATTATAAAGTAAAGAATTTATCGTGCCTACTTCTAAGACCGAGATTCAACAGAAGATTAGAATTAAAATAAAGGGCTATGATCATCGGATCCTTGACAACTCTTGTCAGCAAATTATTGAGACTGTAATGAGATATGGCAGTGAAGCTATCGGTCCAATCCCTTTGCCAACCGAAATTCATCGTTATACAGTGAATAGGGCTACTTTTGTTAAAAAGGATGCTCGGGAGCAGTTTGAAATCAGGATTCATAAAAGATTGATAGAAATCCCTAATCCTAATCAGAAGATTATTGAAGCCCTTACAAGTTTAGATTTGCCGGCAGGAGTAGATATAGAAATAAAGATGTAAAATCAGCACAGCTAGTCTATAGCGGTAACCTTGAGGAAAACTGGGCTAGTGCCCAGTTTTTCAATGTCAAATTTATGAAATTTATATTAGCTAAAAAATTGAAAATGTCGCAGGTTTTTGATAGCGAAGAAAAAGTTATTCCAGTAACTATTTTAGAGGCTGGTCCTGTTAAAATTACACAAATAAAAACCGAAGATAAAGATGGTTATGAAGCTATTCAGATTGGCTATGGGCATAAAAAAAACCAAACAAAAGCTTTGACCGGGCACTTAAAGGATTTAGGAAAGTTTTCTTGGCTAGCAGAAATTCATGGAAATGTTTCTGATTACAAAGTTGGTGATGAAATCAAGGTAGATATTTTTAAAGAAGGAGATAAAGTAATAGTCATAGGAAAAAGCAAGGGAAAGGGCTTTCAGGGTGTGGTTAAAAGACATGGATTTAGAGGTTCTCCTGCAAGTCATGGAACAAAAGATAGATTGAGAGCGCCTGGATCAATTGGCGCTACTGGGCTTCATCGTGTAGTAAAGGGCAAAAAAATGGCGGGCAGAATGGGTCAGGATCAGTTGACATTAAAAAAGATAGAAGTTATAAAAGTTGATTCAGAAAAAGGCTTTCTTTATTTGAAAGGAGCTATTCCTGGCAGAAGAGGTTCATTAATAAAAGTTATAGGATAAAAGATATGAAAGCGCCTATTTACAATTTAAAAGGGAAGACATTAAAAAAGATTGAGTTATCTGAGGACATTTTTGGTAAGAAGGTTAATAATAATCTTATCCACCAAGTTTATACAAGTCTTTTAAGCAATCGACGAAAACCATTAGCTTTTAGTAAAGACAGGTCAGAAGTGAGAGGTGGAGGAAAAAAGCCATGGAGGCAAAAAGGGACAGGAAGGGCCAGGCATGGCTCTATTCGTTCTCCTTTATGGAAAGGAGGTGGAGTGACATTTGGTCCTAGAGCAAAAGAAAGAGATTTTAAAAAGAAGATAAATAAAAAGATAAAAAAGGACGCCATTAAAATGGTTCTTTCCCAGAAGTTTAGAGACGGGGAGATTAAAATAATTGAGGACATTAATTTGAAAGAACAGAAAACGAGCCAAATGGATAAATTTTTTAGAAGCCTTTTAAAAATAGAAAAGAAATTTCCAAAAGTTTTGTTTTTGATTGACTCAAAAAATGATATATTAAAGAAAAGTACAAAAAATCTATCTTATGTTAAAATTATGAATGCTGAGAATATTGATTTGATAGAAATATTAAATAATAAATATTTGGTGATATCAAAAAATATTTTGCCAATACTAGAGAATAAGTAGATAAATTTATGGGTGTTTTAGATATTTTTAAAAAGAAAAAAGTTGAAGAAAAAAAGGTTGAGAAAGAGAAAGCCAAAAAGCCAGTAGCAGAAGAAAAGAAGGTTGAAACAAAAGGGAAGATTGTTTTAGAAGGATCTTCTTCGGCATTGTTAATTAATCCTTATTTGAGTGAGAAATCTACCATTTTAAGAGAGCAAGAAAATAAATATATTTTTAAAGTTAGCCCTAGAGCGACAAAAAACGAAATAAAAAAACTTTTAGAAAATATTTATAATGTGGAGGTAACCAAGATCAATGTAATAAATACTCCTGCTAAGCCTAAAAGATGGAGACAGAAAAGAAGATATTTCAGCAGGAGTAAGAAAATGATGGTTACCATAAAGAAAGGCCAAAAAATAGAATTAGGAATATGATAAAAAGATATAAACCAACAACACCATCCCGTCGTCATTATACGGTTTCTGATTATTCAGTTTTAACTGGCGAAAAGCCTTTTAAAAAATTGACTTCTTCTAGAAAAAGAAACGTTGGGAGATCTAAAGGAAGAATAACAGTTCGGCATAAAGGTGGTGGTAATAAGAAACTACATAGGGAGATTGTTTTTGGCGAGCAAAAAAAAGGAATCCCGGGAATAATAAAAACCATAGAATATGATCCTTACCGCTCTGCATTTATCTCATTGGTATCTTACAAGGACGGCGATTGGCGCTATATTCTATCTCCACATAATTTGAAAGTTGGGGATGAAATTATTTGTGATGAAAAAACACCTTTTAAGAAAGGAAATAGATTACAATTAAAAAATATTCCAGTCGGAAGCTTGATACATAATATAGAGATTAAAGTGGGCGCTGGAGGAAGACTAGCTAAGTCAGCAGGATCTTCTGCGCAAGTTATAACTCAAGATGGAAAACATACCCATCTTAAAATGCCTTCGTCAGAAATAAGGAAGATATTGGATGTTTGCTATGCGTCAATTGGGCAACTTTCTAATGTTGAACATGGAATGGTAAATATTGGAAAAGCAGGCAGGGCACGTCATATGGGAAGAAGGCCAAAAGTAAGAGGAACGGCAATGAATCCTGTAGATCATCCATATGGTGGCGGAGAAGGAAGAACGCAAAGAGGAACAAAAAGGCCAAAAAGCATTTATGGTAAAGTTACTGGTGGCGTAAAAACAAGAAAGAAGAAAAAATATTCTAATAAATTTATTATAAAAAAGCGAAAGAAAAAACGTAAAAAATAATATTATGTCTCGTTCACTGAAAAAAGGTCCATATGTCCATCCTAAATTATTAAAGAAGCTCTCCAAGATAAAAATAGGAGATAAAACGCCTATTAAAACTTGGTCTAGAGATTCAATAATTACACCAGAAATGGTTGGTTTTGTTTTTGCCGTGCATAATGGTAAAGATTTTATTGAGGTGGAAGCAAGAGAAGAAATGGTTGGGCATCATTTGGGAGAATTTTCTTTAACAAGAAAGTTTTTTAAACACGGTGGAAAAATGCAAAAAGAGTTGGAAGCAAAAGCAAGGGTTTCAGAAAAAACATCAATGCCTGCCCAAAGTGAAAAAAAGTAAATATTTAGTAGAAGAAATTATGGAAGTTAAGGCATCTTTAAAATATTTAAGAATTAGCCCTCGAAAAGTTCGATTACTTACAAATTTAATAAAAGGGCTATCTGTTAAAAGCGCAGAAGCTAATTTGCTTCATATTTCTAAGAAAAGTAGCAAACCTTTGTTAAAATTATTAAGATCCGCTATGGCTAATGCTAAACATAATTTTGATTTAGATAAAGACAATCTTTTTGTTAGGGCTATTAGAGTAGATGAAGGGCCGGCTTTTAAGAGGTTTCGTCCTAGAGCGCGTGGAGCAGCTTATCCAATAAGAAAAAGAACCTCGCATATTTTTCTTACCTTAAAGGAAATAAAAGAAAAGGAAATTAAGACAAAAAAAGAAGTTAAAGATGTTAAACATGAGAAGCAGATAAAAGAGAAAAAAGCTCAAGTAAAAAGTTCCGCTTTTGTAAAAAAACCAGAGTTCAAAAAAGAAGAAAAAATAATAAAGAGATCTGCTCAAAAACAAAGAATATTTCGTCGTAAAGCAATTTAAATATTGATATGGGTCAAAAAATTAATCCAAAATCTTTTAGAATAGGTATTAACAAGGGATGGCATTCCCGTTGGTTTAATTTAAAAGAATTCCCAAAATTATTGGAACAGGATTATAAAATTCGTGAATTTATTTATAAAAAAGCCAAAACATGCAGGATAGAAAGCGTGGATATTGAAAGAAAAGCCGGTGATATTAAAATTATTATTAAAACTGCTCGTCCCGGATTATTGATTGGCCGTCAGGGCAAAGGCATAGAAGATATTCAAAAAGGATTAGCAAAGTTATTAAAGATCAAATCGCGTATTGATATTTCAATTGAAGAAGTTAAACATCCGGAAATATTTGGAGAGATTGTAGCTCAAAGCATTGCTGAAGATATAGAAAAAAGAACGCCATACAGAAGAGTCCTAAAGCAATATATAACCAAAGTAATACAGCGTAAAGAGGTCTTGGGCGTGAAAATTATGCTTTCAGGCAGATTAGATGGAACAGAGATTGCGCGTAATGAATGGCTAAAAGAAGGAAAATTGCCTTTATCAACTATTAGAGCAGATATTGATTATGGTTTTACTGAAGCGCGTTGTAGTTATGGAACAATAGGAATAAAAGTATGGATTTATAAAGGAGAAAAGTTTTCAGATATTAATAAATAGTAATTCTTATGTTATTGCCAAAAAAAGTAAAACATAGAAAAATGCATAAAGGTCGGAGGAGATTTCGTCAAGTAGAAACCAGGGGAATTGAACTTTCTTTTGGTAGTTTTGGATTAAAGGCCATGGAAGAATCCTGGTTAACATCCCAACAGATTGAATCAGCCTATCGGGCAATAGCTCGTTCCTTGCGAAAAGAAGGAAAAATCTGGATGAGAGTATTTCCTGATAAACCTATTACTAAAAAAGCGGCAGAAACTAAAATGGGCAAAGGAAAGGGTTCTGTGGATCATTATGTTTTTCCAGTAAGGCCCGGAAGAATTCTTTTTGAATTAGACGGAATCTCTTATGAAAAAGTGAAAGAAGCTTTTCGTTTGGCTAATTCAAAATTACCAATTAAAACTTCAATAATTCAAAAATAGATACTATGGTAAAAGCAAAAGAATTACGATTAAAACCCGAAGAGGAATTAAATCAATTACTGTCTGAATCCCAAAAGAAATTACGGGAATTGAGGTTTAATTTGGCTAGCGGAAAAGTTAAAAACGTACGCACCATTCGTGTTTTGAAAAAGAACATTGCGAGAATTTTAACTATTTTAAATGAAAAAAATGAAATTAAAAACAACGTTCTTGAGCGATAGCGAAAGGTTGTTATTTTAAACGAAAAATCTGAAAATCAACTCTAATATGGAAAAACAAATTAAAAAACAAAAAAGAATATTAAAAGGAGAAGTTATATCAGACAAGATGGATAAAACTGTTGTAGTTAAGGTTTCCAGATTGAAAGTGCATCCGAAATACAAGAAGCGCTATAAAGTTACCAAGCGTTTTAAAGCCCATGATGAGGAAAATAAGTGTCATATAGGCGATAAGGTAATGATTGAAGAAACAAGGCCTCTATCGAAAGGGAAAAGATGGAAAGTGAAGCATCAAGAACAAATAACAAATAACAAGAAAGAAGATGATTCAACCGCAGACAATATTAAAAGTAATTGATAATAGTGGCGCGAAAGTAATCCGTTGTTTTCGAGTATTAGGCGGAACGAAAAGAAGATATGCTGAGATTGGTGATATTATTGTTGCTTCTGTCCAAATAGCTGAGCCTCGTAGAGAGGTGAAGAAAAAAGCGATAGTAAAAGCCATAATCGTGCGTCAGAAGAAGGCTTTTAGGAGAAAAGACGGAAGCTATATTCGTTTTAATGAAAACGCCGCTGTTCTTATTAATGATAAAAAAGAACCTTTGGGTAATCGTATTTTTGGTCCTGTGCCGCGTGAAATAAAAGAAAGGGGGTATAGTAAAATAGCGGGTTTAGCCGCAGAATTAGTATAATTTATATTTATGAATATTAAAAAAGGCGATACAGTTTTAATGAAAAAAGGCAAAGATAAAGGAAAGACAGGAAAAGTGATAAAGGCTTTGCCAAAAGACGGCAAGGTGGTTGTTGAAGCTTTAAATTTAATAAAAAAGATTCAAAAAGCCAAAAAGGCAGGTGAAAAAGGGCAAATGATTTCAGTTCCGAGACCTGTTTTTAGAGCTAATGTTATGCTAATTTGTCCCAATTGTAAGCGACCCACGAGAATTAGTTATACTAAAGATGATGGCGCTAAATACAGAGTTTGTAAAAAATGCGGTTCAAAAATTTCCTAAGTATTAATGACGTTTATGAAATTTTCTTACAAAGAACAATTTAAAAAAATAGTAATTCCAGAAATGAAAAAAGAATATCATATTGATAATGATTTGAGAGTACCAAGAATTATAAAGGTAGTAGTTAATATAGGCATAGGTCGGTTAACTGCTAGTTCTAAAAATAACAAGGAATTAATTAAAAAGGTTTCAGATGCCTTAACAATAATCACCGGTCAAAAACCATCTGAAAGGTTGGCAAAAAAATCTATTGCAAGTTTTAAAATAAGAGAAGGAATGCCGATTGGCTTGAAAGTTACTTTAAGAGGTAAGAGGATGGAGGATTTTATTTATAAATTTGTCAATTTGACTATTCCAAGGATTAGAGATTTTTGGGGGATTCCTTTAAAAAATATTGATGAGACTGGAAATTTAAATTATGGTATTAAAGAATGTAATGTTTTTCCAGAGACAGAAAGCATACAAAATATTCCTTCATTTGGTTTGGAAATTACCTTTGTTACAAGTACAAAAAATAGAGAGCAGTCAATGAAATTATATAAACTATTAGGTTTTCCTTTATGGCAAAAAAATCAGTAATAGCAAGGTCTAAAAAGAAACCCAAATTCTCTTCACGAATAGTGCGGCGTTGTTGGCGTTGCGGAAGAAAAAAAGGTTATATCAGAGATTTTGGCCTTTGCCGCATATGTTTTAGGGAGTTAGCTTCAGAAGGAAAAATACCTGGAATAAAAAAAGCAAGCTGGTAAAAGGTAAATAACAAATAACAATAAACAATAGAACAATTTAGTAATTTATATCTTATGACCGATCCTATAGCAGACATGTTAACAAGAATACGTAATGCGCAGGCAGTTAAAAAAGAAACCGTTGTTTTTCCTTATTCAAAAATAAAATGGGAGATTTTAAATGTTTTATCAAAAAATGATTATATCAAGGGGTTGGATAAAACAAACAAAAAGAATAAAAAGTTTATTGAAATAATTCTAAAATATGATGAAGAGAAGGCTCCAAAGATTTCTGAATTAAGGAGAGTTTCTAAGCCATCAAGACGCGTATATGTTCACGCAAAAGATATTTGGTTTTTTAAAAAAGGTTTAGGCATAAAAGTTCTATCAACTCCAAAAGGGATTCTTTCTGATAAAGAAGCAAAGAAATTAAATGTCGGTGGAGAGGTTTTATTAGAAATATGGTAATTTATATATTATGTCTCGTATAGGTAAAAAAGAAATTAATATTCCAGATTCAGTCGAAGTAGTATTGGAAAAAAACAAATTAAAAGCCAAGGGTCCTAAGGGTGAGGATTTTTTAATTATCAAAAATGGTTTTGAAATTAATATTAAAGACAATGCCTTATCGGTTATTCCTTTAGAGCAAAGAAAAGATACTTTTGCCCAATGGGGGACTTTAAGAGCATTAATTAATAATCTTATAATCGGGGTAGATAAAGGATTTGAAAAACAATTGGAGATTAATGGAGTAGGTTATCGTGCTGATATAGATGGAGCTAATTTGAATCTTAAATTAGGATATAGTCATCCAATTATACTTTCTGTTCCCGAAGGGCTGGATGTAAAAGTGGAAAAAAATATAATCACTATTAATGGTATTTCAAAGGAAAAGGTTGGACAATTTGCCGCGCTAATAAAGTTTCAAAGACCTGTGGAACCTTATAAAGGAAAAGGTGTTCGTTATGTTGGGGAAAAAGTTTTACGAAAAGCGGGTAAAAAGGTAGTAACTACTGCTTAAATTAATTAAAAGATTAAATGAATAAAAATAGCAAAAAAGAGCAAAGAGAAAAAAGGCATAGAAGAGTAAGGGCAAAGATTCATGGAACAAAAGATAGGCCCCGTCTTTGTATTTTTAAATCCAATAAGCATATTTATGCTCAAATTATTAACGATGATAAGGGATTTACGCTCGTTTTTGCTTCAGATTTAGAAATTAAAAATTCAAAAAAAGATAAAAAGATTAATTTAGCTCAAAAAGTTGGAGAGTTAATAGCTAATAGAGCAAAAGATAAAAAAATAACGAAAATTCTTTTTGATAGAGGTGGATTTAAATATCATGGTCGTGTAAAAACTTTAGCTGATGAAGCCAGAAAACACGGATTACAGTTTTAATTTTTAAACCATTATGGCTTTTAACAGAAAATTGAAAGTAAATAAAAGTGAATTTGAAGAGAGTCTTTTAAATATTGCGCGTGTAACTCGAGTAGTAGCAGGAGGAAAACGTTTAAGTTTTCGAGCTACATTAGTAATCGGCAATAAATCCAAGCATCAAGTTGGCGTTGGGATAAGTAAAGGAAAAGATGTGGCTCAGGCGATTCAAAAAGCAAATAATAATGCGAAAAAGAATCTTATTATTGTTCCAATTATTAATGAAACAATTCCACATGAAGTAAAAGCGAAATATAAAGCCTCAAGAGTAATCATAAAGCCAGCCAAAAAAGGAAGAGGAATAAGAGCTGGCGGAGCAGTGCGAACTGTATTAAAATTAGCTAATGTCCCGAATGCTAATGCTAAAATTTTAAGTTCCAGCAGTAATGCCATTAATAATGCCAGAGCGACTATTCTTGCTCTTTCTAAATTAAAGAGTTTTGTCAGTAAAGAGAAATCTAATGAAGAAAAATTGACTGATAAAAAACAACAAACAAAGAATTATGCAAATTCATCAGATAAGATCAAATAATAAATCATCAAAAAAAAGGAAAGTCGGCAGAGGTGGTAAGAGAGGGACTTATTCTGGGCGAGGAATAAAAGGCCAGAAATCCCGGGCAGGATCAAAGATAAAACCTCAAATAAGAGAGATGGTATTAAGATTTCCTAAAAGACGAGGGGTGTCTTTTAATAGTTTAAAAAAGGAATCTTTAGTCATAAAACTAAATGATGTAGTAAAAGTTTTTCCTGAAGGTGGTGTTATTAATCTTAATAAATTAAAGAAAGCAGGTTTGATAAAAAAAATAAAAGGTGAAATTCGTCCAGTTAAAATTTTAGGTGCAATACCTTTATCCAAAAAATATATTATTAAAAATTGTTTAGTTTCTGAAAAAGTAAAGGAGGCAATTATAAAGGCCGGAGGAAAAATAGATTTTAAAATTAAATAAATTTTTATGTTTAAAACTCTTTTAGCTCTATTACGAACGCCTGATTTAAGAAAGAAAGTATTTATAATTTTGCTGCTTTTGGTGATTTTTCGAATAATGGCTACCATTCCATTGCCTAATGTTGACAGAGAGCAATTACAGATTTTCCTCAGCGCTAATCAGATATTCGGGCTTTTTAACGTTTTTACAGGAGGCGCTTTTAAAAATATTTCAATTGCCTTACTCGGTGTCGGGCCTTTTATCACAGCTTCTATTATAATGCAGCTTCTTACGATGGTTTTTCCTGCCTTAAAAGAGATGCTCAGCCAAGGCACTGATAAAGAAAGAGCAAAATTTATGCAGTATTCTCGTTTATTAACGATTCCTTTAGCTGCTTTGCAGGGATTTGGTTTTTTAAATTTATTAAGCAGGCAGGGTGTTATTGTTTTTGCTAATCCTATTGATTTGATAAGAAGCGTTATTATAGTTACTACGGCTTCAGTATTTTTAATGTGGATTGGTGAATTGATAACAGAACAAAAATTGGGAAATGGAATTTCTTTAATAATTTTTACAGGTATTGTTATAGGTTTTCCACGTGAAATTATGCAAACGATAATAAGCACAGACCCAACAAGGCTTCCTAATATGATAGCGTTTTTTGCTGTCGCTCTTTTGATGATTGTAGGAGTGGTATTTATTTCAAGAGGGGAAAGAAGGATTCCTGTAAGTTATGCTAAACAAGTGCGTGGAACGAAAATTTATGGAGGTGCTTCTACGTATTTACCATTAAAAATCAATCAAGCTGGCGTAATTCCTATTATTTTCGCTCTTTCTATTTTAATGTTTCCTCAAATGATTAGTCAGTTTTTAGCAAATTCACAAAGTCCGTTTATGCTTAAAATGGCTCTCTTTTTGCAAGGATTTAATCAACAATCACTAATTTATCTTGCTTGTTATTTTGGTTTAGTTGTTTTATTCACCTTCTTTTATACAACTATTACTTTTAATCCTGAAACTATTGCTGAAAACTTACAAAAAAGAGGCGGTTTTGTTCCTGGTTATCGGCCGGGCAAAATAACCTCACAATACCTTGTTAATACTAGCCATAAGGTTACTTTTTTTGGGGCTATATTTTTGGGTATGATCGCTATTCTTCCAATAATTATGCAGCAGACTACTGGTATTACTACTTTTGCTATTGGAGGTACTTCAATTTTAATTATGGTAAGTGTAGCTATAGAAACCATGGATACAATAGAAGCTCAATTAATAATGCGTGAATATGAAATCTCATAATATTATTTTTTTAGGACGTTCTGGTTCTGGAAAAGGAACACAGGCAGAATTATTAATGAAAAAATTCGCCTTAGTGAATATAGATACAGGTGATATTTTAAGAAAGCTGACAAAAAGAAAAGATAAATTTGGAAAAACAGTTTTAAAAACTATCTCCCATGGGAAATTAGTTCCAATTTGGTTGGTACTTTACTGTTGGTTGGATCAGCTTTTAAAAATTCCTTCTAAAAAAGGAATAATTATGGAAGGAAGTCCTCGTCAGTTGGAAGAGGCGAAGACTTTAGAGGAAGTCTTTTTCTGGCTTGGACGTAAAGATTTTAAAGTAGTTTATTTACGAACATCAGTAAAAGAAGTGACGCAGAGATTATTGATGAGGCGGATTTGTTCTAAATGCAGCAGAGAATTTTCTTTGAATTTTACTCCAAATCTAAAAGAATGTTCTCATTGTGGAGCAAAATTAATTCGTCGGAAAGACGATTATCCAAGGGCTATCAAAAACAGAATGTTATTTTTTCAAAAGAAGATTTTACCTGTAATTAATTATTTTCGTAAGAAAAAGATTGTAATTGAGATTAATGGAGAGGGTTCTGTTGAAGAAATCCATAAGAGAATTCTTAAAAAATTATTGTGATTAATCTTAAAACTGCTCAAGATATCAGTATTTTACGTGAAGGTGGAAAAAAATTAGCATTAGTTTTAAAAAAAGTAGCGCAGGCTGTTCAACCAGGAATATCTACTGCTGATTTGGATAAATTAGCTTTTAGTCTTATTTGTAAATACGGGGGTAAACCCTCGTTTTTAAATTATCAACCAAGTTTTGCTAACAAGCCATTTCCGTCAAGTTTATGTACTTCAATAAATGAAACAGTGGTTCATGGAACTCCTTTAGAGAAAAAGATTTTAAAACAAGGTGATGTGGTTTCATTAGATTTAGGAATGGAATACAAAGGATTATTTACTGATATGGCAGTAACAGTTGGAGTAGGAGAAATAAAACCAATATATGAGAAATTGATAAAAACTACGAGGCGATCCTTATTACAAGCAATAAAAGCGTCAAAGGTGAATAATACTTTAGGTGATGTAGGTTATACTATTCAAAAATGTGTGGAAAAAGAAGGATTTGTTGTTATAAAAGGTTTAGTAGGGCATGGAGTGGGCTATTCTCCACATGAAGATCCTGTTGTTTTTAATTATGGAACGCCGCATCAAGGGTTAAAATTGGAAGAGGGTATGGTTATAGCAATAGAGCCGATGGTGACCTTTGATGATGGAACTGTAAAAGAAGAAAAAGATGGCAGTTTTGTTACTGCTAATGGAAGGGTATCTTGTCATTTTGAACATACAGTTGCTATTACCAAAAAAGGACCAATAGTGATTACGAGATAATAAAGGCGAGGAGATTTGTTTCATAAATAAGATACGGAGAGCCGTTCTCCGTATTTTTACAAGTTGACTCTTTAGTTCTAATGTGGTAGCATATAGATGTCTTTAAAAAGACATTTTTTAATCGTTTCGTTGTTTTTTGACAAAAGAATAAAAAATATAGAAAAGAAAGAATATAGAAAAGGAGGAATTGAGATAATGAAAGCTCGTGAGTTTAAACAAGACATGATACTAACAGTTGAAAAACCTTATGCTCGGACGAATATAACAACTGTTGAATTATTATTTAAGAACAAATTAATGTTTTTTGCAGAATGTTATGGCGGCGAGAAAAAAGTAAAGATTAGCTTTCCTTTAGGTTTTCTTTTAAAGCTTTATAAGATAAAAAAAGAAAGAAAAGAGAATAAAAAGAAAAGGAGAGAATGAGCAAGATATAGTTTTTAGAATAAAAAATATAGAGAAGGAGGTGGAAAGACAATGTTTAGAAGAGCAGTAATGAAATTGACAACATTCTTAGTGTTTGCATTTTTTTGTTGTTTATTGGTTATTAAAATAGATAAAGAACTGACAACTCTTTATGCAAGATTTGGTAAGACCTACTGGGTGATGGTTAGAGGACACGAATGCATTTCTATTATATTAGTAATGGGTATGATTGTTATAGTTGCATTCGTTACCGAGATAGTTAAATGGATTTTTAAAAAGGAAGAAGAAGCAAAGAAAAAAGAAGACAAAGCAGAAGAATAAAAGATGAACCCTCGCATCTGTGGATAGATAGGTGTGAGGGTTTTTAATTTGTTCAAAAGTTGTTATACTACAGTATATATAAAAGATGAATGAACTTTGGACTATTATTATTGCTGGTTCTCCGATAGTTGAATTGCGAGGAGCAATTCCTGTAGCTATGGGAATTTTTAATTTCCCTTGGCCAAAGGCGTTGCTTTTAAGTTTAATTGGAAATATTTTACCAATAATTCCTATAATTTGGTTTTTAGATAAATTATCTGGTTATTTAAGCAAGCAATTTGATGTTTTTGATCGTTTTTTTAATTGGCTTTTTGAAAGAACCAGAAAGAAAACAGAAAATAGTTTTAATAAATGGGGGAAATGGGCGTTAGTGGCATTTGTTGCCATTCCTTTGCCTTTTACAGGAGTTTGGACTGGTTCAATAGCGGCATTCTTGTTTGGTATTAAGTACAAAAACGCTTTCTGGCTTATTAGTTTAGGAGCGCTTTTAGCAGGAATTTTAGTAACTGCTTTGACTCTTTTAGGTATAAATATATTTTTTTATGAATAAATTTATCGTTTTTAATTTTAAGATGGCGCCTGCGTCTTTTGCAGCAGTAAAAGAAGTTTTTCGAATTTTTAAAAAGTTTTCACAAAAGGTTAAGCCAAATAAAATAATTATAGCGCCGCCTTATGTTTATTTAACAGAAGCATCAAATACTTTTCAAAAAGAATATTCTTTAGGGGCTCAGGATGTGTTTTGGTTTAATCGCAATTCTGCTACTGGGGAGATTTCACCTAAAATGTTAAAATCATTGGGTGTAGAATATGTTATTATTGGACATTCAGAAAGACGGGAATATTTTGATGAAACTAACGAAATAATTAATGCTAAAATAAAGGCCTGTCTAAGTAATAATTTAACTCCGATTCTTTGTATTGGAGAAAAAAACAGGAAAAAAGGGGATTGTTCTACGTCTTTTCGGATAAAAAAGATTCTTTTTGAACAATTAAATTATGCTTTAAGAGGAGTTATTCTTAAGGGTTCATCAGATTTAATTATTACTTATGAGCCGGTTTGGGCTATTAGCGCTAATCAACCAAAAGAATTGGAAGACTCAGAAGAAACTGAAAAAACAGTTAGCCTTATTCGTTTTTGGCTTGCTAGACGGTTTTCAGAAAAAATAGCAAAAGATTTACATATTCTTTATGGTGGTTCAGTAAACTCCCAAAATATTATTCCTTTTTTGTCTTTGAAAGAAATTAATGGAGTTTTAGTTGGTCGGGTCAGTACAAATAAAATAGAGCTTACAAAGCTTCTTAAAAAAATAATAAAATAAATAAAAATATGAACGAAAAAAAACAAAAACAATTAATTAATACTTCAATAGCTTTTTTGATAATTTTAAGTTTAGGTGTTTTGAGCTGGGGTTATTATAATTATCATCAGGCACAGAATATTATCAATCAAGGCGAACATACAATTTCTTTTACTGCTGAAGGAAAAGTTTTGGCTAAGCCTGATATTGCGAAAATTACTTTTTATGTAATAAATCAAGGAGAAAAAGCTGAAACAGTGCAGAAAGAGAATAATGAGAGGATGCAAAAAGCTGTTACTTTTGTTAAAAATCAAGGAGTTGAAGATGATGATATTAGAACAGTTCAATATAATTTAAACCCTGAATATGATTATACCTGGTGTAAAAAACCTGGTGAAAAACCTTATCCTTCTTGTCCGCCAAAAATTGTCGGTTATAAATTAGATCAGGGTATAGAAGTTAAAATTAGAGATTTTGATAAAATTGATACAATTGTAGGAGGATTGTCTGAAAAAGGGGTGAATCAGATTTCCAACGTGAGTTTTGTTATTGACGATACTGAAAATTACAAAAATGAGGCTCGTATTTTGGCATTAGACAAGGTAGAAAAAAGAGCTAAATTATTAGCGCAAAAAAGCTCGATTAAATTAGGAAAGATTATTGATATTTCAGAAGGACAGGGCATTTACCCTGTTTATAGAGAAGCAACAATGGAAGCAGTGCCTGGTTCTTCTGATGAAATAACAGCTCCAATTGAACCTGGCACAAAGGAAATTACTGTAACATTGACTGTTATCTATAAACTACGTTAAGGGCATTGAAGATATTTATGAAGTCCATTAGATCTGCAAATATTTTGGGCCAGCTTGTTTTAATGAGAGTGGATTTTAATATTCCTGTTAAAAATGGAAAGATTCTAGATGATTTTCGTATTCAGCGCATTTTACCGACTATTCAACTTTTAAGAGAGAAAAAAGCGAAAAAGATTATCTTAATTTCTCATTTAGGTCAGCCAGATATTAAAGATAGAAATAAACCAGAATTTAGTTTAGCGCCAATTGCAAGTCATTTAGAAAAATTAATTGGGAAAAGTGTATATTTTACAGCAACGTTAATTGGAAAAGGTCTAAAACAAGAAATTGAAAATCTGCCAGATGATTCCATAATTCTTTTGGAGAATATTCGTTTTTATAAAGAGGAGAATCAGAATGATAGAAATTTTGCTAAAGAATTGACAAAAATAGCTGATATTTTTATTAATGAGGCTTTTTCAGTCTGTCACCGTGAAACAGCTTCTTTATGCGCAGTAACAGAGTTTCTGCCTTCTTATGCAGGAATTTTGCTTGAAGAAGAGTTAACTAATTTAGATAAAGTTATCCAAGAATCACAGCATCCTTTAGTTGTAATCTTGGGCGGGGCTAAGATAAAAGACAAGATATCTGTTATAGAGAAATTTAAGGATAAAGCTGATTTCGTTTTATTAGGCGGAGTTATGGCTAATACCTTTTTAAAGACAAATGATTTTTCTATTGGCAAGTCGATTTATGATGAAGAAGCTTTTGTTCAGGTAGAAAAAATGGGCATTGGAAAAGCAGAATTAATTCTACCTGGCGATTTTGCAGTTTTAGACAAAAATAATCAAAAACAAATAAGGGAATTGGGGGAAATAGCTAAAAATGATGAAATTTTTGATATAGGACCAATAGCTTGTGATACTTTTTCTAAAATTATTTCTAAAGCAAAAACCGTATTTTTCAATGGCCCTATGGGGAAATTTGAAGATGAAAGATTTAGCAACGGAACTAATGAGATAATTAATGCAATTATTAAAAATAAATCAGTTTTTTCAGTTATTGGCGGAGGGGATACCTTATTTGCTTTTAAGATTTTAAAACCAGGATACAGCATACAGGATACAGAATATAAGTTTTTTTCTACGGGCGGCGGGGCAATGCTTAAATATCTTGCTGGCGAATCTTTACCCGGCTTAGTCGCTTTGAATAAATAATATAGAATAATGTTAGACATTATTGTTTTTTATCATAAAAATTGTCAAGATGGATTTGCTTCAGCATGGGCAGCTTGGAAAAAGTTTAAAAATAAAGCTGAATATATTCCATTAAATTATCAAGCCCCTTTTGATCACAACATTAAAGGGAAAAAGGTATATTTTTTAGATGTATGTCCTAATAGAAAAATTTTAGAAAAGTTGAAAAAAGATGATTGTGAAATTGTTATCATAGATCATCATTTAAGCGCTAAAAAGAATTTAGATTTGGCATCTCCTGGTTCGTTTATCATTAGGCTTAATATGAGGCGTTCAGCCGCAGTTTTAACTTGGAAATATTTCTTTCCAGAAAAGAAAATTCCGAAAATATTGCTTTACATAGAAGATATAGATTTATGGAAATTTAAGAAACGATTTAGTCGTGAAATAGTAGCATCTATAAATTTATTGGATTTTGATTTTAAAAAATATAATAAATTAGTAAATAATATTGAAAACAAAGAGAGAAGAAAAAAATACATAATAGAAGGAAAGAAAATTGTTGAATATCAAGACGAAATGATTGAGCAAATTGTACAAACAGCCAAAGAAGTTAAGGTAGGCAAGATAAAGACATTATTAGTTAATTCTTCAATTTTGATTTCTGAAATAGGGGATGCTTTAATAAAGAAATTACCCCCAATAGCAATAATATGGCTTGAAGCAGGAGATTTAAAAAGAATATCATTGCGTTCTAATGGGAAAGTTGATGTTTCAAAGATAGCAGAAAAATATGGGGGTGGAGGGCATAAATGCGCTGCGAGTTTTGCCATTAAAGCAAAAGATCCTTTCCCATGGGAAAAATGACCATTTCAATTAAATTTTAATTTTATGAAAGAGAAAATAGATAATAAAAAAATAAATAAATTAGAAATTTATACTGATGGAGGAGCAAGAAATAATCCTGGACCAGCAGGTATCGGGATTGTTATTGGTGAAAAGGAATATGCTGAATACATAGGTGAAGCGAGTAATAATATAGCTGAATATAGGGCAGTAATTTTCGCTTTAAAAAAAGCCAAACATTTATTAGGGAGATCAAAACTTAAAAATACTGAAGTGATTGTTAATATTGACTCCCAATTAATAGTTAATCAGCTAAATGGAGAATATAAAGTTTTAGAAAAAGAACTTCAGCTGCTTTTTATGGAAATATGGAATTTAAAATTTAGTTTTCCTTATTTAAGATTCAATTATATACCAAGAGAAGAAAACAAAAAGGCTGATTATTTAGTTAATCAGGCTATTGATACATGCAAGCAAAACACATTAAATTTGTAAAAAAAAATCGTCCCGTTTAGCGAGACGATTTTTACCTATTGACGATTGAACCTATAAGCCGAATTCTGTATCTTGTTAAACAAGACGGTAGTCATTTATCTAGCCCCAATGTTACCATTAAGGTCAAGCGGCCACTTCAAACACTCAGAATATTGAGCGCTTGACACGAGCTTTGCACCCAGCAAGGATTTAGCCGTTTCATTCCCGAAATTACTTTCAGGACTCACCCCCCTTTGCTAAAGCTTCGGAGGGTGTTCTGAACTTTTCAATTCAGAACGTCTCTGTTCGCACCTCTATCCCAGTTGTAAACCCGTTCTTAGTGTTGCCACTAAGGGGCAAAAACTGGAACGATAGCTGTTAGCTATTACCTTTTATCAATCTTGCCACAGGCAAAATTGGTGGTGTTCGGACTTTCCTCCCTGCTTTTTGCAAGCAAATAGCAAGGTAACTACCCAGTTCAATCAAGGATTATTATACTCCTTTTTTTTGATTAATTCAAGGATTTATAGTAAGATGAAAAAACAGGAACAATGATAAAAAATAGAAAAATTCTATTTGTTTTTATATTGAGCTTATTACTTATAGGTTTAATTTTTTTTGCTGGACAAAAGATAATTGAATATAATGATATTAACAAGGAAATTATCAATCTTTTAAGAGAAAATAATCTTGAAAAGGTGGTTAATTTAATTAATAACAATACAACTTTTAATGAAAATCTTTCTTTTTTACCTGTAATCGGACAAGGGATTGAACTAAGGCAACGTTTAAAAAGAATTGATAATAATTTGAAAAAAATAAACAATGGATTTTTGCTTACTTCAATGTTTCAACAAGATGAGGATTCATTATTTTACCTACAGGACATTGATAGAGATTTGGATTATCTGAATAGATACAATATAGATTATGTAAAAGACCAAAAACATTATTTAGAAAATTGGCTTTTATTTTTTGGAGATGATAAACCAAAGAATTATCTTGTTTTATTTCAGGAGACAGCAATACCAAGACCTACAGGTGGTTTTATAGGGGCTTATGCGATTTTATCTTTTAATGAAGGAAAGATAGAATTTTCAGGAAATAATATTTTTGCTTTGGAGGAAATCTTTTTAGAGAAGATTATTCCACCTGACCCCTTGCAATTTATTAGTGATAAATGGTTTTTTCATGACAGTAATTGGTTTTTTGATTATCCTTCCAGCGGACAAAAAATATTAGATCTTTATTCAAATACAGGAAGTAAACCCTTATTGGATGGAGTGATAGTTGTTAATTCTTCTGTCTTAAGCAATCTTTTAGAAGTTATTGGACCAATAAGAGTTGATAATTACGATTCAATTATTAATCAAAGTAATTTTTATTCTTTTTTTAAAGACCAAATTCAAGAAGGGGCTAAACCTGCTCCTATGCGCGAACAATCGGAGTTTTTTTCAGTATTTTTTCAAGCTTTACAAACAAAATTAAGAAAGGTTTCTCCTCAAGTGCTTTCCCAAATTCCGGATATTTTAACGGATGCTTTTACAAAAAAGGAAATTCAACTTTATGTTATTGATGACAAATTGGAATATTTTTTCGATTCTTTAAATTGGACGGGGAAAATAGAAGAAAGCAAAGATGATTACCTGGGAGTTGCTTTTAATCTTCTTAATCAGGATTTTTCTGAGGACATAAGAGGCAAAACAATAGAGTTAAAAACCGAGTTTGTTTCTAATGGGCGAATAATAAATACTTTAATAATCGATGTTCCTTCCCATTATTCTATGGATAGAACTCAGGAAATTTATCTAAAAATTTATCTTCCTAAAGGAATAATAATTGAAAAGGCAGAAAACGGTTATTTAAAAAATAATAAAGATATTTCCTCGTATTATAAAAAATTAGGATACAAAAAGGACGAAGATTTGTTTTTAATAGAAAAAACAAAAATAAGAAATGATAGCCTTGGAATTGAAATTTATGAGGAAGGAGGAAAAACAGTAGTTGGTACTTGGGCAAAATTATCAATAAAACCTTTCAAACTGATTTATAAATTGCCTTTTGATTGGACAGATTTTTCATCATGGGAATTAAAAGTCCAAAAACAAAGTGGGCAGAATGTAAAATTTTCTTATGAACTTGTTGTGCCCGATAATGTGAAAATTGTTCCCACTCTTTTTCCTTTTAATAAATTTGTTCCACTAGAGAAAGATATGATTCTTGAGTTTGAAAGAGAACAATAACAATTTACAATGGTTAGTTTTAAAAAAATATTAAATCATAAATCTGAAACGATTTTTGGCGCTGCTATGTTAATGAGCAGCTTCGCAATATTTGGTGGATTTTTAGGTATTTTAAGGAATGTGCTTTTAGCTAGTCGTTTTGGTGCTTTTGGAAATTTAGACATTTATTATGCTTCTTTTCGTTTGCCTGATATGATCTATAACATTTTTATTATGGGCGCTATTTCTGCCGCTTTTATCCCTGTTTTTAGTCAATATTGGGTCAAAGATGAAAAAAAAGCATGGCAATTTTCTAATGCCATTATTTTAATTATTGGTTCTTTTGTTGGAGCATTAGCTTTATTAGTAGCGATATTCACAAAACCTCTTTTATCCCGTCTTTTAATAGGTTTTAGCCTTGAGCAATTAGAAATGGCTGTTATTTTGACAAGAATTATGATGATTCAACCTATTTTAATGGGTATTTCATCTGTTGTTGCTAGTATTTTAAAAATATTTAAATTGTTTTTAGCCAGTGCATTAGCGCCTGTGGTATATAATTTAGGGATAATAATCGGTATTCTTTTCTTTGTTCCATTAATGGGTTTAAAAGGATTAGCTTGGGGGGTGGTTTTAGGAGCCTTGCTTCATATTTTAGTCCAAATCCCAGCTCTTATTGGGACAGATTATAAATTTACTTTTAATATTTCTATTTTCAGAGAGCTGAGTAGTGGTTTAAAAAAAGTAGTTTTAATGATGGTGCCTCGTTCCTTAGGAATTATTGCTTATCAAGCTTTTCTTTTAGGTATTACTGCCATAGCTAGTATGTTAAAAGAAGGAAGTATTGCTGTATTTAATTTGGCTAACGAAATCCAGAATTTACCTCAAACAGTTTTTGCTCTATCTTTTGCTATTGCCGCTTTTCCCAGTTTGTCGAAATTAAACGTCGAGAAAAGATATAAAGATTTTGTTAAAACTTCTTTTGATACGCTTTTACAAATATTCTTTTTTCTCATCCCAATAGCTATTTGGTTTTTTGTTTTCCGTGAACCAATTGTCCGTCTTTTATTCGGTTACGGGAAGTTTGATTGGACTTCTACTGTAAAAACAATACAGGTTTTTTCTATACTTTCTTTTGGAATGATTTTCCAAGGAGTTAACGCCTTTCTTTTAAGAGTGTTTTTTGCAAAAGGGGATGCTTTAAAGCCGTTTATTGCCAGTGTGATTTCTTATTCAACAGGTTTGTTTTTGTGTTATAAATTAGGATTAATTTATGAAGTAGCTGGTTTAGCTATTGCAGTGGCAATTACCTACCTTTTTTATTTTTTTATTCTTTTCTTTTTATTAAAAACAGATATTCCTATTTCTTTATTGAAAAAGTTTTATTATTCTTTAGGAAAAATAACCATTGTTTCCATATTAAGCGGAATAGTAGCTTATTTATTTTTTGCCTTTCTTAAGGGAATCTTTCCTATAGATAAAGTGGTCAATTTGGCGTTGTGTGCTTGCGTTGCTTTTATAACTTGCTTTACTTTATTTGTAGTGCTTTGTAATTGGTTAAAAATTAAGGAAATAGATGAATTAAAGAGAATTATTCTTCAAAAAATATATGGAGCAAAAAGATAAAAATATTAGAAATTTTGTTATAATTGCGCATATAGATCATGGTAAATCTACTTTGGCTGATAGATTTTTGGAAATAACAAATACTATTTCCCAAAGTAAACTAACGCCACAATACTTGGATGGGATGGCTTTGGAAAAAGAACATGGAATTACCATTAAAATGCATCCTGTTCAGATGAATTATGATGGTTTTATTTTAAACCTTATTGATACTCCCGGCCACGTAGATTTTACTTATGAAGTTTCTCGCGCTTTAGCTGCTGTAGAAGGCGCTATATTATTAGTTGATGGTATCCAAGGGATTCAAGCGCAGACACTCTCTAACCTCCAATTGGCTAAGAAGCAAAAATTGAAAATTATTGGCGCTATCAATAAGATTGATTTAGATATTCATGATTTGGAAAACAAGAAAAAGGAATTAGCAGATTTATTAAATACAACAAGTGACGATATTGTTCTTGTTTCTGCTAAGACAGGTGAAAATACGGATTTATTATTGAAAAAGATTATTTCTGAAGTTCCTGAGCCAGTTATTAATGAAAAATTACCTTTTCGCGCTTTAATTTTTGATTCCCATTATGATGATTATAAAGGAGTAATAGCTTATGTTCGCGTTGTAGAAGGTGAAATTAAAAAAAGGGAAAAGATTATTTTTACTGCAAGTAAAACAAAAGGTGATATTGTAGATCTGGGTTATTTTGCTCCAGAATTAAAATCGAAGGAAAGCTTGAAATCTGGAGAAATAGGATGGATAGCCACTGGTTTAAAAAATCCAGGATTAGTGAGAGTAGGTGATACAATAACTAAAAGATTACCAATAGAGATTTTGCCAGGATATGAAGAACCAAAACCAATGGTATTTGCCGGTTTCTATTTGGCTAAAGGCGGTCCCGACTTTGAAAACTTCCGCTACTCTTTATCCCAATTAAAATTAAATGATTCTGCTCTCTATTTTGTTCCTGAAAATTCAGAAGTATTGGGGAGAGGTTATCGTCTTGGATTTTTAGGGATGTTACACTTAAAGATTACACAAGAGCGGCTTAAAGATGAATATGGGTTAGATTTGATTATTACTCATCCTACTGTACCGTATAAAGTTTTATTAAAAGGTGACAAGACGCCCAAGATTATTACTAGCCCCAGTAAATGGCCACTTTCAGATGAAATTCTTTATTGTGAAGAACCTTGGGTAAAAATGGAAATCATTACACCTTTAGAATATTTATCAGTAATTTTGAAACTTATTAACAACTCTCGTGGGAAGGATATAAATACACTTAGTCTTTCAGATAGGCTGATAATTACTTGCCAGATTCCTTTAGAAGAAGTCATTAAAGATTTTTATGATAATTTAAAATCTATTTCTTCAGGATATGCTTCTTTAAATTATGAAATATCTGGATATAAAAAGACTCAATTAGAAAAATTGGAAGTAATTTTAGCGGGAAAAACATTCCAAAGTTTGTCTAGAATAATTTTTGAAAAAAAAGCAGAAAAGGAAGCTAGGAGTTTGGCTCTAAAACTTAAAAAAATTCTATTGCGTCAAAATTATCCAGTTTCTATTCAAGTAAGAGCGTTTGGGAGAATTGTTGCCAGGGAAACTCTATCAGCGTTAAAAAAGGATGTAACGGCGGGTCTTTATGGAGGCGATAGAACAAGAAAGATGAAAGTTTTGAAAAGACAACAAAAGGGGAAAAAAAGATTGTTGGATCAAGCAAATCTTCAGGTTCCCCCAGAGGTTTTCCTCAAAATCTTTTCTAAATCAGATTAAACATGAAAAAATTATTAATTATTATAATTAGTTTAGCTCTCATTTTTTTCTTTTCATTAAGGATTAGGGAGGATTTGCAGAGATATCAATTATTAACTGATGAAGTGAAAAGTTTAGAGCAAACAAAAGGCAATATTGAAAAAGAGAGGGAGAAGACTGAGCAACTTTTGGAAAAGGAAAAGCAAGAAGAAACACTTGAGCAGGCAGCGCGTTTAATGTTAGGACTTAAAAAAAGCGGGGAAGAGGTGATAATGGTTTTACCAATTAAGGATTCTTCTGATGTTTTAGAACTTCAAAACAGCACTTCTTCTGATCCTTTGCCTGAAAAACCTTTTAATTCATTTTTTTCCAAAATTTCCCAAATTTGGTATAATTTAATAGGGAAATTAAAAAAATAGACGTTGCGGGCATCGTATAGTGGCAGTACGTAACCTTCCCAAGGTTAAAGTGTGGGTTCGATTCCCATTGTCCGCTCAAATTATTCTTCCGCCGCCTAGGCATTTATCTTTTTGATAAAATACGGCAAATTGGCCAGGGCATGGAGCGAAAATATTCTTTTTCAAAATGATTTTTAATTTTCTTTTTTCTGGAATTAAACAAGCTTGTGATAGTTTTTGTTGATAGCGGGTTTTAACTTGCGCATGAATAGCTTTTGTTATTCTTTTTCCTGAGATCAAATGATATGGAAAAACAAACAGCTCTTTTTTATAAAGAGTTTTTTTATTTTTAGTAATAAAAAGAATATTTTTTTTCTTATCCCAGCCTGTTACAAAATATGGACCGCCAGATAATTTTATGCCTTTTCGTTGCCCTAAAGTAAAAAAATGCAATCCCTGATGTTTGGACAGTATATTTCCTTTTAAATCTAAAATTAACCCTTGTTTTTCTCCAATTTTTTCTTTAAGGAAGGGACAAAGTGATTGGCCAGCAACAAAGCAGAAATCTTGGCTTTGTTTTTTTTTAATAAAAAACCCGAAACCTTGCTTTTCAGCCATTTTATATATTTCTTTTTTGGTATAATTTCCTAATGGGAAAATAATATAAGCAAGATATTTTTGCGGCAAAAAACATAAATTATATGATTGATCTTTATTTTTATCTTTAGCTTCTAAAAGCTCGTATTTTTTAGTTCTGGGATTTAAGCGCAAACGCGCGTAATGACCAGTAGCAATATATTGAATGTTGTGTTTTTTTGCCCATTTCAATAATTGTTTAAATTTAAAATTAGGATTACAAACAACGCAAGGATTTGGAGTCCTTAAATTCTTCCATTCAGAAATAAAATAATCAACAACTTCTTTTTGAAAATCTTTTCTGGCGTCTACAATATAATAGGGGACATTTAATTTTTCACAAACGCTTTTGGCAATTTTTAAAGATTCTTTAGTGCAGCAAACATTTTCTTTAAAAAGATTTGCTTTGTTTTGCCAAACAGGTAATTTTAAAGAAACACCAACGGGTTGCCACCCTTGTTCTTTCAGCAATATCAAAGCCATAGAAGAGTCTATCCCTCCTGACATCCCTACAACAATTTTTTTACCCTTATCTAAGCCCATTCTTTGTATTTCTCTTCGATTATCTTTTTTTCTCTTTCTATTCTTTGATGGCGCTTTTCTAATTCTTTAGGAATTATCTTTTTGTTTTTTATTAAATAATCATAGATTGCCTCCAAGAGAGCATCAATGGCTAAAACAGAACAATGGATTTTGATTGGCGGTAATTCCCCTAGAGAATCTATAATTTTATTTTTGTTGAGTTTTAAAACTTCCCTAATAGTTTTTCCTTTAGCTAAATCGGTAATTATACTACTACTAGCAATCGCGGCGACGCAGCCATATGTTTCAAATTTTATATCCTTGATTATCTCTTCGCCCTTTTTGTTTTTATCAACTTTTATATATAATTTCATTACATCTCCACATATAATGTTTCCGACTTTACCAATACCGTTAGGGTTTTTTATTCGCCCAAAATTACGGGGATGTTTAAAATATTGTAGAACCTTTTTATTGTACATATGGGGATATCTTTCTTAATTTTTTTATAGTTTTTGACAGTATTTCAAGCAGGTAATCAATGTCTTGTTTTTTAGTCCATCTTCCTATGGTTAATCTTAAAGAACCATGCGCCTGTTCTGGTCGTAATCCGCATGCTAAAAGAATATGACTAGGCTCTAATTCCTCAGAAGAACAAGCAGAACCAGTAGAAGCGGCAATTCCATAGGAATTTAAATTTATTACAATAGATTCGCCTTCAACGTAAGAAAACCAAAAATTAGCATTATTAGGCAATCGTTTTTTTGAATGGCCATTAAGATGAGAATCTGGTATTTTATCCAAAACTCCATTGATTAGCCTATCTCTCAACTTAATTTGTCTTTTTGATTCTTTTTTCATTTCTTTTTCACAGATTTCTACTGCTTTTCCAAATCCTACAATTGCCGGAACATTAACTGTTGATGCTCTTAACCCAAATTCATGGCCTCCGCCATGAATCAATGGTTCTATTTTTGTTCCTTTTTTAATATATAATAAAGCCGCGCCTTTTGGCCCATAAATTTTATGTGAAGAAGCAGTTAGTAAATCAACTTTCATTTTCTGTACATCAAGAGGCATTTTTCCAAAACTTTGAACTGCGTCAGTATGAAAATATATCTTTTTCTTTTCACAGATTTTTCCTATTTTTTCAATTGGTTCAATCGTTCCAATCTCATTATTAGCATGAATAATTGATACTAATATTGTATCTTTTCTTATAGCTTTTTCTATTTCTTTTGGGTTTATTAAACCGTATTTATTTACTTTTATTTTTGTAATTTTAAACCCTTGTTTTTCTAACCATTCAGCGCTGTTTAGAACGCAGCTATGTTCAATAGAGGAGATAATAATATGTTTGCCTTTGTTTTGGTTGGCAAAAGCTATTCCCTTAATAGCAAGATTATTACTTTCTGTTGCTGAGCTCGTAAAAATTATTTCTTCTTTGTCTTTTGTATTAATAGCTTCTGCCATTATCAAACGGCTTTTTTCTAAAGCTTTTTTTGCTTCTTGCCCGAGACTATATAGAGAAACAGAATTTCCAAATCTTTCTGTAAAATAAGGAAGCATCGCTTTTAATACGCGAGGGTCAACAGGAGTAGTGGCAGCATAATCTAAATATATTCTTTTCATAATTTTTAATTTAGTGAATTTTAGCATAGATAAAGCATATTTACAATTCTTATAATTTCTGGTAATTTATACAAAGAACGCCTGGATAGCTCAATGGTAGAGCAATCTTTTTTCAACCTGCAACCACTTCTAATCTTGACGCTGGTCGATAAATCCCATATACTTAATATGTATGCCAATACCTAAAAAACCCAGAAAGAAATGTCTCAGTTGTGGTAAAGAAACACCACGTGTGGGATATAAATATTGTAGCAATGCATGCCAAATTGAATATCAATATCAGTCTTATATCAAAAAATGGAAAGCTGGGGAAGTGAAAGGGTTACAAAGTATAGGTATAGTTTCAGCATATATTAAACGATATTTACGAAGAAAGTTTGGAAATAAGTGTTGTTTGTGTGGATGGTCAAAGATTAATCCTAAGACCGGACAAGTTCCATTGGTTGCTGACCATATTGATGGCAATTGGCGCAATAATATTGAAAGCAATCTTCGCTTAATTTGTCCAAATTGTGACTCATTGACTCCCACATATGCTGGGTTAAATAAGGGAAATGGCAGGAAAGACCGAGCTTTGAGCAAAAGGGTTAAAGAAGGTCGTTTATTGGCTATGACACGCCGGGGTAACTCAGTGGTAGAGTAGCTGTTTCGTAAACAGCAAGTCGCGAGTTCGAATCTCGCCTCCGGCTCTCTTGACTTCATCTTACTTTATTCTATAATTATTGATTAGGGTAATGGCAGGAAAAATAAAAGGAGGTGTTTGTCGTGGAAATTAAAAGAACAATCTCTGGACCAAGGAAACACTTCTTTTCTACATACGGACAAGAGATTACTAAAAGCAAGAATGTGTTAGAAAAAGTACTGAAGGAAAAAGATGATCAACAGATGAAGTATGTTTTATCTGTTGCGAAATTAAAAGCTCAGGGCAAGGATTTAACCGTTGTTAAATTAAAAAGGCTTTTAAAAAATGCAATGTTGAAGGAGGGGGTGATTCTGAAGAAAATGCAATCAATAAATCTCTACCTAAATAGTTTGATGATAGATGAAGCAGAGAGATTTATTGGGAAATTTACAAAATTCTAAAAGGAGAAATATAAATAGTGCAACTTAAAAAGAATAAGATAAAATATCCTGCCATTACCCCACTCCACTCACTCTTTATAGTTGACAAAAAAGTTTAATCCTGTATACTTAAGGAAAATTTCCAAAGTTTCCCAAGACATCAGGCAACAATTACGTATAAGACCTGGTAAGGAATAAATTTAATGTTTTTATATTCTATCTGTGGGAAACCACAGATTTTTAATTATTTATTATTTTTTATGATTTCTAAAGAAAAAAAGAAACAAATTATTAAAGAATTATCAGAACAGATAAAAAAAGCTAAGGCAATTTATTTTGTCAAATTTTTAGGATTGAAAGTTTCTGAAATGAATGAATTACGCCAAGAATTAAAAAAAGATAATGCTAAAGCGAGAGTAGTAAAAAAGAACTTAGCTAAAATCGTTTTTTCTCATGAAGGCTATAAAGATGAGGTTTCCAATAACGAAGCAAATTCTTTTATGGTCAATTTTGCTTTTGATGATCCGATTAACACAGCTAAAGTACTTTGGAATTTTTCCAAAAAGAATGATAAATTTCAAATTTTGGGAGGAATAACAGACGGGGCATTCTTAGACGCAGAAAAAGTAATAAGATTAGCAAAAATACCATCAAAAGATATACTTTTAGGTCGATTAGTTGGTTCAATAGCTTCTCCAATGCAACGATTATTATATACCTTAAATGGAAATATTCAGAAATTAGTTGTGGTATTGGAGGGCATAAAAGCAACAAAATAATTTATTTAATAATTTAGTAATATAATTATCATGGTAGAAAAAAAAGAGAAAAAGAAAGAAGAAAAAGTTTCTGAAAAATTACAGGAGATAATTAAAAAGGTAGAGGAATTAAATGTTATAGAGTTAGTTGATTTAGTTAATGCTTTGGAAGATAAATTTGGTGTTTCTGCTGTTCCTCAAGTAGTAGCTTCAGCTGGCGCAACTAGCGCCGGTGAAGAAGAGGTAGCTGGAGAAAAGAAAGAATCAGTTTCTGTAATTCTTAAAGACGCTGGTCAAGCAAAAGTGCAGATAATAAAAGATATAAAGGAAATTATGGGTTTGGGACTGAAAGAAGCAAAAGATTTAGTTGATGCTGCTCCAAAAGCGTTAAAAGAGAATATTTCTGTGTCTGAAGCAGAAGAAATTAAGAAAAGATTAGAAGAAGCTGGTGCTACAGTAGAGATAAAATAAGAATTAAATGAAAAGTGCGCGTGTAGCTCAGTTGGTTAGAGCGTACGATTCACATTCGTAAGGTCTCTGGTTCGAATCCAGACACGCGCACTGGTAATTTCAGGTTCTTGACTAATAGCTAAAGGTTGTTATACTTTTAATGTAGAAGAAAATCAAATAAAAAGGTCGATAAAAACTTTAAAATAATTATAATTGGAATTTTAAAAATATGAATAAAACCTGGTTAATCATAGCACTTGCAGTATTAGTAGTGGTTATTATTATGATAGTTCGTAGTACAGGAGCGCCAACTGATGTTCCTGAAACAACGACTACTACTGAAGCAGTTGTAGATGAAACTTTGCCTTTAGAAGATGAAGTAATTGAAGCTGAAGTTTTAGAAGATGAAGCAGTGGTTCCTGATGTTGAATAGATAATTTTTAAAAAGGCCTGTTGTATTTGATGTAGCAGGTCTTTTTATTTACACATAAAGTTATTCACAATTGGACTTGACCCCCACACCATAACGAGCACTAAGTGCCTTTGGCACTAAGATACGAAGTATGTGCTCATTTGGTATGGGGATTGACAAATCATTTTTCTTTGCTATACTAAGAATGCTGTCGTTTAGATAGATTTATAGCTTGCTATTTATCTTGAAAAGCGACAGCATTTTTTTATATTTTTCAATTGCCAAGGAGGCGATTTTTTGATAAAATAGAAGGGATATAAAAATTTTTTGGAACCAATTTATTTTATTAATTATGTCTTATACAATCGACACATTTTTGATTATATCCTATTTCGTAATAATTATTCTTATAGGTTTATTTGCAGCAAGAAAACAAACTACAGAAGGTTTTCTTATCTCCAATAGAAAGCTTTCTTCATTTCCTTTGGTATCTACGATAGTGGCTTCGCTTATTGGAGGAAACGCTATTGTTGTTTTTACAACAGCTATTTTTCTATATGGGATTTCTGCTTTTTGGGGTTTTATAGGACTTTCCTGTGGTTGTTTATGCCTTATTTTTGTAACAAAAAAAGTAAAATCATTAGCCGATGAAAAAAGATTCTACACCCTTAGTGATTTTTTTTACGAAAAATATGGTAAAAACGTTGGTTTGTTAATAGCTTTTACTATTACATTAACCTTTTTTATTCTCTTACTTGTTCAGGTAATCGCTGGCAGCATTCTGCTAAGTAAAATAATTGGTTTGAGCTATGTATTATCTGTTTTTATCGTAACCGCAGTTGTTTTTCTTTATTTACTTGCAGCAGGTTTCAAAGCAGTTGTTAAAACAGATATCTTTCAATATTTTATTATTTTGATACCGCTTTTAATAATTGCTATTTTTTTATCCACTGGAAAAGGCATTACCATTTCAGAGTTTAATCCTTTTAGAAGTGGACTTATGTCCATATCATTTTTTCTATATGGACTGATTACTGTGACGATTGGTGCGGATATGTGGCAACGTATTTACGCAGGGGAAAATTTCAAGACAATTAAAAAATCTTTGATTATTTCAGCTATTACTCTTCCAGTTATTGGCATTGGAGTATCTATGATTGGTTTTGCGGCTAAAGCAAATTTTCCAAATATTTTATCTGAAGAAGCGCTTATTTATGGTATCTCATATTTATTACCTGTTGGACTGTCTGGCTTAGCGCTTGTTGTTTTATTTGCAGCAATTATGTCTACCATAGATACAATAACATTTGTTCTTGCTACTAATTTTTCTAAAGATTTTGTATCAAGATTAAAAACTGAAGAAACTAGTAAAAAAGATCTTGTTACTTTAACTCGTTTAGGAATATTCATATTTATTACACTAGCTTTAGTTATAGCTTTATTTTATTCAAATATAATAAATGCAGCTTTATCATTAGCTAGTATGACTTTTGTTTTGGCTCCAACAATAATTGGCTCTTTGTATATTAAATTAAAAAGGAAGGCAATATTATTAAGTATTTTATCAGGATTATCCTATACCTTTTTAATGGTATCGTTAGGATTTATAAGGCCAGAAACTATTACCGTCTCCTTATTTATCTCTCTGGTATCTCTTTTTATAGGTCAAAAGCTTTTCAAATAAAAGAGATTAAATTTGATTAAAAACAGGGCTGATATTGTTATCAGCCCTGTTTTATTATAAGATAAAGATATTATGAATTTATCAATTGGAATTGTTGGCTTGCCTAATGTTGGAAAATCTACCCTTTTTAAACTTTTAACAAAGCAAGAAGTTAATATTGCTAATTATCCATTTACCACTATTGATCCCAATGTGGCTGTTGTTTCAGTGGCTGATGAAAGATTGGAAAAAATAGCTCAAATAAGTAGGCCAGAAAAAGTAATTCCTGCTGCAATTGAATTTTTTGATATTGCAGGATTAGTAAAAGGAGCTAATAAAGGAGAGGGGTTAGGAAATCAATTTTTAGCTCAGATTCGCGAAACGAATGCTATAGTACAAGTGGTCCGTTGTTTTTCAAAAGAAACCGTAGTCCATATAGAAGGAAGTATAGATCCTCTAAGAGATATTGAGGTAGTTAATACCGAACTGGTTTTAAAAGATTTAGAAACTGTAGAAAAAAGAATAAATAAAGCTGAAGGAGAAGTTCGTGCTGGGAATAAGGATATTGTTAAAGAATTAGAAATATTAAATCAGATAAAGGATTTATTTAATCGGGGCAGTCTTTTAGTAAATTTTTTAAGCGAGGAATTATTAAAGAATTCAGCAGTAAAAAATTTAGATTTTTTAACAGCAAAAAAGCAAATCTATTTATTTAATGGCAGAGATGAGGATTTGCCAAAAGAAGTTATTAATCTTGTTGAACAATTAAAAAGTGAATATATTATTGCTGATTTAGAAACAAATCCAGATTTATTAGATCTTATTAAAAAAGCCTATCAGACTTTAGGGCTTATTAGTTTTTTCACTGTAGTAGGCGAAAAGGAGGCGCGCGCTTGGCCTGCAAAAAAAGGTATTAAAGCTCAGGAAGCGGCAGGAATGATTCACAGTGATTTTGCCGATAAATTTATTAAAGCTGAAGTTATTGATTGGCAAAAATTATTAGAGGCAGGTAAATGGAGTACTGCCCGTCAAAAAGGGTGGATTCAATTAGAAGGAAAAGAGTATGAAGTACAGGATGGAGATGTTATAATATTTAAACACGGATAATTATGACGAGTAGATGTTATTTCATAAACATGCTAATCGCTACAGTTTCTTCAATAACATCCATTCGTCTTATGACAGTATTATGCGTAAAAAAATCATTTTCTATGGTCAAATTCAAGGTGTAGGGTTTCGTTTTAGAGTTGCGATGTTAGCTAAAAAGCATAATTTAACTGGTTGGGTAGAGAATAATGATGATGGAAGTGTTACTTTAGTAGTAGAGGGACTAGAAGAAAATATAGAAAGTTTAATAAATTGCTTAAAAGATTATTTTCAGGATAATATTGAAAATATAGAAGAAAGTATAGAAAAAGACGAGGGGCTAATTGATTTTGAAATAAAATGAATTTTATTAAGTACAAAGAGAATAAAAACCCCGCCTTCGGCGAGAACTTTGTTTCTCGCTCCGCTCGAAATAAAGAAAGTTTATTTGTTTGGACCAAACATTCTCAAGCAAAGATGCGCCAATATATGCTTTCTGAAAGCAGGGTAAAGCGGGTGATAAGAAATCCCAAAAGAGTGGAAGAAGGTATTGCTCCAAAAACTTTAGCTTCAATGCAAAAGGCTGGCTCTAAAAAGCATCCTTATGAGATTTGGGTAATGTATCAACTTGTTAGTGAGCGAGGCCGTAGAATAAAAGTTATTAGTGCGTGGAAATATCCGGGAATAACTAAACCAGGGGATCCAATTCCAATCCCACCGGATATTTTTGAGGAAATTATTAAACATCTTGAAACATAAATATGGAGAAAGAAAGATTTGAAGATTTAATAAGCCAGGCCCTTAAAAAACTCTCTTATCGGTTTCTAAATAAATTAAAAAATATTGCTATTGTAGCGCAAAATGAACCAAGTGAATTTCAGAGACAACAATTAGGCTATTCTTCTGGCGGTTCTATTTTGGGTTTGTACGAGGGAGTTCCTCAAATTAAAAGAGGGTACTATTATAGGGCAGCGCCAGACAAAATAACTTTATTTCAAAAAAACATTGAAAAAGCAACGAATAATAATGAAGAAAGAATTAAAGAAATTGTGCAAGAAACGGTTTGGCATGAAATAGCTCATCACTTTGGTATGAATGAAGAGGAAATTCAAAAACGAGTTCAAAACAAGAAACCATTTTCTCAAAAAAATATGATTACTTTTGATCAATTTGAACAATTGGATTTACGTGTAGCTAAAATTTTAAAAGCAGAAAAAATAGAAGAAGCAGACGAGCTTCTTATTTTGCACATTGATTTGGGTACAGAAAAAAGACAATTAGTTGCCGGTATTGCTAAGGACTATTCTTTAGAAGAATTAGAAGGCAAAAAGATTATTATTGTGGCTAATTTAGAGCCTAAAAAAATAAAGGGTTATGTAAGTCAGGGTATGCTTTTAGCAGTTGATTCTTCGCAAGGGCCTGTTTTATTAGTCCCAGAAGGAGAAGTATCACCTGGTAGTAAAGTAAGATAAAAATATGAAAAAATTATATGTTATCAACAGTTTAGGCAGGAAGGAGACTTTTTCATGGAAAAAGATTTGTAATGGCGCTGAACGAGTTGGTGCTCCAAGGGCATTAGCAAAAGAAATTGCCACTATTATTGAAAGGGAAGCATATCCTGGAATAACCACAAAAGAAATTTTTCAACGAGTTGAACAAATCTTATCAAAAGAGTATCCTCGCGGTAGAATTCGTTTTAGGTTAAAAGAAGCGATGAGACGCTTAGGTCCCAGTGGTTTTCCATTTGAAAAATATGTTGGAGGGATTTTAAAACAATTAGGTTTTTCTATTGAACTTAATCAATATGTTAAAGGACAATGTGTTCGTCACGAAATTGATTTTTTAGCCAAAGAGGAAAGATATTTTTTAATTGGAGAATGTAAATATCATAGTTTGCCAGGGGGAAGGGTGGATTTAAAAGTTGGTTTAATTCATTGTGCCCGCTTTTTAGATTTGAAATCAGGTAATTTTTTTGCAAAAATTAAATCAGAAAAACTAAAAATACGACCGATTATTGTCACTAATACTAAATTTACAAGCAAAATAATTAAATATGCTGAGTGTGCTGGCATAGATTTATTAGGATGGAAATATCCAGAGCTAAGAGGGTTAGAGTATGTGATTGAATCAGAAAAATTTTATCCAATTACTATTCTTCCATCTTTAACCAATAATTTGTTAGAAATATTTTATCAGCAAAAATTAATGTTAGTTCAGAATTTATTAAAGATAGATGTAGTAAAATTTTCAAAAAAAACAAGAATTCCCGAAAAAAAGATCTCTGCCATCAAAAGAGAGGCAGAGATATTATTATTGGAAGAGTAGTAAAAAGAATGCTACTGCCCTTTGAAACTAAATAGCAAGCTATTCAATCTCTCTAGACAGTAGCATTGGTAGTATAGCAAACATTTTAATCTTGTCAAGCCCCATGTGGATAACTTTATTATAACAATTATGGAATGTCAGAAAGAAAAAAATTTAAAAATATGTTCTTGTACTTATCCAGGTTGTCCCAGAAAGGGGATTTGTTGTGAGTGCATAAAATATCATTTAGCAAATGACGAATTGCCTGCTTGTTGTTTTTCTAAAGAAGCAGAAAAGAGCTATGATCGTTCAATAAAGAAATTTATTGAAGATTATAAAATAAATAACAATTAAAAATCTGAAATTATATTAATATGAAGAGATATGTTTTGTGGTTTAAGGAAATAAATATCAAAGATGTTCCTATTGTAGGGGGAAAGAATGCCTCTTTGGGGGAGATGTATAGGAATTTATCAAAAAAAGGAATAAATATCCCAAATGGTTTTGCTATTTCTGCTCAAGCATATTTTTATTTTTTAGAAAAAGGCAAAATTAAAAAAACTATTCAAGGAATTTTATCTGAGTTTAATCCGAAGAGCATTAAAAACCTTCAAAAAACAGGAAAGAAAATAAGAAAATTAATTTTAGGGACGCCTTTACCTAAAGATTTGGAGAAAGACATTATTAAGAATTATCAAAAGCTTTGCAGGATATATAAACAAAATGATTTAGATGTGGCAGTTCGTTCTTCTGCCACAGCCGAGGATCTTCCTTCAGCTAGTTTTGCAGGTCAACATGAAACTTATTTGAATGTAAGGGGAGAAGAAGAATTACTAAAAGCGGTTAAAAATAGTTACGCATCTTTGTTTACTGATAGGGCAATAATGTACCGGGAAGAAAAAGGATTTAAGCATATGGATATTGGGCTTTCCACTGGAGTTCAAAAAATGGTGCGTTCTGATTTAGCGTCTTCTGGAGTTATGTTTACCTTAGATACAGAGACGGGATTTTCCAATGTGGTTTTGATTAATTCCATTTTTGGAATAGGGGAGATGATAGTAAAAGGGTTGATTACTCCTGACGAATTTTATGTTTTTAAACCTACCCTTCGACAAACTCAGGGCAGGCTATATAGGCCAATTATTAGAAAAGATTTAGGAAGAAAGACAAAAAAATATATTTACAACAAAAAGACCGGGCTTAAGGAAATTGCGGTTTCTGAAAAAGACCAATTAAAATTTTCTCTTTCTGATGACGAAATTCTTACTTTGGCAAAATGGGGGATTATTATTGAAGAACACTATTCAAAGATTCAAAAAAAATGGATGCCTCAGGACATAGAATGGGCAAAGGATGGAAAAACAGGCGAATTATTTATTGTCCAATCAAGACCAGAAACTGTCCATTCAATCAAAGCAAATATTTATCAGAAATATAAAATAAAAACCACAAAAAAGCCCATTTTAAATGGCATAGCTATTGGCAATAAAATTGGTATAGGAAAAGTGCATATTATAAAAAATGCTTCAAAACTTTCTGAATTTAAAAAAGGAGAGGTTTTAGTTACTAAAATGACTGATCCTGATTGGACTTCAGTTTTTCCAATGGCTTCAGCTATTATTACTAATGAAGGAAGTAAAACATGTCACGCCGCAATTATTTCCAGAGAATTAGGCGTGCCGTGTATTGTAGGGACAATAAATGCTACGAAAATTCTTAAAAACGGACAAGATGTAACTGTAGATTGCACTCAAGGTCTTGATGGGAAGATTTTTGATGGAAAAGTTCCTTTTAAAATTAAAGAATATAATTTTAAAAAATTTCCCAAGATTAAAACCAAGATCATGATTAATATTGGCGCTCCTGAAATTGCTTTTTCAACATCATTTCTTCCCAATAATGGAGTAGGATTAGCCAGAGAAGAATTTATTATTGCAGAGAAGATTAGAATTCATCCTTTAGCTCTTTATCATTACAAGAAACTTAAGTCAAAAGAGCTTGTTAGAAAAATTGACGAAATGACTGTGGAGCATAAGGATAAGAAAGAATATTTTATAAAAGAGTTAGCAGAGGGGATTGCCCAGATAGCTGCTGCTTTTTATCCGAAAGAAGTAATAGTAAGATTTTCTGATTTTAAGACTAATGAATATCGCAATCTGATTGGAGGAGAGCTTTTTGAACAAGAAGATGAAGCCAATCCAATGCTTGGATTTAGAGGCGCATGCCGTTATATTGACCCACAATTTAAGCCGGCTTTTTTAATGGAATGTGAGGCAATAAAAAGAGCAAAGCAAGTTTTTGGATTAAAAAATATTACAATAATGGTTCCTTTTTGTCGTACTATAAAAGAAGCGAAGGAAGTAAAAGCATTGATTCAAAAATCAGGCTTACTAGATGGAGGAAAATCAACAAAGCTATATGTAATGTGTGAAATTCCATCAAATGTAGTATTAATAAATGAATTTTTAGATATTTTTGATGGGATGAGTATAGGAAGCAATGATTTAACTCAATTAACATTAGGAATAGACAGAGATAATGCTGTTATACAAAAAATAGGAGATGAAAGAAATGAAGCTGTTAAAAAAATGATTGCAGAAGTAATCAAAGTTTGTAAGAAGAGGAAAAAATATGTGGGAATCTGTGGTCAAGCTCCATCGGATTTTCCAGAATTCGCACAATTTTTGGCAAAACAGGGGATAGAAAGCATGTCTCTAAATCCAGATACAGTAATAAAGACAATTTTAGATATTAGCAAAAATGAAAATTGATGATATTTTTCTTAAAATAATTCTTGATTCACGGGGGCACGAGACTTTAAAGGCCACGATGAAGAGTGGTAATATTGAAGTTAATTCTAGTATTCCACAAGGAAAAAGCAAGGGAGAAAAAGAGGCTTATATTTTAGAACCGCATTCAGCAATTAGAAGATTTAAAATGATTAAGGATAAAATTATAGATGTTGAGTTTTCCAATTTAAAGGATTTTGATAATTATTTATTAAGATTAGATGGGACGGAAAATAAAAGCAATCTTGGCGGAAATTTAATTTTGGTTTTATCTCAAACATTTTGCCGATTAGCTGCAAAATTAGAGAATTTGGAACTTTGGCAATATTTAGAAACACAATTATCTGTTTCTATTGAAAAGAAGGTTCCGTTTTTTTTATTTAATTTAATTAACGGAGGTAAACATGCTGTATATGGACCGAAAATTCAAGAATATATGATTGTGCCTCAAGTTGATAATCCAAAGGTTTCTTTAGAAGTTGCCCAGATATTTTTTGCTGGTTTAAAGGAATATTTTAAAAAAGAATATAGAGAAAATAAATTTGGCGATGAAGGTGGATTATTGATTCCTGAAGATGATTATGAAAAACCTCTAAAAATTCTTAATCAGATCAAAGAGGAATTAAACTTAGAAGATAAAATAAAGTTTTCATTGGATGTTGCGGCGTCTTCTTTTTATGATAAAGAAGAGGGAATATATTTATTAGAAAAAGATAAAAGTTTTTCAAAAGAAGAATTAGGCGAAATATATAAAAAACTTATTTCTGAATATGGCATTCTCTCTATAGAAGATCCTTTTGAAGAAAAAGATTGGGAAAATTTTCAAAAATTAGTCTATGGAATAGGGGATAAAATTGTAATAATTGGAGATGACTTAACAGTAACTAATTCAGGGTTGGTTAAAAAAGCTATAGATATAAAAGCGATTACCGGAGTAATTATAAAACCTACCCAAATTGGAACAATCTCTGAAACTTTATCAACAATTGATTTGGCAAATGAACATAATTTAAAAATTATTATAAGCCATAGAAGCGCAGAAACTGATGATCATTTTATTGCGGATTTGGCTTGGGCAAGCGGAGCATGGGCATTAAAGGCCGGGGCTCCCAATCAAGAAGAAAGGATGGTAAAATACAATAGATTAATTAAAATTTATGAAGAAGATAATCTTTTTAGAAGCAGCTGATTGGGAAAAAGGAATTTTCCAAAAATATCCTGATTTTTTGGGGAAAGTGGATTTTTTTTCAGAAAAGCTTACTTTGGAAAATGCCAAAGAATTTAAGGATTATGAAATTATTTCTACTTTTATTGGTTCTCAAATATCAGCAGAGGTATTAGGGCAACTGGAAAATCTAAAATTTATTGCAACGCGCTCTACTGGTTTTGATCATATTGATTTGGATTATTGTAAGAAAAAAGAGATTTTGATATCTAATGTTCCTGCTTATGGGAGCCATACTGTGGCTGAATATACTTTTGCTTTACTTTTATGCTTGATAAGAAAAGTCTATAATTCTTATCATCGTGTTAGAGAAACGGGAAGTTTTTCTTTAGAAGGGTTGCGAGGTGAAGAATTATTTGAAAAAACCATAGGAATAATAGGAACAGGACAAATTGGAACCGAGGTTATAAAAATAGCTAAAGGATTTTCAATGGAAGTGATTGCTTATGATAAATACCCAAGAGAAGAATTAACTGAGCAATTAGGTTTTAAATATGTTTCTTTCGAAGATTTATTGTCCCAATCAGATATAATTACTTTGCACGTTCCTTATAATAAAGAGACACATCATTTATTGAACAAAGAGAATTTATCAAAAACAAAAAAAGGAGTTTATATTATTAATACTGCCAGAGGAGGAGTAATAGAAACGCAAGCGCTTTATCAGGCATTAAAGAAAGGTCAAATAGGAGGCGCGGCATTGGATGTTTTAGAAGAAGAAGGCGATTTAATTGAAGAACAAAGAATGCTTTTAGAAAAAGAAAATATCCCTCCTGAGAAATTAAAAACACTTTTAGCCAATCATATTTTCATTGATTTGGATAATGTGATTATTTCTCCGCATAACGCTTTTAATACAAAAGAAGCGCTTCAGAATATTGTTATTACTACAATGGAGAATATTGAGGGTTATTTAAAAGGAGAGGCAAGAAATTTAGTTTAGTAATTTTTAATAAAGGTTCAGAATATTGTTTCGAAAACACGCTAATCGCTACGGTTTTCTCAACAATATCCCCGAACCTTAATAATTTAAATATTAAAATTATGTTAAAAGAAGACTGCCTTTTTTGTAAAATTGTCAAAGGAGAAATTCCATCAAAAAAATACTATGAAGATGATAACTTTTTAGCTATTTTTGATATAAGCCCTATTAGTGAAGGGCATATTGTTGTATTTTCTAAAAATCATTATTCTAATACTGAAGAAATGCCTGAACAAGAATGGCAGAAAATTTGTGTTTTAGGTCGTAATTTAGCAGAAAAACATATAAAGGAAATAAAAGCTGATGGGTATAATTTTTTGACTAATCAAGGTGAAGCAGCTCAATCAGTTGTTGCTCATCGTCCTCATATTCATATTATTCCTCGTCGTTTTAATGATGGGCTTAAAATAGACCCAAGGTAATTTTTGACAAAGGTTCGGAATATTGTTTCATAAACACGCTAAACGCTATAGTTCTCTCAACAACATTCCGAACCTTTTATGACTCCAGTTTAAAAATCAAAGCATTAAAATTGTTATTAAATGAAGAGTAAAATTGTAATTTTGGATTTTGATGGCACTTTAACTTTGGCTAATGAAGAAGCAAAACCATTTTTAATTAATTTTAAAAAGGATATTGCTAATCTATTAGACAAGAAAGATATAGATGAAGAATGGAGAAAGACAGAAAGAGAAATTTTACAAAATCCTAATGGATATGGTTGGAAATATAAAGGAAAGATTGTTGCCCCTCCAAATGTAGATAATTATGTATTAGCAACAGTTATAGCCAAATCTCTTTTGGATAAAGCAGGAGTTTTAATGGATAAAAATGAAAGAGACGATATTCTTCAGCAGATTTTTCAGCGCAATTATACAAAAAGTGGCATTGTTTTTAAAAAACAGGCAAAAGAAGTTTTAGAAGAATTGATTAAAAGAATGCCCGTTTTTATCGTGACTAATTCCAATTCAGGCGCTGTTACTAATAAAATAGAAAAATTAGATCCTCAAGGCAAAGAAAAAATTACACTTTTTGGCGACGCGCAAAAATATTCTATTGATTCTAGTCTTGATGCTGTTCCTGAAACTTTGACAATAAATGGCTTGAATAGAGTCATTTATTTAAGAAGAAAAGAATATTTTGACGTCTTAAATCAAATTTGGAAAGCAACTTCTGTAAAATCGGGACAAACTTTAGTAATAGGCGATATTTTTGAACTGGATCTAGCTTTGCCGGCTATACTCGGTTGTAATATTTTTTTGGTTGCTAATTCTAATACTTCATCTTATGAAAAAGAGGCAGTGAGGGTTTTATTCCAGGGTTATGTGAGTGAAAATATCAAAGATATATTAAAGGTAATTTAAAATTAGAGAATTGATTAAAAATTATAAATTTTAAATGAAGAATTATTAAATGTATGTGTGGAATTATTGCTTATAAAGGAAAAGAAAACGCTACTTCAATTGTTATAAATGGTTTAAAATATCTGGAATACAGGGGATATGATTCTTGGGGGATTGTTTATTTGAATAATCAAAAGGCTCATTTATTAAAAAAAGTTGGAAAAATTGGTGAGTTTAAGGAGGAAAATAAACTTTTAAATTCTTCTGTTGCAATTGGCCATAGTCGCTGGGCAACACACGGCAAGGTTTTAGTAGTAAATGCTCATCCTCATTTTTCCTGCGATAAAAATATTTTTGTTGTTCACAATGGAATTGTTGAAAATTATGAAATTCTGAAAGAAGAATTAATTAAAAAAGGTCATCATTTTGTTTCTCAAACTGATACAGAAGTTATTCCTCATTTAATTGAAGAATATAGAAAGAATAATAGTTTTGTTATTTCTTGTGAAAAAACTTTTCGCCGATTGAAAGGTCTATTTGCTGTTGTGGTATTAGATAAAAAAACAGGAGAAATTATTGGTACTAGAAAAGGATCTCCTTTAGTAATGGGAATAGGTGATAAAGGACTTTTTTTGGCTTCAGATGTACCAGCTTTTTTAAATAAAACAAACAAGGTTATATTTTTAGATGACGGGGATATGGTGCATATTATTGATAATGAAACATACAATATTAAGAATTTATTTTCAAAAAAAATATTGAAAAAGAAAATAGATACGATTAAGTGGACTCAAGAAGAAGCAGAAAAAGGAAAATATCCACACTTTATGATAAAAGAAATAACAGAAATACCAGAAGCCATAAAAAAAGCTGTTTGGCAGGATAGTAAGAAATTGAAATTAATAGCAGATTTGATTAAGAAAAGCTCTAGTTTATTTTTTGTAGCTTGCGGAACTGCTGGGCATTCTTGTTTAGCTGGCCAATATTTATTTTCATCTGTAGGGAAACAAACTAATTTTAGTCCTGCTAGTGAATTTAAAAATTTTCTTCCTACTTTAGATAAAAAAACTTTGTTAATTGCTGTTTCGCAAAGTGGAGAGACCATTGATACAATAGAAGCTGTAAAAAAAGCCAAAGAGAAAGGAATAAAAATAGTGTCTTTGGTGAATGTAATGGGCTCTAGTTTAACAAGAATAAGTGATTATGTATTGATGATTAATGCTGGTCCGGAAAAATGTGTCTTAGCGACAAAAAGTTATTTATCACAATTAAGTTTAATAATTTTGCTTTTCTATTCTATTTTTGGTCAGCATAAAAAAGGAGAAAAAGAATTAAAAAAAATAAGCTGGCAAATAAACCAGTTATTAAAGAATAAATTATTTATTACAAAGATAAAGAAATTAGCCAGAAAATTATCTTCAACAAAACATATCTATGTAATCGGGAGAAGTTATAATTATCCAACTACTTTAGAAACTGCATTAAAAATTAAAGAAGGTTGTTATATCCATACTGAAGCTTTTGCAGGAGGAGAATTAAAACACGGAGTGATTGCTTTAATAGAAAAAGGAACTCCTTGTATAATTCATTTATCAAAAGGCGAAGAAGAAGACAATACTTTAATAAATGCAATGGAATTACAAAGCAGGGGCGCTTACATTATTGGAATAGGTCCTGAGAAGAAAAAAGATTTTGATTTTTTTGTTGAAGTCCCAGAAGTTGAAGAGATTTTTTCTCTTTTAGTAAATATTATTCCGATTTTTCTTTTAAGTTATTATATTGCTTTAGAAAAGGGGATAGATCCAGATAAACCTCGTAATTTAGCAAAAAGCGTTACAGTTAAATAATTTATTTTGCTCTTGCTACATAGCTTGCTGTTTCAGTATTAATAATTAATATATCACCTTCTTTTATAAAGAGAGGTGTATTAATTTTTAATCCTGTTTCTAAAACGACAGTTTTTATACCTCCCGAAACAGTATTTCCTTTAATTGCTGCTGGGGCTTCCACAACTAATAGCTCTACTTTTATTGGAATATTAATATTAACTGGTTTTTCATCAAGAAAAATAATTGAAACTTCACTTTTTTCTTTTAAAAATTGAATCAAATTTTCTACTTTTTCCAGAGGAAAATTAATTCTTTCATTACTATCTTTCAATTGGAAAAAAGCTGATTTTCTATCGCTGTACAAATAAAAAGCGGATTGATATTCTGTTTCTATTTCTTCAAATTTGTCTCCAGAGCGAAATGTTTTTTGTAAAACTTTTCCTGTTTGAAAATTCTTTAATTCAGTTCTCATTACAGCTCCTCCTTTTCCAGGTTTATAAAATTCAAAATTGACGATTTGCCAAGCTTCGCCATTAACTTTAATTACCATTCCTTTTTCAAAATCTGAAGTAGATATCATATTATTGATTTTTGATTTTTCTAGTGCTATAGTATTCTACAATGGATATTTCGTCAAGTATTTTTATTTTAAGTTTGAAGAGTTTAATATTGGCAGCTATGCTCGGTGCTTTAATTGGTCTTGAAAGAGAATGGGCTCAAAGAGCAGCAGGATTAAGAACATTTTCTTTAATTAGTTTAGGAGCAGCTTTATTTGTAATGATTTCCCGTTTGAGTTTTAGCCAATATCTTGGAATATCAAGCTTAGATCCTTCACGAACTTTGGGGCAGATTATTGTTGGTATAGGATTTTTAGGTGCTGGAATTATCATTTTTAGGCAAAGAGAAGGCAAAATTGAGGGGTTGACTACAGCAGCGATGATGTGGACAACAGCAGCTGTTGGAGCGGCAGTAGGATTAGAACTATATTGGTTGGCAATATCTGTCACAATATTAATTCTTTTAATTAATTTTGTTGTTTTGCCGCTTGAAAAGCGACTAGAAAAAAAGATTGAGAAAATAAAAGACAAAAAAGAAGAATAATTATTGCCCCCATGGCTTAACGGAAAAGCAGTAGCCTTTTAAGCTATTGATGGAGGTTCGATTCCTCCTGGGGGCACCAAGCGTGGATTGCACATTTAAAATTTTTAAAAACCCTGAACAGGGAAAGGAGAGAGTTATGAACGATAAAGCTGTTGTTTTTGCAGGACAAGGCGCGCAATATATTGGAATGGGAAAGGATCTTGTTGAAGCATACCCTGAATGTAAAATGCTTTTTGATAAGGCTGATGCAGTTCTTGGATATAACCTCTCAAAAATCTGTTTTGAGGGTCCGAAATCTAAACTGACAGAATCAAGTAATTGTCAGCCGGGAATTTTTGTAATCAGTGTGGCTTGTTACACAGCGTTCGCAGAAGAAGCGGGAAACCCGGTGCTTAAAGGAATGGCGGGGCTTAGCCTGGGCGAATGGACCGCACTTCATGTTGCAGGTGGTCTTTCGTTTGAAGATACTTTGCGTGTACTGGAAGCCCGTGGCCGTTTTATGCAGGAAGCTTGTGAGGAAAAACAGGGTGGAATGGTCAGTATTATTGGACTTCCCATGGAAAAACTGGAAGAGATTTGCAAAAAAACGGGGATAGAAATAGCCAATTTTAATTCACTGGAACAGACGGTTTTGTCGGGCGAAAAAACCGGCATTGCAGAGGCTGAGAGGATTGCAAAGGAGATGGACGCCAGAAGCGTGATTGTACTTAATGTCGCAGGCGCATTTCATTCTTCATTGATGAAATCCGCTGCGAGAAAACTGGAGAATTTTCTTAACGGCATAGACATAAAACCTCTTTCAATACCTGTAGTGGCAAACGTTACTGGACAGCCTCATGGCAGTTCTGAAGAAATCAAAAAAACTATGGTGAAACAAGTTACATCTTTAGTAAAATGGGTGTTTTGTATAAATTGGTTTACAGACAATGGAGTCAAATCTTATCTTGAATTTGGGCCGGGAAAAGTTATCTCTGAACTGATAAAACAAATTGACAAGAATTTTGTGGTCAACAATATACAAGACTATGCAACACTGATGGCTTTTCTCTCAGAAAAAGCAAAATAGTTTCTACCAGTCGCATCCCTCTCACAGTATAAAGCTGTTGGGATGCGACTTTTTTATTTTCAAAAAGAATTGTGGTATAATAAAAGTGATATAAATAATATATTTATAAATAATAAAAAAATATGAATAAATTACAGAATTTTTCCAGAGATTTTATTTCTGAAGAGCAACGGCAATTTAAATTCAAAATAGGTGAAACATTAGCTTCTTCTCTTTCTGGCTTTATAGCCGGAGTAATATTCACATCAATTTTTTGGATTATAATTTTTTTCTTTTTAAAAATATCTATTCAGATTGGGCTTTAATATAATGATATAATCAGAAAATAGACAAACCATAACAGTTGTGTTAAATTATACTTAATTAAAATTTTTGATAGGATTGTAAAGAATTAGGAAATGAACTACAAAAAGTTATTAATTATTATTGGTATTTTTATAGTCACCATTTTATTGGGGGCTTTTGTTTATCCTGATGGATTAAAAGAAAGGGGGATTGAACTTCCCCGTTTTTTTGACAGGTCTTTTAGCTTTGGATTGGATGTTTCTGGCGGAACACTTTTACTTTACGAAGCTGATTTAAATAATATTGAAGTTTCTGATTATGCTTCAGCAATGGATGGTTTAAGAGATGTAATAGAAAGGCGTATAAATTATTCAGGGGTTAGAGAACCGCGTGTGCAAATAAATAGAAGTGGAGAAAAATGGCGTTTAATAGTGGAATTAGCCGGAATTAAAGATATTCAAGAAGCAATAAAAATGATTGGAGAAACTCCTTATTTAGAATTTAAAGAGGTTCGTACAGAAGAGGAGGCTAAAGCCATATTAGAATTACAAGAGGAAGAAGCGAAAAAGGAAAATTCTGATTTAAGAATCATGCAGACTGATCCATATTTTAAACAGACTTCTTTAACAGGACAATATTTAGAAAGAGCAGAATTGAGTTTTGATCAAAATACTTCTTTACCTATAATTAATCTTCAATTTAATGATGAAGGTACAAAGATTTTTGCTGCTTTGACAAAAAAGAATATAGGGCAACCACTAGCAATTTATTTAGATAATTATCCAATTAGTATTCCTATAGTACGGGAAGAAATTCCTTCAGGCAAGGCCCAGATTTCTGGAAGATTTAGTTTATCAGAAGCAAAAGAATTAGTAACGAGATTGAACCAAGGCGCTTTACCTGTCCCAATTAATTTAATTTCTCAACAATCAGTTGGCGCTGTTTTAGGCGAAGAATCGATTCAGAAAATTGCTAAAGCGGCCCTTTTAGGATTTGTTTTAGTTCTTATATTTATGATTTTGATTTATCGTATGCCGGGGTTTTTGGCTTCAATTTCTTTAATAATCTATGTTATTTTAACAATGGGCATTTTTAAAGCCTTACCAGTGACTCTTACCTTAGCGGGTATTACCGGGTTTATTCTTTCTATTGGTATGGCTGTGGATGCAAATATTTTAATTTTTGAACATGCCAAGGAAGAAATTAAAAAAAATAAACCGATGAGGATTTCTATGGAAGACGGTTTTCAAAGATCATGGCCAGCTATTCGAGATTCTAATATCGCTACAATAATTTCTGCTGTAATTCTTTATTATTTTACATCAAGTATGATAAGAGGGTTTTCTGTTACATTGGCAATTGGAGTGGGTGTGAGTTTAATTACCGCTTTGTATATCACAAGGATATTTTTGCAGACATTAATAACAAATAAGTAGTTATGGATTTTATTAATAAACGGAACATCTTTTATGGGTTTTCAATAGCAATGATTGCTGGTTCTTTTTTATGTCTTTCGATTTTTGGGTTTAATTGGGGAATTGATTTTACTGGTGGAAGTCTTTGGGAGATAACATCCTTAAATATTAAAAATGATGCGATTAAAATTGTTGATTATTTAGAAAATGAAGGATTAGGGCAAATTAATGTTCAAACCACAAACGAAGATAGTTTAATATTACGTTTTTCTAATATTTCCGAAGAAAAACACGTTCAATTATTTAAAGGATTACAAGGGATAATTCCTTTAATTCAGGAAAGAAAATTTGAGTCAATTGGCCCTTCTATTGGTCAAGAATTGAAATCCAAATCTATTTGGGCGGTTCTTTTGGTCTTTTTTGGAATTTTAGCATATCTTTCCTATGCTTTTCACCATTCTTCTTTTCGTGTTCCATCTTATCGTTACGGGATTTTGGCAGTTTTAGTATTGATGCACGATGCAGTGTTCATTATAGGTTTGTTTTCTTTGTTGGGAAAATTAAAAGGCTGGGAAGTAAATTCGGATTTTTTGGTGGCCTTATTGGTAGTAGCCGGTTATTCTGTTCATGACACAATAGTAGTTTTTGATAGGGTTAGGGAAAATATACGTTTAAAAACAAAAGAAAGTTTGACTGGAATTATCAATTTAAGCATTAATCAAACCCTTTTGCGATCTTTAAATACATCCCTTACAACAACTTTTCCTTTGATAGCTTTATATTTTTTAGGCCCTATTTCTATTAAAATACTGGTGATAGCAATGATTAGCGGTGTAATAATAGGTACTTATTCTTCAATTTGTCTTGCTGCTCCATTATTATATGATTGGTCTAAAAAGGGTTGACTCTTTGCTAAATTCTTGCTTTAATTATAATATAACAACCTTTTGCTTCGCCACGTCAAACGTGGCTTTGCTCAAGAACGTTGAATTAAAACTATTAAGTTTTAATTATTAACAAACATGAAAAATTCTAATTTAAATAAAGAGAGTCCATACCAATTGGCTCTTAAAATCATTGCTATTTTACCCTCTCGCACGCAGGACATTGTTAAGAAAAGATTTGGTTTAGATAATAACGATCCTAAAACATTAGAGGCAGTTGGTCGGGATTATAAAGTTACCCGAGAAAGAATCAGGCAAATTATAGAGGTAGCTTTAAAAACTGTTAAAAAACAGCCTGTTTTAAAAATGGCTGATGTTTTTATAAAACAAGCTGGGCAAATTTTAAGACAGAGTAGAGGAGTAGATGAGAACGAGAGATTTCTTGTAAAAATAGATAAACAGTTTAAAGAATCAAAAGGAAATTTGTCGGTGATTAGATTTTTATTGGCATTAAATCCTAATTTTTCATTTGAAGAAGAAAATGATTTGTACAATAGTTTTTGGCATTTTTCCAGGATTTCCAAAAATAAAATTTATAAGAATATTAAAGATATAGAAGGGTTCTTTAAGAAAAAACAATCAACTTGTCTGATAGACGAAATATTAGCTTCGGTTAAAAATAATGTTTCATCTAGTATTAATAAGGAAGAACTAAAGGCATGTTTAGAAATATCAAAGAAGGTTGGCATGAATCCTTTTGGCGAGTATGGTTTATTTGATTGGATGGAAATAGATCCATCTGGCGCTCGTGATAGGGCATATTTGATAATGAAACATTCTAAAAAGCCATTACATTTTTCTGATATTACAAAACGCCTTAATGAATGTAATGCAATAACTATTCCAGCATCTGTGGCTTCTCATTCTTGGCAGAAGAAAGTATGTGTTCAAACAGTGCACAATGAACTAATTCGTGATTCTCGCTTTGTTCTTATTGGAAGGGGAATTTATGCGTTAGGGGAATGGGGTTATAAACCCGGAAAGATAATCAATGTTATTAAAGATATCTTGAAAGAGGCAGGAAAGTCGTTAAAACAGGAAACAATCATCAAGGAAGTTAAAAAACGCAGAATGGCTAAAGATAATACTATTATTTTAAATCTTCATAATAAGAGATATTTTAAAAAATTGCCGAATAAATATTATAGCTTAATTAGGTCTTATAAAATATTAGAGGTTTAATGTTAGGAGAGATTATTCGTGAATTTTGGTGGCTATTAGCCCTTATTATTTTGGGGAAGTTTTTTATTGATTTAAATAAAAAGTATAAAGAAAAAAAAGAAAAAGAAAAAGAAGAGATAAAAGATTGGGTTACTTTGCAAGTGAAAATTAATCGTGAGATTTTACAAACCCCTAAAGCAATGGAGCAAGTATTTAATGGTTTTCATGTTATAGAAAAAGGCCATATTTGTTTAGAACTGGTTGGAATGGATAGAGAGCTATATTTTATTGTTCGCGTTCCTAAAGAATATAAAAATTTAATAGAGTCACAGTTTTACGCGCAATATCCAGAAATAGAAATTGAAGAAATTGATGATTATTTTTTACGTCTTCCAGCTCATTTGCCAAATAAGGATTTTGATTTATGGGGAACAGAAATTATTTTAGAAAAAGAAAATTATTACCCTATTAAAACTTATTCTTATTTTGAGGAATTAAAAGAAGAGAAAAGAATTGATCCAATATCAAGTTTTGCAGAAAGTATTGCCAAGCTTCAAAAATCTGAATGGTTTATTTTAGAGATTCTTATTAAGCCTCTTTCTGATAAAGATGAGGAAAAGTTTATAAATGAAGGAAAGAAACAAACTAACACTATGTTAGGCAAAAAGGAGGAAAAAATTACTTGGCTGGATTGGATCGGTGCTTTTTTTAGAAATCTTTTAGTAGGACTATTTGAACCTTTGGTTTGGCCCACAAAAGAAGAGAAGAAAAATGAGCCATCTATAGTCCTTTCATCTGGAGAAAAGGATGTAATTAAATCAATTGAAAATAAAATAAAACAATTATCATTTAATACAAGCATAAGGTTACTTTATATTTCTCCAAAAAAGATTTTTAATGAATCTAATATTTCCGCTTTTATGGCTTTTTTGAAGCAATTTAATTCAAAAAACTTGAATGGTTTTAAGATTAACAAAGACGCTTCCACAATTCTTAAAACCAGATTTTTACAGAACAGAAGATTATTTTTGAAAAAGATGGATCTTTATCAAAGTTGCTTGAAGCGAGCACGAACACAAGATCCCATAATTTTAAATACAGAAGAATTAGCGACTGTTTACCATTTCCCAGCATTAAAAGTTGTAACTCCTACATTAACTAGAGTTTTGAGTAAGAAAGGGGAACCGCCAACAGGGTTACCAGTGGAGTAGTAATCGAGTTAGGCTCAGATGATTGTTTTAAAAACACGCTAATCGCTACAGTTTTTTTCAACAATCATCTTTGCCTCAAACTCTATACATTGGAATATTAAAAATTGAGAATTAAAAAACTATATTAATATGGGCGATATAAATCATATTGGGATAACAAATTTCAGGGATGAATTTCAGCGATTTGGAATTAAAACTGACGATAGGCGTCGGCATATGTATTTAGTTGGAAAGAGCGGGGTAGGCAAGACAACGATGGTGGAGAATATGATTATGCAGGATATTAATAATGGCAAAGGCGTATGTGTCATTGATCCTCATGGAGAATTGATAAATAGAATTCTTTACTTTATTCCTGAAAACAGAATAAAAGATGTGGTTTATTTTAATCCTGGCGATATTGAATGGCCGATTGCTTTTAATGTTATTGAAGAAGTTTCAGTAGAATATCGACATTTGGTTGTGGCGGGTTTAATGGGTGTTTTTAAAAAAATCTGGCCGGATGTATGGTCTGCTAGAATGGAATATATTTTAAATAATGCTTTACTGGCTCTTTTAGAATACCCTGGCGCAACGCTTTTGGCTGTAAACAGATTGCTTTCTGACGAAGATTTTCGTAAAGCAGTAATGAAAAAGGTGACAGATCCCATAGTTAGATCTTTTTGGGAAAGAGAGTTTGCTCGTTATAATGTCCGTTTTGCGACAGAAGCAATTGCCCCAATTCAAAATAAGATTGGACAATTTATCTCCAACCCTTTAATTAGGAATATTATTGGACAGAAAGAATCAAAGATTGATATCAGGCAAATAATGGATGAAGGTAAAATTCTTTTAGCCAATCTATCAAAAGGCATGATCGGGGAGGATAATTCTAGTCTTTTGGGGGCTCTTTTAGTTACAAAAATACAATTAGCTGCAATGAGTCGTATAGATGTTCCTGAAGAGCAAAGAAAAGATTTTTATTTATATGTAGATGAATTTCAAAATTTTTCCACTGAATCATTTGCTTCTATTTTTGCCGAAGCTAGAAAATATCGTTTAAATTTAATTTTAGCTCACCAATATATAGCTCAACTTAATGAGCAGGTTAAAGATTCTATTTTTGGCAATATAGGAACTTTGGTTTCTTTTAGATTAGGTCCTGAAGACGCAGAATTATTAGAAAAATATTTCGCCCCAGAATTTTCAAAAGAGAACTTAATTAACCTCCCAAATTATAATTTTTATATAAAGTTAATGATTGACGGTATTTTATCCAAGAGTTTTTCAGCAATGAACATACCGCCTTCCAGTTTGCCAAAGCAGTCATTTATACAGGAAATGATTCAGTATTCACGCGAGCATTATGCGGCTTTGCGGCAAGAAGTTGAAAAGAATATCGCGCATTGGGAGTTATTGGATTTTTCTCCAAGCTCCAAGGCAGGAGATACTAGAAGCAGAAAAGCTGGCGTTAAAGAAGGCTGGGAAGCTGTATGTTCTCAGTGTGGAAAAAGAATTATTGTGCCTTTTCGGCCAGATCCTGACAGGCCTGTTTATTGTGATGAATGTTTTAAAGAAATACGAAGACAAAGAGGAAAAAATTCAGCGCATACAAATTCTGTTCAGTATACTCAATCTAAAATTAAACCAAAAAAAGAAGAAATAAAGGAAGTAATTAAAAATATTTTTGGTCAGGATACTTAATTAAAAAGAGAAATTATCAATGAAACTTTCTTTCAAAGAATTACTCAAAAGTATATATCATGCTTCTCAAGGAATAAAATATGTATTTTTGCAACAAAGTTTTCTTTTAATGTTTCTTATAGCAATTGGAACATTAATTCTCGGATTTTGGCTGCAAATTTTTTATTTTGAATGGCTTATAATAATTTTTCTCATCGGTTCTATTCTTAGTTTAGAAATATTAAATACTGTTCTTGAAAAAACATTAGATTTTTTAGAACCATATATTTCTGATAAAATTAGAATGATTAAAGATTTAATAGCAGGAGCAGTTCTTATAGCTTGTTTGACAGCGCTTATTTTAGGATTTATAATCTTTATTCCCAAAATTCTTCTCAGATTTTAAAAATTTAAAATTAAAAAATTAAGAATTATTTAAGTATGCTTTCTTCTTCTGAAGAGATAAAAAATAAATTAGATATTAAAGAAGTAGTTGGTCAGTATGTAAAACTGCAAAAAGCAGGAGCTAATTATAGAGCTCTTTGTCCTTTTCATAAAGAAAAAACTCCTTCATTTTTTGTTTCTCCATCCCGTCAGATTTGGCATTGTTTTGGGTGTTCTTTAGGAGGTGACATTTTTTCTTTTGTAATGAAGATAGAAAATATTGAATTTAAAGAAGCTTTAAAAATATTAGCTCAAAAAGCGGGAGTAAAATTAGCTTATGAGAATCCTCAAGTGCGTTCTCAGAAACAAAGGTTGATTGATATTAATAAAGAAGCAGCGATATTTTTTGAAGAGAATCTTTGGAAAAAGAAAGAAGTTATAGATTATCTTATTAAAAGGGGTTTTAAACAAGAGACAATAAAAGAATTTCATCTTGGTTGGGCTTCTGATGAATGGCGATCTCTTAGTGATTTTCTTATAAAAAAAGAATTTAAACCAGAAGACATTGTGGCTAGTGGCCTAGCCATTTCTAAAAACACAGAAATATACGATCGTTTTCGTTCACGGATTATGTTTCCTATAGAAGATTACTCCCAAAACATGGTTGGTTTTACCGGCAGAATTTTTCAAGGCAAAACTCCTTTAAAAACGATTAGGGATATAGAAAAAATAGGGAAATATATTAATAGCCCGCAAACTTTAATCTTTGATAAAAGTAAAATTTTATATGGTTTATCAAAGAGCAAAAATTATCTACGCTCTCAAGAAAGTACTTTATTAGTAGAAGGGCAAACAGATTTTTTAATGGGTTGGCAGACAGGCATTAAAAATATAGTAGCTACTTCGGGAACAGCTTTAACTTCTTATCAATTAAAAATTCTAAAAAGGTATAACAATACTTTAGTTTTAGGTTTTGATATGGATGAAGCAGGAGAAAAAGCGGCTGAAAGGAGCATAGAATTAGCATTATCTAAAGAATTTAATGTAAAGATTCTAAGATTGTCCCAGGGAAAAGATTTAGCCGATTATCTCAATGATAAAGAAAACAAAGAAAACATTAAAGATTTAATAAATCAAGCTGGGGCGATAATGGATTTTTATTTTACCAGAGCTAAAAACGCAGGCGACAAAACAAATATTGATGGTAAAAAAGCTATAGCTTCTTATTTTCTTCCTAAAATCAAAAAACTTATTAATGTTTTAGATAGATCCTTTTGGATAAATAGGCTCTCGCGCTTTATAAATATCCCTGAACAAGTCCTTGAAGATGAATTAGGTAGATTATCAAAAGAAGTCAATCAAGAGAATATTACTGATGAGGATGAATCCCTCTATCAATTTCCTGCGTCTCAATTGCAATCACGGATAGATGGCATAGCTGAAAGAATAATATCTTTTTTAATAAAAACGCCTTCATTAAAAAAGGAGGTTTCTGGATATGAAGAATATTTTCCTGAGAATTTTCAAAAGATTTTTGAAGTGATTAAAAACATTTCCTCGGAAAAAGATTTGGGTACAGAAAATTTGAAAAAAGTAAATTTACCGGAAAACTTAATTAATCAAATCAATCAATTAGCTTTGAGAGCTGATTATGAAACAGAATTATTGGAAAAATTTCAGGTTCCCTTTGATGAGGAATTTAATAAAGAATTAAAAGAATTAAAGAAGGAATATACCAAGAAGATATTAGGAGAAATAGAAAAAGAGATTCAGGTTGCGGAAAAAAATAAAGACAAAAAAACGCTCAAAGATTTAATGACAAAATTTAACAGATTATCAAAAGAATTATTAAATTAATATGATTAAAAGAAACAAAAAGAAAAAAGTCAAAAAAGGAAAAACCCGCCTTGCTAAAATTTCAGTGAGGCGAGCAAAAAAGGTGAAAGTTGTAAAGAAGAAAAGGGAAGTAAAAATCATTAAGAAAACAAAAAAAGTAAGGAAAGTGAGGAAAATCAAAAAAATTAGGAAGATTAAGGGTAGCAAGAAGATCAAGAATATTAAGAAAAAAGGGCAACAGTCCAAAAAAGAGAAAATACAAGAAAAGATAGGGATATTAATTGAAAGGGGTAAATCGCGAGGATTTATTACTCAAGATGAGATTTTAAAATATTTTCCACGCATTGAAGCAGATATTAATCTCTTAGAAAAACTTTATGATGCATTAGCCGAAGTTAATATTGAAGTAGTAGAAAGTGGGGACTTATTGATACCAAAAAAAGAAGTTTCTGATAAAGAATTAGAAGATGCTTTAAGGGTTTCAAGTTCTAGGGTATTATCTGGGGCAGTTCAGTCATATCTTAGGGAGATAGGAAAAGTTTCTCTTTTAACTGCTGAGGAAGAAAGGGAATTAGCAAAAAAAGTAGATAGTGGAGATGAACAAGCAAGACGGAAGATGATTGAAGCTAATCTCCGTTTAGTAGTTTCTATTGCCAAACGTTATATCGGCCGAAGCAGAAATTTGGGCTTATTGGATTTGATTCAGGAAGGCAATATCGGTCTTTCTAAAGCAGTTGATAAATTTGATTACAAGAAAGGTTTTAAATTTTCCACTTATGCCACTTGGTGGATTAGACAAGCGATTACACGGGCTTTAGCTGATCAAGGACGGACGATTCGTATCCCCGTACATATGGTTGAAACAATTACCAAATATTTAAAAACAAGAAGGGCATTGGCTCAAACATTGGGAAGGGATCCTTTACCAGAAGAAATAGCTTCTGAAATGGGGAAAGAAGTTGAAGAAGTTCTTTACCTTATGAAAATTTCTCAAAGCACTTCATCATTAAATCAACCAGTAGGGGATGAAGATGGCGGCAGCCAGTTAGGAGATTTTATTTCAGATACGAAAGCCATAACTCCTGATAGCCATGCTGCAAGAGAATTGTTAAAAATCGAATTAGAAAAAATTATGAGTGAATTATCTGAAAGAGAAAGAGAGATTATAAAAATGAGGTTTGGCTTGAAAGATGAAATCACCCATACATTAGAAGAAGTAGGAAAATCTTTTGGTGTGACTCGAGAAAGAATTAGACAGATTGAAGCTAAAACCTTAGAAAAACTCAAAGAGCATTCTCAGTCTGATAGGCTAAAAGAGTTTTTAAAGTAAATATGAATTTATTGGAAAAAATAAAAAGAAATAGCTTATTGCGAAAGATGATTGCTTTTTTGGCTGCTTTGAGATTTGGTTTTCCAGGGCGTCATCTTACGATCATTGGTATTACAGGAACCACTGGCAAGACCACAACAGCTTTTATGATTAGGAATATATTAGAGGTTAATGGTATAAAGACGGGATTAATTAGTACTGCAGGTTATTACATTGGAGAAGAAGTGATACATCCAGAAGCTTATGCGTTGGGTACTACGCCTGATCTATTTTTTCTTTATTACTTACTGAAAAAGATGGCAAAAAAAAGTTTGAAAGCGCCAGGTACTACACCTGATCCGTTTTTCCTTCACTATTTGCTAAGAAAGATGGTAAAGAAAGGCTTAAAAGCTGTAGTAATTGAAGTTGCTTCATTTGGTTTAATGTATGAACGAGTTTATGGATTAAATTTCTCAGCAGCAGTTTTAACTAATATTTCTTACAATCACCATATTACCCTGCATGGTAATATGAATAATTATGTTTCTGCAAAATTAAAATTATTCCGTAATTTAAAAACAACATCAATTGCTGTTTTGCCAAAAGAAAGCGAGTATTTTGATTTATTTGCCAAGAACACGCAAGCTCAAGTTCTAAAATTTGGTATTGATAAAACCTGCGATTTATGGATGGACATAAAAGAAATTACCAAAACAGAAAATAAAGCGGTTATTCATTGCAATGATAATTCTTTTTCTATTAATTTACCTTTACCCGGGCTTTTTAATATTCTTAATGCTTTAGCAGCTGTTGGCGCTGTTTATGGATTTTCTTTTTCCATTGAAAAATTAAAGAAGGGATTAGAAAGTTTAAAAAAGATTCCAGGGCGATTAGAGTATATAAATGGCAAACAGCATTTTTCCATAATTGTAGATAAAGCGAATACACCAGCAGCCTTTTGTGGTATAATAGATTTTATTAAAATTTTAAATCCCAAAAAGAAAATTGCTGTTTATGGAAACTTTGGGGAAAGTCCGTTAAAAGAAAGGGAAAAACTGGCAGAAATAGCAACCAATTTTTTTGATATTACTATTATTACAGAAGATGATCCTCAGGAAGAATCTCCTCAAAAAAGTATTGATGATTTTTTAAATTTTGTGAGGGGGAAAAATATTCCTTCAAATAAATATTTGTCTTTCTCAAATAGAAAACAAGCAATTCAAGAAGCAATAAAACAGGCTAATAATGGAGATCTAATAGTAATTTTAGGCCGCGGCAATGAACAAACAATGGATTATGGGGTTAAAACAGTGCCTTTTGATGACAGGCAAGTAGTAAGGGAAGTATTAAAAGAACAAGGATACTTATAATTAACGACGTCGGACATCGTAAATTTATGGATTCAAAAGAATTACGAGAAAGATTTTTAAAGTTTTTTGAAGAAAGGGGTCATAAAATAATCCCATCTTCTTCTTTAATCCCAGAAAATGATTCAACAACATTGTTTACTGGTTCAGGAATGCAGCCTTTAGTTCCGTATTTAATGGGTGAATCTCATCCCAAAGGCAAACGATTAGTAAATGTCCAAAAATCATTTCGGGCTGAAGACATTGAAGAAGTAGGTGATAATCAACATACTACATTCTTTGAAATGTTAGGCAATTGGTCATTAGGCGATTATTTTAAAAAAGAACAATTGAATTGGTTATTTGAGTTTTTAGTTGATGAAATAAAATTAGATCCTAAAAGAATTTATGTATCTATTTTTCGAGGCAACAAAAAGATTGGTATTAATAAAGATTTAGAATCTGTTCAGACATGGAAAGATATTTTTAAAAGAGTTGGTATTGAAGCTAATGATGTAGATGAGTCTGAAAAATATGGACTTCAAGGCGGTCGCATTTTTTATTATAGCGAAATTAAAAACTGGTGGTCGCGTTCAGGAGTTCCGGCCAATATGCCAGTTGGAGAAATTGGAGGGCCAGATAGTGAAGTTTTTTATGATCTAGGAGAAGAATTAAAACGCCACGAAAATTCTAAATGGCGAGATCAACCTTGCCATATTAATTGCGGTTGCGGACGTTTTGTTGAAATTGGCAATAGCGTTTTTATAGAGTTCATTCGCTCTGAAAAAGGATTTGAATCCTTGCCACAAAAAAATGTAGATTTTGGTGGTGGGTTAGAACGAATTATTATGGTATCGCAAGACAAGGATAATATTTTTAGAACAGATTTATTCATTAATATTATAAAAAAAATTCAGGAATTGTCAGGATTAAAATATGAAGATAATATGCAGTCTTTTGAGATTATTGCGGATCATTTAAGAGCTGTGACTTTTATCATGGGTGATGATAAAGGCATTATTCCATCCAATATTGATCAGGGATATATAGTTCGTCGATTGATTAGAAGGGCTATACGTTATGGTTGGCAAATAGGTATTCAACAGAAATCCTGGGTTCAAGAGATAGCAAAAGTTATAGTTAATGATTATAAATCAATTTACCCCGAATTAATCCATAATCTTGAATTTATAACGAATAATTTAGAAAAAGAAGAAATTAAATTCAATAAAACATTAGAAAAAGGATTAAAAGAATTAGGGAAATATAAGAGTAGTGGAAAAGAAATAACAGGAACAATAGCTTTTGATTTATATCAAACCTATGGATTTCCTTTTGAAATGACCGAAGAAGAATTACTTAAATTTAATATTGAAATAAAGAATCCAGAAAAGTTCAAAGAAGCATTGATTAAGCATCAAGAACTTTCTCGAACTGCTACTGCTGGTAAATTTAAAGGTGGATTAGCTGATGTTTCTGATAAAACTAAAAAATTTCATACTGCTTGCCATCTTCTTCTATCTGCTTTAAGAAAGGTGTTAGGGGATCATGTAGAACAAAAAGGATCAAATATTACTGCTGAGCGTCTTCGTTTTGATTTTTCTCATACTGAAAAACTTATTCCTGAACAAAAAGCTAAGGTGGAAAAAATTGTAAATGAAGCAATTCAAAATAATTTGCCGGTGTTTTCAGAAAAAATATTATTGAAAGACGCTAAAAAGCAAGGAGCAGTAGGTGTTTTTGAGTCAAAGTATGGAGAGAAGGTAAAAGTTTATACTATTGGAGAAAAAGATAATTCTTTTTCAAAAGAAATTTGTGGTGGTCCACACGTAAAATTTACTGGTAAACTTGGTCATTTTAAGATTATTAAAGAAGAGTCGTCAGGGGCAGGAGTTAGAAGGATTAAGGCTGTTTTAGAATAGAGATTGTGATAGAATAAATTACTTTTTTATGATATACTAAAAAACAATATATAATAATGGAAAATTCTCAAAAAAAGAAAAGAAAAGTTAAAGATATCTTTTTTCCACACGAATTAAATAATTATTCGTCTGGCAAAAAAGAAGTTGAGGAAAAAGAAATCCCAATTCATTTGGCCGATAAATTACAGCAAGAGAGAAAGATTGAAGATACTAAAACAGAAAGTGAAGAGAGTATAACGGTGATTAATTCTGGTTTTAAAGAAAAATGGGCAAAGAAGAAGATGGCGATTAATAAAAAGACTATAATTCTTCTTGGTGTATTTTTTTCTTTGGTTGCCTTTTATTATTTAGGGTTTGTATTTTTAGCTAAGGCGGAAATTAATATCACTACAAAGAAGATAGAAATGCCTTTTTCAGGCGTTGTTTTGGTAGATACAAGTGTTTCCTCAATAGACTTTAATAAAGCAATAATTCCTGGAAATTCATTTGTTTTTAAAGCAGAAGAGACGCAAGAATTTTCAAGTTCTGGACAGGGCAAAGACGAAAGAAAAGCCAAAGGAATAATTACTATATATAATAATTACTCAACTTCTCCTCAAATTTTGGTAGCTACAACCCGTTTTGAAACACCTGATCATAAGATATTTCGCTTAGATTCCCGTATTGTTATTCCAGGAGCTACTACTAAAAATGGAAAACTTGTACGATCTACGATTGATGTAAAAGTTACTGCAGATAAATCAGGAACTGATTATAATATAGAAGTTTGTAATTTGCCTGATTGTAAATTTACTATTCCAGGATTTGAAGGAACATCAAAATTTGATGGCTTTTATGGTGCTTCTACTAAAGCGATGACAGGAGGGGCTTTTGCTTCAGTTCCTTTGGTAACTTCAGAAGACTTAAAAGGGGCAGAAGAAATTATTTTTGAAAAAGTTATGGATTCTATTAATCAGGATTTAGAAAATAAAATGCCAAAAAAACCAAAAGAATTAAAAGTATTACCAGGAGCAAAAAGCAGTATAAATCTCACTAATTTGAGTAGTGATGCCAGTATTGGAGATTATCGTGAAAAGTTTTCAGTTAGTGTTGAAGGTGAAATTAAAGTTATTGCGTTCGATGAAGATAGTATGATTGAATACATACAAGGAATTCTCGAAAAAGACAAGGATGAAAATTATCATTATTGTCAAAAGCCAGAATTAGAATATTTAGAATTAAAAACAGACTTTAGTAAAGGTACGATGAGAATGTCAATTAAAACAAATCAAGTTGTGTGTCATAAATTATCTTTGGAGGAAATAAAGCAACTTGTTGTTGGAAAAGATAAAAAGGAGTTAAATCAGATTTTTGAGGCTAATCCTGGGATAAAAGATGTAGAAGTAAAACTTCGGCCATTGTGGATAAGAAAAGTTCCAAATTCTTTAGACAAAATCAACCTTTTTATTGACTAAAATTAGTTATTCTGATAAACTAATAACGCTTTATGGTACAGAAAAAAGAAGCTGATCGCAAAGAAGGAATTATAACTGAATCTTTGCGCAATGCAATATTTAGAGTGCGTTTAGATGGAGGCGATAAAGAAATTTTAGCTCATTTAGCTGGTAAGCTTCGTCTTCATCACATTAAAATTCTTCCAGGTGATAGAGTCGTAGTAGAACTATCACCATATGATTCTAGCCGTGGTCGCATTGTTTATCGGCTGTAAACCGATTTTATTTTTAATATATGAAAGTTAGAGCATCAGTAAAAAAAATTTGTAGAAATTGCAAGATAGTCCGACGAAAAGGTCGTGTGTATGTTATTTGTCAAAATCCTAAACACAAACAGCGACAAGGATGAGGCTCGGATGATTGTTTCATAAACACGCTAATCGCTATGGTTTCTTCAACAACTACCTTTCACCCTTTAGATTTTAAAATTAATTGAATTAATTTAATGACTCGTTTTTTAGGTATAAATATACCAGATGATAAAAATATAAATATTGCCCTTACATACATTTATGGAATAGGGCGTTCTTCATCAGAGAAGCTTTTAAAAGAAGCTAATATTGATTTTCAAAAAAAGACAAAAGATTTAAGTGTTTCCGAATTAAATTCTTTAAGGGAATTAATAGAAAAAAATAAAATAAACACAGAGGGTGATTTAAGAAGAAAAGTTAGATCAAATATAAAACGTCTTATAAATATTAATTCTTATCGTGGAATAAGGCATGTAAAAAGATTGCCATTAAGGGGGCAAAGGACAAAAACAAATTCTCGTACAGTAAGAGGAAATGTACGAAGAACAGTTGGTTCTGGGAAAAAGAAAGCCCCAACAGCAAAGTAAGATTAATAATTTTTAATTTTGGGATATGGGCAAAAAGAGAGTTATTACTAAATCCGGAGAAGATATTAGTAAAATAGAAGAAAAAGCATCTTCTATTAAAGCTAAAGCCTCTTCTAAGAAACATTTAGAAACAGGGAGAATTTATATTCGCGCTTCCTATAATAATACATCTGTATCACTTACTGATCTAAAAGGTGGTCTTATTGCCTGGTCTTCAGCCGGATCTTTAGGATTTAAGGGACCTAAGAAGGCAACTCCTTTTGCTGCGTCAAAAGTAGTGTCTGTTTTAATGGAAAAAACAAAGAAGATTGGATTAAAAACTGTAGAAATTTATGTAAAGGGGATTGGTGGTGGGAGAGAAACAGCAATTCGTTCTTTAGCTAATCATGGGCTTGATATTCTTTTAATAAAAGATATAACGCCAATGCCTCATAATGGACCACGTCCTCCAAAGGTGAGAAGAGTATAGCAAAGATTCGGAATATTGTTTTAAAACACGCTAATCGCTATGGTTTTCTCAACAACATTTCCGAACCTTATTATTTAAAAGTAGAATTTAAGATTTGTTAAAAAATTAAAAACTGGAAACTAAAAATTATATAATAGTATGTTGGATGATAAATGTAAAAAATGTAGGGCAGTTGGAGAGAAACTGTTTTTAAAAGGAGAAAGATGCTTTACTCCCAAATGCGCCTTAATAAGAAGGGGATTTAGGGTTTTAGGAAAAAGGAGAAGAAGAAAAACGTTAACTTCTTATGGCAAACAGTTATTAGAAAAACAAAAGGTAAAGTTAGCTTATGGAATGAGGGAAAAACAATTTAGAAGATATTTTAAAATGGCGTTAAAAAAGAAAATTTCTACTCCAGAAGCTTTTGCTCAATTAATAGAAAATCGTTTTGATAATACAGTGTTTCGTTTAGGATTTACTATTTCTAGAACTATGGCTAGGCACTTGGTAAGCCATGGACATTTTTGCTTAAACGGACGAAAACATAATATTTCTTCTACAATTGTGAAAAAAGAGGACGTTATTTCTATCAGGCCACAGAGTAGTAGCAAAGCGCCTTTTAAAGATATTAAAGAAAGATTAAAAAAATATAGCCCTCCAAAGCATCTTAAATTAGATATGAATAAAATGGAAGGAAAAGTTATGGCAGATCCAGATTTAGAAGAATTACAATTGCCTTTTGATTTCACTTCAATTGTAGAATTTTATAGCAGATAGTATTAATTTGATTTAAAATTAAAAATTACAAAATTAAAAATTATATTAATATCATGTTTCATTTACCTTCTTCAATAAAAATCATTGAGCAAGAAAAGAACTATGGAAAATTTGAAATTGAAGGGCTATATCCTGGTTACGGAGTAACTATTGGCAATGCCTTAAGGCGGGTTCTCCTTTCTTCTATAGAAGGCGCGGCAGTGACATCTTTTAAAATTAAAGGAGTTCATCATGAATTTTCTACTATTAATTATGTCTCTGATACAGTTTTGGACATAATGCTTAATTTGAAACAACTAAGAGTAAAACTGTATAGTAACGAACCTCAGGTTTTAAAATTAAAGGTTGAAGGTGAAAAAAAGGTATATGCCAAAGATTTTGAAGCTAATTCTATGGTGGATGTAATGAACCCTGATTTATATATTACAGCCATTACAGATAAAAAAGGCAAAATAGAAATGGAGGTAGTGGTAGAAAAAGGATTAGGTTATTCACAGGTAGAAGAGCGCAAGGAAGATAAGATACCAATAGGTACTATTGCTGTTGATGCTATCTTTTCTCCTGTACGACGAGTTAATTTTCAAGTAGAAAATATGAGGGTTGGAGAAAAAACTGATTACAATCGTTTAATTATTTCAATTGAAACAGATGGTTCTGTTTCTCCGAAAGAAGTATTAAATAAAACATCCACGATTTTAAAAGATCATTTTATTAATATTGAAGAAAAATTTGTTCCAGAATTTACAGAAGAAAAAAAGGCTGTTTCAAAAAAGGGAGGCAAAGCACCAAAAGACATTTTTATAAAAGATTTGGATTTGGGTTCTCGAACAAAAAAGGCTTTAACAAATAATGGCGTGAAGACTTTAGCCGGCTTATTGAGATATAACGAAGAAAATTTATCAACCATGGATGGTTTAGGTAAAAAGTCATTGGAAGAAATAAAAGCAATTCTTAAAAATCTAAAGTACACACTTAAATAAGAGAAACAAATAGCAAAGGTTTATGTGATTGTCTCAAAAACACGCTAATCGCTATAGTTTTTCTCAACAATCACATTCGCCTTTAAGCTATATACAAGGATACGATGTTTAGATTATTGTTTCAAAATTAAAAAATAAAATACAGATGAGACATTTAAAAAAAGGGAAAAAACTTCATAGAAAGACAGGTCAACGAAAAGCTCTTTTAAAAGGTTTAGCTGCTAATTTAATATTACAGGAAAGGATTAAAACTACTTCAGTAAAAGCTAAAGAGGCAAGAACTAAAGTAGAGAAGTTAATAACTATTGCCAAAAAGCAAAATCTGATTGCCCTAAGGAAGGTTAAAGAGAATTTACCAGAAAAAGCAGCTAATAAACTATATTATGAAATTGCTCCATTGTATAAAGATAGAAAGGGCGGATACACCAGAATTATTAAAACTTCAATAAAAAAGGTTAGGGATGCTTCGCCTTTAGTGATATTAGAATTTGTTAAAGAACAAAAGGCAGTAAATAAATAAAGAGTAAATGGAAAAAGAGAATAAAAATATTGTTACAATAGATATGGAAGGGCAATCTTTAGGAAGAGTTGCTTCTAGGATTGCTGTTTTACTTCAAGATAAACACAAAGCTCAATATGCCCCAAATAAAGTTGGAGATACTATTGTTGTAATAGAAAATCTTAGCAAGATAAAACCATTCAAGGAGACAAAATTAAGAACAAAGATTTATTATAAACATACTGGCTATATAGGGCATTTAAGAGAAACAAAGTTATCTGACATGTGGGAAAAAGATCCAGTAAAAGTTCTTAGGATGGCCGTTAGGGGCATGTTGCCTAAAAATAAACTTAGAGATAAAAGACTAAAAAGATTAGAAATAAATTTGTAAAAAGAAATAATTAAATAATTAAAAATTTGTAAGGTATGGTAGTTAAAAAAGAGAAAAAAATTCACCTACCAAAATTTTCTGAAAGAAAACTTAGGCAGGTAAAAAAAACAACATCTGCAAAGAAAGAGATAAAGAAAACAGCGAAGAAAGAAACGAAGAGAAAGGTAAAAAAAGAAGTGAAAAAAGAAGCAAAGAGAGAAGTAAAGAAAAGATATATTGAAGCTATTGGCAGAAGAAAAGAAGCTGTAGCTCGTGTAAGGCTTATTAAAGACAAACCAGGTTTTGTTATTAATGAAAAAACAATGGAAGAATATTTTTCTTTGCAGGATTACCACAAGAAGATATTAGATCCTTTTAAAACAACTAATTTAGAGAATAGTTTTTTTGTTTCAATAAAAGTAAAAGGAGGTGGAATTACCGGTCAAGCTGAAGCTATTAGATTGGGAATTAGCCGTTGTTTAATAAAAATTGATGAAAAATTAAAGCCCGCCTTAAGAAAAGCAGGATTTTTAACACGTGATGCCCGTGTTGTAGAAAGAAAGAAATATGGTTTGAAAAAGGCTAGAAAGGCTGCACAGTGGAGTAAGAGATAAATTATTTATTGACTATTATAATAGAATATGGCACACTAAAGATGCTCGTAATATAGAGTATTTTAAATTTGTATTGTAGTATTAATTACTACTTTTGAAAATAGAATAAAAAAATAGAAAAGATAGGAGGAGGTAAAAGAATGTTTGAACAACTGTTTGAACAACCGCTGATTAGATTTATTTCTTGGGTTTTGGCTTCGGCTATTGTTACATTTTTTATTTGGAAAGAGATAAAGAGAAGGAGGGAATTTTAATGAGAAATTTTGAAAAGAACGTTAAAAAAATTACAAAAGCAGTAGGGAAATTCATTTCTAAAAATTTTTCTCCTTTGTAAGAAGAGGAAAAAGTAAAAAAATAGGAGAATTTTTGGAAGGATTTAATAAAATAAAAAAAGTAAATGGCACTGCTTTTGTGATTCTTCTCTCCCCTGAAGGAATCGAAATGGCAATTGATCCGAATGGGAACTTATACGACATGAATGAAATTTGATTTTAGGCAACGTGATTTTATAAAGGAGATAAAAAGATGGTTGGATGGATTATTTCCACGATTATAATTGTATTTTTAGTATCAATTTTAATTTATGATAAGATAAAAGATATACAGAATAGGAGGCGAAAAACATAATGATAGTAACTCAATTTTCCGAATTTCTTCCATGGTTTATAATAATAATCGGAGTGTATTTTTTATCTCTTTGGATCAAATAAAACAACAAAACCGCTTGGAAGGTTACATGAGTGTAACTAAACAAGCGGTTTTTAAATTGCTATATTTGCTTTTTTGTGATATAATTTTAGAACAAAAATACTTATGGATATTCTTAAAAACATATACAAAGAACTTATTAAAAGACGGGTTATTGTTATTATTGGCGCTGTTATTTTATTGGTTATTTGTTTGTTCTTTTTTAGAAACAACAAAGAATCAGAATATAATCTGGCAATAGCTGAGAGAGGATCTATAAGAGAGGAAGTTTCAGTAACAGGTACAGTAAAAGCTGCTGAAAGCATAGATTTATCTTTTAGAGCCACAGGGAATGTATCGCAAGTTTTAGTTGAAACAGGGGATAAGGTTAAAAATGGTGAAGTTTTGGCTAGTTTAGAAAACAATGATTTATGGGCCCAATTGAGACAGTCCAAAGCTAATTTAGAGGTTGAAAAAGCTGAATTAGATGAATTAAAAAGAGGGACTCGATTAGAAACAATTGATATTAAACAGACAGAGCTTTTCAAGGCTCAGCAAGACTTGGATAATTATTATCTAGATATTTTAGATACTTTAGATGATTCTTATGCTAAATCCGAAGAAGCTATAAAAATAGATATTAAAGATATTTTTTTAGGAGCAGAAGCGGCAAATAGTTATGTATTAAGTTTTGATCCTTGTGTGTCTTCTTCAATATCTTCAGATGCTGGATATTCACGTTTAATATCTGAAAGAAAACTTAAGCAATGGAAAGATGAATTAAGTACACTTGGCTTTAACTCTTCTCAGGAAGAATTAAATCTAGTTATGAATAATGCAAAAGGATATCTGGCTTTTTTTAAAGATTTTTTTGGAAAATTAAATAACGTTTTATTAGCAGATTGTTCTTATAGTAATTCTAATCTTGATATTCATAGGACAAATACAAATGATGGTAGAAATCTTGTAATTACCGCGATAAGTAATATTAATAATTTAGAACAAAATATTGCCTCTCAAAATTTATTAGTTAAAAAGACACAAAATGAACTTGATCTTTTATTAGCTGGTTCTACTGAAGAACAGATTATTGCGCAAGAAGCAAAAGTAAAATATGCTGAAGCCGATATAGCTAATTATTATGCGCTAATTGAAAAAACCATTATTCGGGCCCCAATTGATGGTTTGGTTACAAAAAAAGAAATCAAAAAAGGAGAAGTAGTATTGGCTAATGTTTCTGTTATTAGTATTATGGCAGAAAAAGGATTAGAGATTGAAGTATATATTCCAGAAGTTGATATTTCTAAAGTTAAAATTGGAGATACAGCCTTAATAACTTTAGATGCTTATTCTCAAAAAGAATTTTCAGGACAAGTAGCAATGCTTGATTTTGCCGAAAGTATAATTGATGGTGTCGTTTATTATAAAGGAAAATGTACTATTGATACAGATGATATTAATATTAGGCCAGGGATGACTGCAGATATTGTCATTATTACTGATTTAAGAGAAGATGTTTTAATTATTCCAAGGAGAGCTGTGATAGAAAAAGATGGAAAGAATATAGTAAGAATTCCTGTTGACGGAGATTTTCAAGAAATTGAAGTTGAAACTGGTTTAGTAGGTTCTGATGGAAATATTGAAATCATATCTGGACTAAAACAAGGTGATAGAGTGATTACTTTTATCAAAAAATAATAATTTTATGATCAAAGTTGAAAATCTTAAAAAGATTTATCGCAATGATTCTGTTGAAACCCCAGCTCTACAAGGGGTTTCTTTTAAGATTGCGCAAGGAGAATTTGTTTCTATTATGGGGCCTTCTGGTTCTGGAAAGTCAACTTTAATGCACATTATGTGTTTTTTAGATAGACCAAGTTCAGGAATCTGTAAATTTGAAGGAAAAAGTATGGATAATTTTAATGATGATGAATTAGCAAGAATTAGAAACAAAAGAATGGGTTTTGTTTTTCAATCCTATAATCTTTTATCCAGAACTACAGTTTTTGATAATGTGAGATTGCCTTTAATTTATACTGGTTTTTCTAAACAAAAAGAATATGAGATGACAAAACAGGCCCTTGAAGCAGTTGGTATTTTGCATAGGGCTTCTCATTTTCCAAATCAGCTTTCTGGTGGAGAACAGCAAAAAACAGCAATTGCTCGAGCAATAGTTAATCATCCATCTGTAATTTTTGCAGATGAGCCAACGGGTAATTTAGATAGTAAATCGGGCCAGCAAATAATGGATATTTTTGAAAAACTTAATAATCAGGGCCATACTATAATTTTAGTTACTCATGAAAAATATACAGCTGAAATGGCAAAAAGGATTATTTCATTAAAAGACGGAAAGGTAATTAGTGACGAATTGGTAAATTCAAGACATTATGCTAAAGATGGCTTGATTAAATAAGAACCTGCTCGCTTTGCTCACAGAACCTTGTTTCTCATTTCATTCGAAATAAAATTATGAAATTTAGTAATTCTTTCAAAACCGCAATAATAGGATTAAAAACGAATAAAACGCGTTCTTTTTTAACTATCTTGGGAATTGTGATTGGTATAGCATCAGTTATTTTAATGATGTCATTAGGCGATGGAGCTCAGAATTTAATTTTAGGACAGATTATGTCAATGGGGGCTAATAATGTTTTTGTTGAACCAGGTGCCTTTGCAGGCGGAGGTGATATGACGCAACAAATGATGGAGGGAATGGAAATTAAAACACTAACCATTGAAGACATGGAAGCAATTGAAAAAGATTCATTAGTAGAAATGGTTGCTCCAATAGTTGTTAGTGTGAGTAGGGTAATTTATAAAAATAATGATGAAAAGATTACCTTTTATGGCACTACTCCAGCATATAATAAAATAACTGATGTCCAAACTATATTAGGATCTAATTTTACTGATTTTGATGTTCAGAGTATGTCAAAGGTGGTTGTTTTAGGATATAAAATAAAGGAAGATTTGTTTGAAGATGAAAATCCTATAGGCAAGATTATTAGAATTAAAAAAACCAATTTTAGAGTAATTGGTGTTATGGAGGAACAAGGAACGCAGATGTTTCAAAACCTTGACGAATATATATATATTCCAATTTCTAGTGCTCAAAAATTCTTATTAGGCATTAATCACGTGCAGTCTTCTGTAGTTAAAATAGTTAATCAGGATAAGATTGATGAAGCTGTAGAAGGTATTCGTTTAATGTTAAGGGAGAGGCATAATATATATAATCCAGAAGGAGATTTATCGAAAGATGATTTTAAGGTGGTGAGCGGAAAAGAAACTGCCGCGATTATGAATACAGTTACAAGCATCCTTACATTACTTTTATCTTCTGTAGCCGCTATTGCTTTAGTGGTTGGTGGAGTTGGAATTATGAATATTATGTTAGTTTCAGTGGTCGAAAGAACGAGGGAAATTGGTTTAAGAAAAGCAGTTGGCGCTCGTAAAAAAGATATTCTTTATCAATTTTTAATTGAAGCAGTGGTTCTTACTGTTTTAGGTGGAATATTAGGAATTTTATTAGGAGCTATTTTTTCTTATCTTATAAGCATTGCTTTAACTATGGCTTTAGGTATAAAGTGGGACTTTGTTCTTTCTTTAAGTTCTATAATATTGGCGTTTGGAGTGGCTACAAGTATAGGCCTTATTTTTGGAATTTATCCTGCTCGCAAAGCAGCAAAATTAAGCCCAATTGATGCTTTAAGATACGAATAAATTTACAGAGATACTTTTATTATACCTGAATCGGAAAGATAAAAGATATAATTTATTGAAGGGTCGTAGAAAAAGTTATTATTTTTTATATTACTGGCAATAGGCCAGGTTTTATTATTTTTGAGCGAATAAATATTAAGCAAGTTATCTTTTAAGGATAAAACATAGTTGTTATTAAGAAACCAAGTGACTGGAATATCAGAATAAAGTTTTTTAGAATACTTAATTTCGCTTTCTGGATTATAAATTTCAATTTTATCCTTTGAATATAATAATATTTCTTTTTTGTTTAAAGAAAAAATGCCATCAATAACATTTTCACCAATTAATTTTGGTAAATTTTCAAATTCTTTTAAATAATAAGCTTTTTTTGATCCTTCAATAATTAAAAAGTTGTTTTCACTTTTTTCTTTTCTAATTTTAGCTTTCTCTAAATCTTCAAGAGAAAAACTATACAGAGATGTTTCCATTTCTTTTTTTGTCTCCAAAGAAATTTTAGCAAAGACCCCATTTTCTTTTATAAAATAGATATAATAGTTCTCAAATATAAAAGTGGAGCTTTTGCCTTCATATATTTTTTCTATAGATTCTGTAAGAAAATTAAAAAGATAAATTGCATCAGTAGTTTTAACGATTATGTCGCCATCATTTTTTAGGTAGAAAATAGCTTGGTTTATAGTCAGAGAGGTTTGTTTTTCTTTTAATTCCGCTTGATCCAGCGCTTCCTTAAATGGAGTGTTTAAAGAGATGCCATTTTTAATAAGGCTTTTTGGTAAAAATACAATTTCCCAATTATTTTTTTCTGAATGAATTAGAATCTTTTTTGGAGAAAAAACAATATCATATGGCAAAGAAGCGGTTTTATGAAAGTATTCTTTTTGTTTTGTGCTTCTATCAAAAATATACCAATCATAATTAGAAGATTTTTTTATGAAAAGAATGCGATTAGAATCCGGGCTCAAATAGAAATGTTCGATTTTTTCATTTGTTATAATTCTTTCTTTAGGCCAACTATTAGGGAATAGATAAATATGATTAAGATTAGTTGTTTTATTACTTTCAATTTTTACTTTATCTTCCAAAAATGAATAATCTGGACATGAAAAGGAGACAGAATGTTCTCCAGGGTGTAATCTAATCTTAAAAATGCCTTGTTTATTCTGATAAATTTTATTATTAATTTTTAAAGTAGCTTCAGCAGGATGAACTCGGGCCTCTAAAATTCCTTGGGACTCTAAATATCTTTGGAAAAAACGAGAACCAAAAAATATTCCGATTCCTAAAACTAGGATTACTGACAGAATTGTTAGAATTCTATTCATATAATTCGTACATATTAATATATTTGTATCATTAAGATTATATATGATTTGAGCTTAAAAAGAAAATATTATACAATAGAGGAGTGATAAAAAATAGAAGAATACTTAAAAAAATAGATGATTAAACCAAATAAACTTAATCGTTTGCTCGTTACTTTTAGCGTACTTCTTTTGGCGTTAGGTTTGATTGCCTTAATAAGTGCTTCTGCTGTAATCGGAGAACAGGAACACGGTGATGTTTATCATTTTGTTAAAAGACAATTATTTCTTGGAATATTTTTAGGATTAATTCTTGCTTGGATTGTTTCAAAAATAAATTATCACTCTTTAGCAAAATTATCCTTAATTCTATTAATCTTTAATATCTTTTTGCTGCTTCTATGCTTTATTCCGGCACTTCAACCAATAGGTTCGCCAGCCAATAGGTGGTTAAGGATCGCTTTTATAAATTTTCAACCCTCTGAATTTATAAAACTAACCTACATTCTTTTTCTTGCCAGTTTATTAAGTCGTTTTTCATTAGATAAAAGGCGGAAAATGCATATTACGCCTTTTATTGTTTTTGTATGTTCTTTAGCCATTATTGGTGCTATTATTATAAAGCAACCAGCCACAGGGACTTTAATTGTTTTAGCTTTATCCAGTGTAATGGTCTATATTGTTGCAGGCATGAGCGTAACTCAATTTTTGTCTTTAGGATTAGTAGGTATTTTGGGACTGGCCTTTATAATTAAAAGAACTTCTTACCGTTTTGAGAGAATCTTATCATTCTTGTCGCCAGGAAGTGACCCATTAGGTAAAGGTTATCATATTATTCAATCTTTAATTGGTATTGGTTCTGGAGGATTACTTGGTATAGGGTTTGGAAGATCAATACAAAAATTTAATTATTTACCAGAGAGCCATACCGATGCTATTTTTTCTATAATTGCCGAGGAATTTGGTTTTTTGGGATCTTTAATAATAATTATTCTTTTTATTTTCCTTATATCAATCGGGTTGAAAATAGCCAAAAGAGCGCCAGATAGCTTAGGAAAATTTTTGGCAATAGGTTTAACTTGCAATATTGGTTTTCAGGCATTCATTAATATTGCGGCTATGTGCCAGTTGGTTCCTATGACAGGTATTCCTTTGCCGTTTATAAGTTATGGTGGTTCTTCTATGGTAGCAACTTTGATAAGCATTGGAATTTTAAGCAATATAGCAAAACAAACATAACAACTAACAATTAACAATTTAATAATTGTAAACTATGGATCTTTCATTTTTAAAACCTAGATTTTATTTTGATAAAACCGTACGCATAGTATTTACTGGCGGTGGCTCTGGCGGGCATACCTTTCCTTTGATTGCTGTTTATAGAGAACTTAAGAAAGTAGCTGAGACGCAAAAAGTTTCTTTAGAAATTATATATATAGGACCTAATGATTTTACTATTCCATACATTTCAAAAGAGCAGGGGATAAAGATAAGAACAATTACAACCGGAAAATTCATGGGCTCATTTAATCTTATTGAAAGTATTTTTGGATTTTTTAAAACCATAGGAGGTATTTTCCAATCTCTTTATTATGTTTATATTTTAATGCCTGATGTTATTTTTTCTAAGGGGGGATATGGTTCTTTCCCAGTAGTCTTTTGGGGAATTCTTTTCTTTATTCCTACTTATACACATGAAAGTGATGCTGTTCCTGGTTTAGTTAATCATGTTATAGGAAGATTTTGCCAAAAAGTTTTTATATCTTTTGATTACACAAAAAGATATTTTTCGCCAAGAAAAACATTGTTAACAGGAAATCCTATACGATTAGATTTGTTTGATGAAACATTGGATAAAGAAAATACTAAAAGATTATTAAAATTAGACATAGAAAAGCCGGTTGTAACAATAATTGGCGGATCGCAAGGTTCTCGCCATATTAATGATTTTATTTTAGATATTCTTCCGAAAATTATTAAAAATGTAGAAATAATTCATCAAACAGGCAAAACAAATTATAAAGAGGTAGCAAGAGAAACTGATATTGTTTTTCAGGAAATCATAGGGGATAAGGAGCAACAAAAATATTATCATTTTTTGCCATTTTTTGAAGAAACAACAATACCAAGCATTTCTTCCTTAAAAGAAGTATTTACTGCTAGTGATTTAATTATAGCTCGCGCTGGAAGTGGCTTAATTTTTGAAATTGCCGCAAGTGGAAAACCCTCAATTCTTATACCCTTACCATGGGCGAGTCGTGGCCATCAAAAGAAAAATGCCTATGAGTATGCTAAAAATGGGGCAGCTATTGTTGTTGAAGAAGGAAATTTAAAACCGAATGTATTCTCAGGTTTAATTCTTCAGATTGTTTCTGATAAAAAAAAGAGTGAAAAAATGAGCCAAGCAGCCCTTGAGTTTTCTAAACCAAAGGCAGCGTACAATATAGCGCAACATCTACTTCAAAATATATAAGGTATAGAGTATACTGTATATTGTATACTGTATAAAAACGCATTTATGGATGATCCTAAAACCCCACAATCATTATTCGGGCCTAGGGTCAGGTTAGCTCCTAGTCCCACTGGTTGGTTTCATATAGGAAATGCCCGAACAGCTCTGTTTAATTATTTATTTGCCCGTAAAGCAGGCGGAAAATTTATTTTAAGAATAGAAGATACTGATAAAGAGAGATCAAAAAAAGAATATGAGAATAATATACTTGAAGGATTAAAATCTTTAGGAATTGAATGGGATGAAGGCCCTGATATTGGCGGATTTCTTGGTCCGTATCGCCAAAGTGAAAGATTGGAAATTTATGAAAAATACCTTCATCAATTATTAAAAGAAAAAAAAGCTTATTATTGTTTTTGTTCTTCAGAGGAAATTGAGGTGCAAAAAGAGGAAATGATTGCTCGCGGCGTTTCACCTAAGTATTCAGGTAAATGCCGTGATTTATCAGAAAGCGTAGCAAAAACCTATTTAGCTGAAGGCAAGCCAGCTGTTATAAGGATAAAAATGCCTAATAAGGTAATTAAATTTGAAGATATTATTCGTGGGGAAGTAGAATTTGATTTGAGCTTAATAGGCGATATAGTGATAGCTAAAAGCTTTAAAGAGCCTTTATACAATTTTGCTGTGGTTATAGACGATTATTTAATGAAAATAACGCACGTAATTCGTGGGGAAGACCATATTTCCAATACACCTAAGCAAATGACCATTCAAGAGGCATTAGACCTTCCTAGACCCAATTATGCGCATTTACCGATGATTTTAGGACCTGATAGGTCTAAATTAAGTAAAAGACATGGGGCTATGGCTTTAACAGAGTATAGAAAAATGGGTTATTTACCTGAGGCTTTGGTTAATTTCTTAGCGTTTTTAGGGTGGCACCCAATAGGGAATCAGGAAATATTAAATTTGGAAGAGTTAATTGATAAATTTGATTTAGAACGTGTTCAAAAAGGAGGCGCTATTTTTAATATAAAAAGATTAGATTGGTTTAATGCTCAGTATTTTAAAAAGATGTCTTCAGACGAATTAATGAATAGGGTAGTGGATTATATTAAAAATTTTTCATCTACTCCACAAATAATCAAAGAATATGATATTGATTATATAAAAAAAGTTATTGACATAGAGGCTCCAAGAATGAATAAATTAAGCGATTTAATAGATTTATCAGATTTCTTTTTCAAAAAGAAGATTGAATATTCAAAAGAACTTTTAAAATGGAAAGATATGACTGATACAGAGCTAGCAAAATCATTGCAAGATTCTTTAAACATCTTAGAAAAAATAAAAGAAAGTGAATTCAATAGAGTTAATCTGCAAATAAGATTTTATAATTTTATAGATGAAGATCCAAATTATACAGGAAATAAAGGTAAACTACTTTGGCCTTTAAGGGCTGCTTTGTCTGGAAAAAAAGATTCACCAGGCCCATTTGAAATTGCTGAAGTTTTAGGAAAAAAGGGGAGTGTTGAGAGAGTGAAACAAGCTATATATAGTGCTAAATGATAGAAGGTTCTGAATATTGTTTCAAACACACGCAAAACGCTATAGTTTTCTCAACAACATTTTAAACCTTATTACCTACTTTGTTAATCGTTAATCATTAAAATTATGGACAATATAGATCAATTAATTGTGCAGGCTTCACAGATTTTTACTAAGGTTTTTTACGAAATAACCCATCTCACAGATCAGGTTTTTATATCTGGAATATTAGGACATTTATGGGCGTTTTTAAAAACAATAATCCAATTTATTATTCTGGCATTAGAAGCATTAGTTAGAATTTTAAAGTTTTTTGTGCATTAGTCATTAATATTTATTTAACTGCATACTCAATACCCAGTACTATATACAGTAATTGGGGGAGTGCCCTTGACAAGCCATCTTAAATGGCTATAATTAAAGTATAGTAAGGTTCGCATAATTATAGTTAAGCGAACGTCAATATAGCTTATAACATCCTATTACACTTTAATACGTTAATAATATGAAAAAGAACCAAAAACCACTCCCCGACCATTTATCTGATTTTTTAGATTGGTTAGATATTGAGAAAGGTTTATCTTCTAAATCCCAGGAAAATTATAATAGATTTTTAAAAAAATTCTTAGATTGGTTAAAATTAAATAATTTAGAAGGTTTAAAGCCCCATGAATTAAATGCTGATCATATTTGGAAATATCGAGTTTTTCTTTCGCGTCGGTATCTTCCTAAAACAAAAACACCCCTTAAAAAAACAACTCAGAATTATTATTTAATAGCTTTAAGATCCTTCTTAAATTATTTTGCTGATAGAGATATTTTGTCTTTACCAGCTGAGAAGATAAAATTAGCTAAAGACAGAGATGAAAAACAAGTTAGCTTTTTAAATTTAGAGCAATTAGAAAAATTATTTTCAGCCCCTGATACCTCTAAAAAGCAAGGATTACGGGATAGAGCTATTTTAGAGGTTCTATTCTCTACTGGTATGAGAATAGCGGAATTAGTTTCATTAAACAGAGATCAAATTAAGATAAATCCTGGAATAAGAGAATTAGAAGTTGGAATTATTGGTAAAGGAGAAAAATTACGAACTGTTTATTTCTCTGAAAGAGCATTGTTGTGGTTATCTAAATATTTTAAAACTCGAAATGATAATGAAAAGGCGTTATTTATCAATTACAGGAGTAAAAAAGGAGCACCACGAAGATTAACTCCCCGTTCAATTGAAAAGAATATGAAAAAATATGTGGCTATGTCAGGGGTTCCAATAACAACTACTCCACATTCGATGCGCCATAGTTTTTCGACAGATCTTTTAAACCAAGGTGTAGACTTAAGAATACTCCAGGAATTTCTTGGCCATAAAAGTATTGCCGCTACTCAAATTTATGCTCATGTTACCAGTAAAAAACTTCGTGAAATTCATAAAAAATTTCACAGCGGTCGTAAATTAAAAACATAAATAAAATAAAATAGCGGCAGGTACTTCTTATTTCCCTGTCGCATTTTTTATTACAATCCTCTTCTTTTCTTTTCTATACTATATCTCTAAGAGTAATTTTCCCCTTTAAGATATAATAACAATTGCACAATGCCAAATACACAAAATACACAAAGGAGTAGCTGTATTGCCACCACTTCACATTACCGCCATAAACACCTTCAGCAGGAACAAATATCAAATTTAAATCCAGGTGTTTTAATCTCATGCAGTGCTTAAATAACAACTTTAATTGAAAAAAATGAAGTGGTTGATCAATAATTACAATGTTCTTCCATCCATGTTCTTGAATAATGTCTAGCGAGAATTGTACGTTCTCGCTGCTATCTCGACTTTCGGTTTCAAGATAAATAGATCTCAAATGCTCAGATATCTTATTTACCTCGTTTAGCATCAGTGATGCTTCTGTATCATTTTTATTTCCTTTGTAAAATCCTCCAGATAGAATTATTGGTGCTTCCAACCCGATCTCTACCAGCTTATCTAAATTTTTTAGACTTTGCTTACTGAGTTGGGAAGGTGCTTTCAAGCTCGCACCAAGAATTACTATTATATCAACATCAGATTTCAATTAAATCCCCTCCTTTTCTTTTCTATATTTTTTAATTTATTCTGTTTTCAAATTGCAAGTAATTCTATTATATCATTGTCTACTTAATCTGTCAATATATGAAAGTTGGTAAATGCATGATAAAATAACTGAATATGCGTATCTCTTATTCCAGTTTAGAGAATTTTAAACAGTGTCCTCTAAAATATAAACTTTCAAATATAGATAAAATAGAAGAGCCTAAAAGCAAAGAGGCTATTTTTGGTACATACATCCATAAAGTTCTTAAATGGTTTTATCAAAAAGATCCTCACTTCCCTACCCCTGATGCTTTATTAAAATATTATCGTGATTATTGGCCGCAAAAAACAGAAGGTTTTGAATGGAAAGATTCTGCAGAAGAAAAATCTTATTTTAAAGAAGGATTGAGAATTTTAGAAGAATTTTATAATAAAAATATTCCCCATAAAACAGCTATTTTAGATTTAGAAACAAGATTTGAAGTTGTTATTGACGAAAACTCTGACAAAGCAAATGGCAAGCATATTTTAACAGGCGTAATAGACAGAATAGATAAATTACCAGATGGCACTTTTGAAATAATAGATTATAAAACAGGAAAAAGAATGCCTTCCCAAAAAGCTCTGGATAAGAATGACCAACTCTCTCTTTATGCTATTGGATTAAAAAACCGCTGGCCAAGAATTAAAATGGAAAATTTACGATTAAGTTTATATTTTCTTAAATTTAATGAAAAAATAAATACAAAAAGAACAGAAAAAGACCTAGAAGAAGTAAAAAATAAAACAATAGATTTAATTCATAAAATAGAAAAAAGCGATTTTGAACCTCATTCATCAGCATTGTGCGGTTGGTGCGGTTATCGTAATATTTGTCCAATTTGGCGACATTTTTATGAAGATGAAGAAAGCAATCATTTAAATGATATAGATATTAAAGAAAAAATAGATAAATATTTTACTTTAAAAGAGAAAAAACAAAAATTAGAACAAGAATTATTAGAATTAAAAAATTTAATTGATGTTTATTGCCAACAAAAAGGCTTAAAACGTGTATTTGGCGAAAATGGTTACTTTAGTCATACTGTTTATAATAAAATTTCTTATGATATTCCTAAATTAAAAGAAATTTTAGAGCCATTGGAAAAATGGGAAGATGTTATTGAAATTAATGCTAAGAAATTAAAAAAAGTTTTAAAAGAGATACCCGTAGATTTAAGAGAAAAAATAAAAGAAATAGAAAAGATAGACGAAGAATTCAAATGTTTAACCACTGATCATACAAGCAAAAAAGAAATTAAGGAACAGATGGAGTGATTTTTCAATTACATCTAGTATTATAAATATATCCCCTATTCTCAGCTTCTTGCTGAGTTTTAAAATAAATTCTATTTTCTTCTTTTAATGAATTAGCTAAATTACAATCTACTGGATAATAATATTTTCCTCTGGAACTGGCTACAAATGAAAATTCTTTAGCTGTTATTGTAGTTTCATCTGTTATAGGTTCATCAATGCTTGTTATTAATTCTTTTTCTATAATGATCGGTGGACGGGAAATAATATCAGCTCCAATAATAATCCCAACAGAAAAGGAAAGACTTATACTCAAAAACCCCAGGCTAAACAGCCAAAAATTCTTTTTGACAAATAGAACAAATTTTGTTAGAATTTCCAAACAGTGGGGCATAAAATTTATTAAAAGATATGGCGCACGTTAAGTCAGGTGGTTCAACAAAATTAGGAAGGGATTCAAAATCTAAAAGATTAGGAGTTAAGAAATTTGATGGTCAGATAGTAAAATCTGGCAATGTTTTAATTAGGCAAAGAGGAACTAAGTGGCATCCAGGATTAAACACTAAATTAGGTTGCGATGATACTATTTATTCTCTTATTAATGGAATAGTAAAATTTTCTAATAAAAGAAAAAGAACTTTTACAGGCAAAACAAAAAGAATTAGCCTGATAAATGTCATTCCTTCTGTTCAGAAATAATAGCTTTAATCCTTACCTTCAAGGAGGTTTCTATTCCAGGATATAGAATTAAACGCACATCATAAAGTCCTTCCTTTTTGAGGGATTTTTTTAATTCAATTTGATTTTCTAATAGATGAATGCCTTGAGCTTCCAATTCTTCAATAATTCTTTTGCTGTTTACAGAGCTATAAGCCCCCTTTCCTTTTTCAGGGAATTTAAGGGGAATTTCTAAAATAATCTTTTTAAGACGGGTGGCTAGTTTAAGAGCTTGCTCTTTTTGTTTTTTATCAGTTTTTATCTTCTGTTCTTTTTTTTCTGAAACCTTTTTGATAATATCTGAATCAGCTCTTTGGGCAATTTTTTGGGGAAAAAGATAATTTATAGCATAACCATCTGCTACATTTTTAATTTCTCCTTTATTGCCTAAACTTTGGACATCTTTTAAAAGATAAATTTTCATAAGGATTATTAATTAGTGGTTAGTAATTTTTGTAATTCTGCTATAGCTGTTTGTAATTGTTTGTCTTTTTCTAAATCTATTTTAGAAAAAGTGCCAAATTCTTCCTCGTTTTTAACTTCAATATCTGGAATAAGGCCATTATCTTCAATAATAGTTTCATTGGGGGTCAGCCATCGTGATATAGTGATTTTAACGCTATTATTATCTTTTAAGGAAACTAATTCTTGTACAGATCCTTTGCCAAAGCTTTTCTCCCCAATTAATTTAACTCCCCTATTATCTCTTAAAGCGCCAGCTAATATTTCTGAAGCTGAAGCTGTACCTTCATTTATTAGAATAACTGTAGGAATGTTTTTCAGTAATGCTTGCCCAATTCTTACCCGAAAGATTTTTATTTTATCATTACCAAAATCTTCTTTAAGAATAATATCTCCTTTTTCTAAAAACCAACCGCTAATATTAACGACTGATTCTAAATATCCGCCTGGATTATTTCTAAGATCTATAATTAACCCCTGTGGTCTGGTAAAAGCTATTTCTAAAGCTATTTTATAAAAATTAAGTGTAAGAGGTTGGTTAAAATTATAAATTTTCAGATAAGCAATATTATTATCTATTTTTTCCCATTTTACTGAAGGAATAGAAATCTTTTTTCTAATTAATTCTATTTTTTTTGCTTCATCCCAATTAGATCGATAAATAGTTAATATTACCTTTGTTCTTTCTGGCCCTCGTATTAGCTTAGCAGCTTCAAACGGAGATAAATCAATTGTTTCAGTTTCATCTATTTTAATAATTTTATCGTTTGCCTTCAATCCAGCTTTTTCTGCAGGAGTATCTGAAAGAGGCGCTATGACTATCAAAAATCCATCGCGTCTTCCAATTTCCATTCCCACACCATAGAATTCTCCGGATAATTCCTGAGAAAGATTTTTTGTTTGCTCAGAATCCAAAAACTCTGAATAGGGGTCTTTCAATGCGTTTATTATACCTCTGGTAGCGCCTAAGATTATTTTTTGAGCATCTAAATCATTTCTACCAACATATTTTTCTAAAATAACCTTCCATGTATCCCAAAAAATACTCATGTCAGTTTCTGTGATTTCCGCAGGTTTTTCTTTATTGATAATTTTTTCAAAAGGAGAAGGTAAATTAGCTTTCCAACCCCAATTTGCGCCTTGAGAAAAACCAAAAACCCATGCGCCTACGAGGCAAATTATAACTAAAATTACTAAACAAATTTTTCTATAGTTATTATTCTTTTTCATAACTTTTCAATAAATTAATAAATTGAGGGGGAAGATTTGCTATTTTTCCTGGACCAGCAAAAAGGAAAACATCACCATCTTTTTGAAATTTGAAAAGATTTCTCAAAAAAGATGATTCATTTTTTACAAGATGTAATTTATTTTTACTTAAGGTTTTTGTTTTTAATATCTCCTTATATATTTTTTCGCTGTTAATCCTTTTAATAGGTTTTTCATTAGATGAATCTAGCGGTAAAAGAAATAAAATGTCGCAATTCTTTATTGCTCGAGCAAAGTCTTTATACAGAAGAAAAATTCGAGAATAACGATGAGGTTCTAAAATTAATATAATTTTTCTTTTTGGAAAAACAATTCTTGCCATTCTTAAAGTACCTTCTATTTCAGTAGGATGATGCGCATAATCATCAATTATTGCAATTTCTTTATTATATAGGATGGAAAATCTTCTTTTTATACCAGTAAAGGTTTTTAAATATTGCAGGGCATCTTTTAAAGGAACATTGAGAATTTGTGAAACAGAAATAGCGCCTAAAGCATTGTAGATATTTTCTTTTCCAGGCAAAGAGAGCTCTAATCTTCCTTGAAATTTATTATTTATAAATAAATCCGAAAAAGTTTTTATTCCTTTATAATCAATATTTTTGACAAAAAGATCGGCTTTATTGTTTATTCCAAAAGTTAAAGATTTTCTTTTCTTTTGTTTTGCTATTTTTTTTAAAAAAGAATCATCATTATTTAAAACAATAAATCCAGACTGATTATTTTGAGAAAAATCTTCAAAAGCTTTTTTCAATAAAGAAAATTGTCCTTTATAAGGACCATTAATATCTAAATGATCCTTATCAACATTAGTAATTACACAAAGAAAAAACGGAGTTTTTAAAAACGATTTATCATGCTCATCTGTTTCCAAAACAGAATATTCTCCTGATCCCCATTTACTTCCCAATGGATACGTTTTATTTTTAGCTCCTAAATAAACTGTTGGTTTTAATTTTGCTTTTTCTAAAATATGGGCAATCATTGCTACAGTAGTACTTTTTCCATGAGTTCCTGCAATGCTAATGATCTTTTTTTCAACCAGAATATTCATCAGAAAATCAAAACGATTCGATAAAGGAACTTTCATCTTTTGAGCTGTTTCAAGCTCAATGTTATTAACAGGAATTGCAGAAGAATAAATTACAATTTCTGTTTTTTTTATATTATCAGCCTTGTGGCCAATATATATCTTTGCTCCTTTTTTTTCTAAAATCTTTCTTGCTACAAAATCATTTTTATCAGAGCCTGATAATGAATATCCTTTTTCTAATAAGAGATTGGCTAAAGCGGTCATTCCTACTCCTCCAATGCCGATTAAATGAATTTGCTTTTTCTTCATAGCCATTTAGTAATTATATATCTTAAACACTGTTTTTGTCAATTTTACCCCCACACCATAATGAGCACTGAGTGCTTTGCACTAAACAGAGTATGTGCCCGTTTGGTGTGGGGGTTTAACAGCTGGAAATCACAGGGGAAATAAGATAGAATGAGAATAGAGACCCAGGTAATTGTTTCAAAAACACGCTAATTGCTATGGTTTTCTCAACAATCTACCCTCGCCTCTATTTCTATCTAGTTTATTAATTTGTTGCTATGGGACATAGAATATTTATTGCTTCGCATTTGTCAAATGATGTTAAGAAGATTTTTTTAGATTATCAACAAAAGAAACTCCGCAATTTTGGTTTTCGGCTTATACCTGAGCAGGCCTTACATTTAACATTGATTTTTATTGGATATGTTAGTAATGATAATATATTAAAAATTAATAAAGCTTGTCAAAATATTGCTTCTTTGTTCTTTCCAATAGAGGTTAAATTAAATAAAATAACTTATGGTCCAAATCCACACTCCCCTCGCCTAATTTGGGCAGAAGGCGAAATTTCAAAGAATTTAGACAAACTTCATAAAGCATTAGAAAATGAATTAATGGATCAAGGAATAAATTTTAAAATAGAAAATCGTTTATTCAAACCCCATGTTACTTTAGCGCGCTTCAGAAACGAAACAAAACCACCGCGTCTATCAGAACTGGAAGAAAAAATTAATAAATCCTTTGTAATTAATTCCATATCTGTTATAGAGAGCGAATTAAGTCGTTCAGGGCCACAATATACGGATTTAGCCACATATACATTAAATTTTAAATGATGTTTATCATTAACGTAATTCCATTGACTAATATTCCAAGACCTCAACCACAAATTTTTTCTTATTTTTATAAGTCGGATTTAATAAAAGGATCTATTGTTGAAATACCTTTAAGACGCAGGAATGTAATGGCAATAGTGTTGAATTCAGCGTCTGTGTCCTCAAAAAAAGCAACCTTAAAAAAGGCTGATTTTGTTTTAAAACCAATAAATAAAGTCATCTCTTCAAGACAGATAGTTCCGCCACTGTTTTTTCTTTTAGCAAACTTTATCTCTCGTTATTATTTTTATCCAATTTCGTTGTGTTTGAAAATTATTTTACCACGTCGAATAAAATCTTTAATAAATTATGTAGAAAAACTAGAAAAAGACTTCCCAAAATATTTTGATCCATCAGTTTCAAAGACAAAAAAAGATAAAATAGAAAAAATAGGTTCCAATGATTTTTCTGATGTTATTCAAAAAATAAAGGCAAATCTTAAAAACAAAAAACAGGTGTTAATTCTCGTTCCGACTATTTTCTATCAAAATTATTATTTTACTAAATTATCATCTAAAATCTCTACGCCAATTTTTATTTCCTCAAATGATTTAAAAATTAAAGAATTTAATTCTTTATGGACAAAAGTTAATTCTCAGGAAGCGCAATTAATTATAGGACGGCGCTCATCTCTGTTTTTGCCTTGGCAAAATTTAGGACTTGTAATTGTAGTGGATGGAAGCAATAATTCTTATAAATCATGGGATCAAAAACCTTATTATAACTCCACTTTTCTTATTAACTATTTAGCTTTGTATTATAATTCTTCAATCATTTATTATGATGCCTCTTATTAAAATTATTGATCTAAAAAAGGTTAGAAAAGAGAAAAAACCATTTCAAGCCATTTCTCCCGATGCTTTTATTGAAATTCAAAAAGCCCTAAAAAAAAGAAAAAGAATTATTATTTTTATTAACAGAAAAGGCTTGGCGACAAGCATTATATGCCAGGAATGTGGTTTTGTATTTAAATGCCCAAATTGTGATATTCCCTTGGGGTTTCACAATAAATCTAGGCTTATTTCAAACGAAGTGAGAAACAAGGTTCTGAGTGAAGCGAAGGTTCTTATCTGCCATCATTGTAATTATAATGTTTCTATACCACCAGTTTGTCCTTCCTGCAGGGGTTATAAGCTTAAAGCCTTGGGAATTGGTATTGAGAGAATTGCTGAAGAAATTAAAAGATTTATTATTCCAACGCCTATTTTTACGTTAATCGAAGGGGAAACTTCTGATAAACAAAAATCAGATATTTTTGATAAATTTAATCGAGGAGATATTAAAATATTAATAGGGACTGAAGCTCTTTTAAATCCTCAATTAAAAGCTGCCTATTTAGTAATAGTGGCTTCTGTTGATCCTGCACTTTTCTTACCAGATTATTATAGCGAGGAAAGAGTGTTTTTAAATCTTTCAAAACTGAAGGCTTTGTCTAAAGAAAAATTAATAATACAGACATTAATTCCTGAAAATAGATTATTCCAATGTTTTATAAACAATGAGGAAAAAAAATTCCTACAAGAAGAAAAAAAATGGCGAAAAGATTATCTTTGGCCTCCTTATGTTCAATTAATAAAATTGACACTTTCTGACAAAGATCAAAAAAAGGGGGTGAAAGAAGCTGAAGAAACAAAAAGGAATTTAGAGCAAGCCATAAATAAGTTAATTCCAAAGAACCTTCAGAAAGATTTTATTATTTTAGGACCTGCGCAAGCCTTTGTTTTTAAAGAAAAAGGTTTTTATAAATGGAATATTCTGGTAAAATATAAATACTTTGAAAGTAAAATTAAAGAAGAGATTAATCCTTTATTGGGGCTCAATTTACTTTCACCTATTTTAACTAAAAAAGAATTGGCATTGAGGAATAAGATTTTAAAATTCGTTCCTTCAAACTGGAAAATTGATGTTGACCCAATAAATATATTGTGATGGAAATACTTACTGGAGAAAATAATAAAACTTTGAGGCAAAAAAGCCTTCCTGTGAAGCATATTGACTCAGATGTGCGTAGTTTGATTGAACAGATGAAAGAGGTGGTAAGACAAAATAACGGGGTGGGATTAGCGGCAATTCAGGTGGGAGAACCTACGCGTATTATTATTTGTGAAATAGATGATAAGTTTTATACTTTCATTAATCCTGAAATCATAAAGTTTTTTCCAGAAACTTCAGTAATGGAAGAAGGCTGTTTAAGTTTGCCAAATATTTATGGTGAAGTAGAAAGGTCAAAAAGAATAACCTTAAAAGCCATTAATTTTGACGGTAAAAAGATAAAGATGAAAGCTTTTGGTTTATTAGCCAGAGTAATTCAACATGAAGCAGATCATCTTGATGGCATACTCTTCATCGATAAAGCAAAAAATATTACAAAGCAAACACGAAAAACAGGAGCCCTATAAAATTAAAATTATGCGTTTTATATTCTTTGGTTCATCTGAATTTGCAAAAATAATGCTTAATAAACTTTTTGACTCTGGCATGAAGCCGGTTTTAGTAGTCACTGCTCCTTCCCCTACCCCTGTTTATAATTTAGCCAAACAAAACAATATTGCTGTACTTACGCCAGAAAAATTAGAGAATGAAGAATTTTTATCAAGTTTTAAAGATTATAATCCAGACTTAGTAATTCTTACTGCGTATGGAAAAATTATTCCTTCAAAATTGCTATCAATACCTAAAAAAGGAGTTCTGAATCTTCATCCGTCTCTCCTCCCCAAATGGCGCGGAGCTACCCCTATTCAATCAACTATTTTAGCAGGTGATAATGAAACAGGAGTTACTTTATTTTTAATGGATGAAGAAATAGACCATGGACCAATAATACAAAGTGCAAGACACAAGATACAAAATACGAAAATTACTTATTCTGAATTAATGCAAGAATTGGCAATTTTAGGAGCAAATCTTATAATCAAAACTGTTCCGCAGTGGCTTGAAGGAAAAATTAAGTCAATACCCCAAAATCATTCTTTAGCGAGTTATTGCCATAAGATTTTGCCAAAAGATGAAAAAATAAATTGGGAGAAACCAGCTATAGAAATAGATAGAAAGGTAAGAGCTTTAAACCCTAAACCAGGCGTTTTTACTACGGCAGATGATATAATTATCAAAATAACAAAAGGTTGTTCTATAAACGACTCGTCCCTTTATAGAGAAAAAATGCCAGGGCAAATTTTCAAACTTGAAAATAAACTGGCAGTTAAATGCGGCAAAGGAGTTTATGTTATTGAGGAATTAAGGCCAGCAGGGAAAAATACAATGGATAGTGAAAGTTTTTTAAGAGGTAATCAATGGATATTAAAAACTAATTTTTAAATGTTTTCATTTTTTAAAAAATATTGCCATATAATTTTAAGCCTTTTTCTGCTTATTGCTTTTGGATTTTTTATCAATAGTAAAATAATAGAAAAAAAATATTTAACTTCATCACTGTTCCAGTCAAACACAGAGATAATTATAGATTCTTTTGATAAATCAAATTTAGAGCATTTGAATATTGAAATTCCACAACACATTAATCTAACTAATTTTTATAAAACATATGGACAAAGAATGTTGGGTAATGAAAACATAAAAATAATCAGCAGAGAGGAATGGGGTGCTGATAATGATTATTCTGATCCTAAATTTATAGAAAATTTCTGTGAGAAAGATTATTGCTATGAAGATAGATATAATCCTGAAGATACATTTTCTGAAAAAGAATATTGGAAATCCCTTGAATTATTAATTAATTACAACCAAAACTTTAAATCATACGATAATTTCTTTCTTCAGAGCTTAAAAAAAGAAAATGATTTTGTTTATTATTATTTGCCGGTAGAGGAAATTGTTGTTCATCATACTGCTGGAAAGTTTACTACAAATTTTGAAGAATCAAAAAAAGAATTGCAAAGAATTTATCTTATGACAGCTGTGCAAAGAAAATGGAGGGATATTGGATATCATTATTTAATAGATGGTAATGGTAGAATTTATGAAGGAAGTTTGGGAGGAAAATATTCAGTCGGAATTCATGCTTATGGGCATAATAAAGGAACAGTATCCATTTCTTTAATGGGTGATTTTCGCCCTGGCCATGATAAATTAACTGAGGCAATGAAAAAAGCCTTTATTAGTCTTGTTAAATATTTGATTATTGAGTATGAATTAGATATCAATCAAGAGGAATTTTATCTTCGAAAGCCAGACTTATCTGGCCGGGAAATGAGTAAGAGCTTTATAAAAGGACATATGGAGTTGGATATTAGAGAGGAACCGACAGAATGTCCTGGAGTAGATCCTGAATACCTTAGAAGTATAATTTATCCTTCTTTAAAAACTTCTGCGCTATATTGATAAACTTCTAAGTTCATCTTTTTCCATTCGTTTTTATCTAGTCCTGCTTTTTCGCATAAATGAGAAATAAACAATTCAGTAGAAGTTAAATCTTCCCAGACCTGCGGTAAAAAGGTGGCTTGATGACTACCTCTTTTTATTAACAAGCCTGGCTTATATTTATCTAAATATTTAAAAAAAGAATCTGAACTGGTAAAATCTGGGAGTTTTTTTAATGCTGATAAAACAGAAATTTCTATTTTTATATCATTTAGTTCATCGTTTTTTAAAGCCGTAAAACGAGTATCAAGCAAAGCGCTCGCCAAACAATTGTCAATCACGCTTTGATAGATTGGTTTTTTACTTTCTAAATTACCTATGCATCCTCTTAATTTATTGTTTTTCCATAAAGTGACAAAGGTTCCCTTTTTTTCTTTTAAGGTTTGTGGCAAATTATCTTCATCAATTTGAAGAATTCCTTCATCTTGAAAGTATTTTCGTAGAACTTTTCTGGCTAATTTTAAAAGATATTTTTTATCTTCTTTATTCATGATATACAATGCTCGCATATCCTACCACTTGTTTTTTATCTCCGCTAGTTTCCCCGGAATTCATAGCACATAAAAGCTTGGATTTCCATTGTTTTTTATCTGCAATATTTAATAAAATCTCAATTGATGTTTTTCCACAAGCATTACCATATTCATTAAATCGCTGAATATCATTAGCTAATATCGCATCAATTGTTACTTTATCTATCATTTTTGCTTCATTATATGGTAAATAATGGCTTAGATCAGAACTCACCAAAAAAAGAGTTTTCTCGTCATAAATTGATAACAAAATATTACTTACTTTTTCATAATCAATAATATTACCGGTTAATAAAGGAAAGATTTGAAAATCATCTAAAACTGTTTGTAAAAATGGTAATTGAACTTCTAATGAATGCTCTTGCTGGTGAATTTCAGATGATTCAATAATCTCTTTTTTGTTTTTAAGTTTTGGAAAATCGTCTTTTGATAATTGCTCAACTTTACCCAATGGTGTTTGCCAATATCCTTTAGCGCAAGAAATAAGATTATCAAATGAAAAATGATGGCTAGGTCCCAGGAGAAAAATCTTTTCATATGAACAATCTTCTATAAGCTTAAAAGCGTATGCAGCTATTGGGCCAGAATATACATATCCTGCATGTGGAACAATAAGGGCTTTTACTGATAATTGATGTTTTTCCACTGTCGCATTATCCAAAAAACCCTTGATTTGTTGTTTTAGAATATCAGGATCGTCAGGATAAAAGCTACCAGATACAATTGGATGTCTTACTTCCATATTCCTTGTATTTTTGTATTACATTTGGGACATTTTCCATTTTCTAAATTATTTTCTAAAACTTCCATACCACATCGTTCTATAATAAGTGAATTGCATTTTGGGCAATAAGTACTTTCATAATTAGAATTTGGTATATTTCCAGTATAAACATATTGTAACCTCGCTTTTTTACCAATTTTATAGGCAGTAATTAAGGTTTCTTGGGGTGCAGGAGATTTATTAAGCATTTTATAACATGGATAAAAAGCGGAAATATGCCAAGGTATATTTTTAGAAACTCCTACTAAAAATTTGGCTATTTGTTTTAATTCTTTTTCAGAATCATTAAACCCAGGAATTATTAAAGTAGTAACCTCTATCCAAATTCCCTTTTTCCAGATTTTTCTAATATTTTCCTTAACTGGTTCTAATCGCCCTTTACAAATTTTTTGATAAAAATCTTCTGAAAAACTTTTTAGATCTATATTAATTGCGTCAAGATAAGGCGCAATAAGATCAAGGGCTTTTTCTTTTATAAAACCATTAGAAACCCATATATTTTTAATCCCCTCTTTTTTAGCTAATTTCATTGTATCTAAAGCATATTCTATCCAAATAGTAGGTTCATTATAAGTATAAGCAATGATTGGGATTTTATTATCCTTACAATACTTTACAATTTTTTCTGGCTCCCATTCTTCTCCATAATGTTTTATACCATGAGTTTTGTCGAAGGATTTTGGGGCTTGGGAGATTTCCCAGTTTTGGCAAAAATCACAATCAAAATTGCATCCTAGAGTTCCTAAAGAGAAAGCTTTCTGGCCTGGCAAAAAATGAAAAAGAGGCTTTTTTTCTATAGGATCAATATTTACACTAATAGCTTTCCCATAAACCAAAAGATAAAGATCACCATCTATATTTTGACGAACTCCGCAAATTCCGGTTCTTTTATCAGGAATAAGGCACTGATTATGGCAAGCCTGACAACGAACTTTATTATCTTTTAATTTTTCATAAAGAATTGCCTTTTTCATTTATTTTGACTTTTGAGTTTAACCTTTTGGTCCTGTTTAGAACAAGGTTTATTGCGTATTTTACGTATTTTAAATGAAGATGGCGTCCGATATGCTGTTTTATGGGGATTAAATTTTCTTGCCCAATTCTTCATTAATTCTTTATTTTCTTATTCCAATAAACTCGAATTATTTTTCTTGATTTATTATAGGTCCAATGATGAATTACAGGAAAATTATGATAAGCCCAAAGGCTAACAGCCTTCTCATCGCCAATATAAAAACCAATATGGAAATGTTTTTCCCACTTTTTTGATTGTTTATTAGGAGATAATTTCTTTTCCCAAATTATAATGCTGCCTTTAGGCATCTTTGAAGAAACAGAAATTATTTCCCAACCCGATTTTTTTAAATCTTGCTCAGTGCCTTTTACTGTAAAATGTAGATCCTTAATAAAATCAAAAATCTTTAGAATTGAGCTGACAAAAAAGGCGCAAGAAAGTTCGCCATCTTGAACAATATCCTTCCTTCTGCCATTTACTAAAGCATAACCATTAGCCCATATCTGTGAGCCGCAGGCATTTTTTATTAAGGTTAAATAGTTGTCTTTATGCAATAATTTTACTGAAAGTTTTTTAGGCCTAGCCATAATTTTAATTTTATTATATTATATCATAGAAAATTTACAGCCGCAGTACTTTTGCCGATAAAGATTATATTTTTTAGTAAGTTGTAAACCGAGCTCATAAGCTTTATTGAGATCTGAATTAAATACTTTATAAACTAATTGATGTCTTTTTGCTAACTTTTTAACATATTGATTTATATAATCAACGTTTTTAAAACGATTTATACTTAAAGTAGTGCCAAATTCATCAAAATTATTTTTCCTAACAAATTCAGCAGTTTTTTCTAAACGAAAACGAAAACAGCTCAAACATCTTTCACTATTCTCTGAATATTTCTCTGGTGGTTGAGGCAATGATTTTTTAACATAATCCAACCATCTATTGTGTTCATATATTCCTACAAGCAATTTTAATTTATAAATTTTAGATATTTTTTCAACATCTTTTAATCTTTTTTTATATTCTTCTTCAGGATAAATATTGGGATTATAAAAATACAAAGTAATATCTTTTACTTTTTCTTCTTTTAATAAATATTCAATTATTGGTAATGCGCAAACAGCGCAACAAGTATGAAGCAGCATATTAAATATTACTTCGCAATACTTTAATTAGCCTCATCATAAATCTTAAATTATGAATTGTAGCTAATCTAAGATAAAGAGATTCTTTGACTGAGTATAAATGATGAAGATAAGCTCTGGAAAAATTCTGACAAGTATAGCAATCGCAGTTTTTATCAATTGAACCATTATCTTTTTTAAAACGGCTATTTGATATTCTTAAACATCCTTTTTCAAATTCTGACTCAAAATTTACTTCACCATTCTTTGAAAGAATTTCACCGCTATAGAGAGAGCCATGCCGGGCTGTTCTTGTTGGTCCAACACAATCAAACATATCCACTCCCCTTTTTACCACCTCAATTATATCAAAAGGAGAAGAACCTAATCCCATAGTATAGCAAGATTTATTTTCTGGTAAAAAATCCTGCAAATAATCTAAAATTTCTAATGTTTTTGGCATATTATAACCAATTGTTTCCCCTCCTAATGCTATTCCGTCAAAATTAAGACTGGTAATAAATTTTGCTGATTCTTTTCTTAAATCCTCAAAAATTCCACCTTGAATAATTCCAAAAATCAAAGGTGGTTTTTGTCCTGCATTTGTACATTTTTTACTAAGTTCTTGATGCTTTTTTAATGATCTTTCTGCCCAGCGATGAGTTCTCTCCATTGATTTTTTAGCATACTCTTTATTGTCAGAATCAGGACTACATTCATCAAAAGCCATAATAATATCAGAGCCTAATTTATGTTGAATTTCAATTGATTTTTCAGGTGTAATTAGGTGTTTTGAACCATCAATTGGAGAAGAAAATTTTACGCCATTTTCACTAATTTTAGCTAGATTTTGTCCATTTTTTGTCCTATTTTTACTAAAGCTCCACACTTGAAACCCTCCAGAATCGCTTAGAATAGGCCCAGACCAGCCCATAAATTGATGAATACCTTCCAAGTCATTAATTAGATTTTCTCCTGGCTGCAGGTGTAAATGAAGCGTATTAACTAAAAGTATTTCAATACCAATTTTACTTAAATCATCAGGTCCAACTGCTTTTACTGTTGCTTGAGTTCCAGGTGGCATAAAAATTGGGGTTTTTACAATACCATGATTTGTTGATATCTCGCCTAAGCGAGCTCTATCAACCTTAGATTTTTTAATAATTTTAAACATAATTATACTATAAACATTGCGTCCCCAAATGAAAAAAATCTGTATTTCTTTTGAATAGCCTCTTGATAAGCTCTTAGAATTAAATCTCTTCCAGCGAAGGCGGAAACCAACATTAATAAAGTTGATTTAGGAAGATGAAAATTTGTAACCAAAGAGTCAACAAACTTAAATTGATATCCAGGATAAATAAATAAATTGGTCCAATCTTTCTGCGCTTTTAGTTCAAAATTTTCATCAGAGCAGCATTCTAAAACACGTGCTGCCGTAGTTCCAACAGCAACAATCCTTTTACCCTCTGATTTTGACTTATTAAGTATTTTAGCAGTGTCTTTAGAAAGTTCAAAAAACTCAGAGTGCATTTGATGTTTTTCAATGTCCTGCGATTTTACTGATAGAAAAGTTCCTAATCCCACATGTAAAGTAATGAATTGTGTATTAATTCCCTTTTCTTTGATTTTGTTTAAAAGATCTTTTGTAAAATGGAAACCAGCAGTAGGAGCGGCAATTGAACCTTCTTTTTCAGCATAGATTGTTTGATATTCTGAAAATGATTTTTCAGTAGGTTCAGTGATATAAGGCGGCAGAGGAAATTGCCCTAATGATAAAATTTCCTGTTTTAAAGCATCTCCCTCCATATTAAAACATATAATTCTTTCATAGTTTAAGACCTTTTTGATTTCCCCTTTTAATGATTTACTAAATTCAATGATCTGTCCTTGCTTTAACTGGGGTTTCCCAATAATTATCCACCGTTTAGGCCATGCAATAAAGTCAAAGACTTCTTTATTCTCAGGTCGAACAAGAAGAATTTCCGTCTTTCCATGGCTTGGAATTTTCTTTCCATATAAACGCGCTGGCACTACTTTACTGTTATTAAATATTAGAACATCATTATCAGATAAATAATTTAATATTTCATAAAATCTTTTATGTTCAATCTTTCTTGTTTTTCTATCTAATATTAAAAGACGCGAGTGGTCTCGCGGCTCTATTGGTTCTTGAGCAATAAATTTTTTTGGCAAATGATAATCAAAAAGAGAAATATCCATATTAAATTACTCTTTACAACAATCCATGATACTTTTAATAATACCGCCTAATTTGTCAAAAACATTAAATTTTTTCCCTTTTTCTATTTTAACATTATTAGTTTCTTCCTCGTCTCGTTGCTTAACATCTTTTACATCTATCAAATTTAGATTTAATCCCCAAAATATATTCCAAAGCGCATAAGCCTTATCAAATAAATCTTTGGCTTCTTTTTCCTTCTTATTTCCCAATTTTTTAGTCCCTACTTCCATTAACCGCATACTTGCAGATAAAAGATGTTTTGAAATACACCAAATTTCTCCTTCAGGATCTTTAACAATTTTTGCTAATAGTTCTTTTCGAGAATTTCTTGTTTTATTAAGTAAATCCAAATACTTCTTGTCTTTGGTCTTTTCATAAGTAAAAAATAAATGTTCCTCTGTAGAAATTAAATTCATAATAGCAATACCTAAATCTTCCTTGGATGATAAATCCAAGGCATTTCCTTCTTCCTTTAGTTTTTTAATCTTATTAAATAAGTCTGCAACTTTTTGCTCTTCAATATTCATAATTTTTTATTAACACATTAACACATAGCCTCTATAATCATACTCACAATAATCAAACCAATAATTGGAATGATAACCTTTTGATAATAAAAATAAACCTTTTTATTATGTTTATCTATTACAAAAAGATTTGCTTTATCCACTAAGAAAAGCGTCAAAACTCCCAAAACTGAACCACAAATTACTTCAGGAAAACCACATATACTACAAATAGTATACTTACCAAAGTTCATTAAAATTGGTAAGAAAGATAGAATCCAGGAACTAAGAAAAATCACCCAGAAACTAAATGGAAAACTTTTACCTTTTTTATCTAAAAAGATATTAAATTGGATTGAAAGAGATAAAATAAGCGCTCCAATCCATAATCCTAAAGTCATATCATCTATACCAAGCCAACGGGAAATTCCTAATCCGCTAGCGATACCTATAGCACATATTGGTCCACACATATAAATATAATTAATCTACGTCTTTATTTTTTCTACTGGCTTAGATCTTTTTATCCCGAAAGCAATTAAAAAACCACCACCTATTAAGCTAATTATAATCAAAGTCAAAATTAAGAAGGGGTTTAAATTTAGATACTGAGCTATAATCAATCCTAAGCCTAAACCAAGCAGAATAAGTCCGATATTATTAAAAATTTTATTCATAAATTAATACTAATTTATTATCCTTTTATTCATGCTTCTCTTGATATTTTATATTATTTTTAAAGATTTGTAAATAAGAACCTGCCTCACTTCGCTCGGCAGAACCTTGTTTCTCATTTCATTTGAAATAAAAAAGGGCGTCTAATCTCTAATCTTAGTAAATTTTGACGCCCTAATACCACATACCTTTTTTTTCTAATCTTCTTATAATTTTGACTGTGACATCCTCTGCACATCTTTCTAACCCTTTTTGGATTAAAAAGATCAATTTTGCTATTTTTGTTCCCATAAAACAATCTATGAAAAAACTAAAGAGATAATATATTAAAACATATATTATCAACGACGTATAAAATACAAAAACAGCAATTTCTCTAATGACCTTTCTAAACATCCTAAGGATCTCCTTTCTAATTTTCAATATTATTTGCTTTTTATCAAAAATCTAAACTAGATATAACACAAAGGAAACGATATGTCAATTCTATTTATTTTGTTCTCTCAACCATTTGTCAGCATCTAAAAGAGCCATTGCGCCCAAGCCAGCAGCAGTAATTGCCTGCCTGTATTTAGTGTCGCAAACATCCCCTGCGGCAAACACTCCATCAATAGAAGTTTTTGTATCTTCCTTTACTTTGATATAACCATTATTATCTAAATCAAGCTGATTTTGGAAAATATCAGTTACTGGCTTATAACCAATTGATACAAATAATCCATCTATTTCTAAAAACCTTTTTTCTTTTGTATTTACATCTTCTATATAAACTCCCTCTAAAGAATCTTTTCCTTTAATTTCTGAAACAATAGTATCCCAGATAAATTCTATCTTTGGATTATTAAAAACTTCCTCTTGTAATTTTTTAGATGCCCTTGATTCTTTTCTACGATGAATAATAAAAACCTTTTTTGCGTATTTAGTTAAAACAATAGCATTTTCCATAGCGCTATCACCTCCTCCCACTACACCTACAATTTTATCTTTAAAGAAAAAACCATCACAAACAGCGCAAGCAGAAATACCATGACCAATTAACTTTTGCTCATTTTTTAAACCAAGCCATCTGGCAGAAGATCCAGTTGCTACAATTATAGCTTTTGCTAAATATTCTTCATTGTTTGTCTTTATAACAAAAGGCCTTTTTTGAAAATCTACAGAAACCACATTTTTTTCTATCATTTCTACATCAAATTTTTTAACTTGCTCAGTCATTTTTTTAATAAGTTCTGGACCTGTCATTTTCTCAGGAAAACCGGGAAAATCATCAATTTGTTCGCTAAGCATCAATTGTCCCCCTGAAGGCGAACCAGTAAATAATAATGTTTTAAGTTTTGCTCTACCCGCGTAAATTCCTGCTGTTAAACCAGCTGGACCACTACCAATAATGATAATATCTTTAATATCCATAATTCTTTTATTTTAACACCCTTAAGCCAAAAACAAAAGAAAAACAGGTATCAAAGACACCTGCTTTTCTGGTGATCCTGTCCCTTGCAAGCAAGAAACAGGAAGCCCCACCGTTGACGACCTTGCGATCGTCAACAGTAATTATAACAAAGAAAAGAAGAAAAATCAACCCCTTATCCAAAGGAGTTGGCAATAGAGATTGCTGAGTGTTAAAATAATTATTATGCAAGAAATCAATAAATTTATTGAAGACAAAAAAATATTAGTAGTAGGGTTGGGAATATTGAGCGGCGGTGTATCTACTTGCTTATGGCTTTTAAAACATAAAGCTAAACTTACTATTACTGATTTAAAACAGAAAAAGGATTTAAAAAAGTCGCTGAAAAGATTAGAAAGATATTCTTCTAAAATAAAATTGGTATTAGGCAAACATAACAAAAATGATTTTAAAAATAATGATATTATTGTTTTAAACCAAGGTGTACTAGTAAAAAACAATCCCTATCTTAAAATTGCCAGCCAAGCGAATAAATTAATAGAGAATGAAATGAGTTTATTTTTTAGGTTTAATAAAAATCCAGTTATAGCAGTAACCGGCAGTTGGGGAAAAACCACAATCACTAATTGGATAGGCCATCTTTTACGCGGTAAATATAATGATGTTGTCGCCGGCGGCAATACGCCAGATAAGCCAGTCCTTTCATTTTTAGATAAATTGAAGATTAATAACCCAATAGTTTTAGAGTTGCCTAGTTGTTCATTAGAATTAGTAAAACTAAAATACAAAGCACCCAAAATAGCCATCATTACTAATTTATACAGAGATCACCTTAATCGCCATGGCAATATGAAAAATTATGCTCGCGCAAAAGCTCATATTTTTCAAAACCAAAAAGATACTGATTACTTAATCCTGAATTATGATAATAAATGGACTAAATTCTTTCTTTCTTTAAAACCGCTAAGCCAAGTTTATTTTATCTCGCATAATCCCCTACCTAAAGGCAAAAATGGAATCTTTAATAAAAAAGATCAAATTTATTATCAGAAAGATCAAAAGAAAAAATTAATATTCAATGCAAGTAAATTTGCAAAGTATTGGGGGGAACACAATTTAGACAATCTAATGATTTCCATATTAGCAACTAAATTATTCGGTTTAACTTTTACTCAAATTAAAAAACAAATTACCTCATTATCTCAAGTCAAATTTCGACAAGAAATAATTTTTGAAAGCAAAAAACTGCTTGTTGTTAATGACAGTAGCGCTACATCGCCAGATGCTACTATCGTCGCTCTAAAAAGATTTAATAAAGAAAAAAATGGCAACTTTATTCTAATTATCGGAGGAACAGATAAAAATTTAAGATTTAAGAGATTGGCTGAAGAAATAAAAAAGACCATACTGCCTAAAAACTTAGTTATTCTTAATGGTTCTGCAAGTAAAAAATTAGTAAAAGAATTAAATAAAATAAAATACTTTAATAAATACTTCGTTTTTGAATCTTTAGAAGAATGTTTTTATTATAGTCTCTGTCAAAGAAAACAGAAAAAGAGAAATATCATTCTCTTCTCTCCTGCTGCAACAAGTTTTGAAAAGTTTAAAAATGAATTTGACCGCGCTGAACAATTCAATAAATTGAGCCTGTTGATTAATTCAACAGGCTCATCCTGAACACAAGAAAAGTTAGCTTCTTCCTTATTTGTACATTGAGATAAGATTTGAAAAAAATATCCCAATGCAAACAACAATTGAGAAAAGAAAAAAATTCAACAACGCATCCTCATTTTTTTGAAAAACTAGTATTCCTCCGATAATTACTATCCCGACACATACTATCCATAGAATAGTTGGCATAATTCTCACCGCCTTATTTCTTTCTATTAACTATTAAATAATTTTAAAATAAGAGGCACGATTATAAATATTCCAATCGCATAGCAAGACATTCTAAATACAGCTTCGCCACAGGTTAATTCTTCTTCCATATCTTTCACCTCCATCTTACCTTAGCTTCACCGAGAAGCAATGATATTAAAAAATTCTTTATAACACTCCAAATTCTTCTACCTTTCATGTCCTTCTCCTTTCTTTATAATCTTTATCTTTAATCAACCCAAATATTCCAATAGTCAATCCAAAAGCTAATAAACCAAGAAGAATTTCTATGCTGTGAGCAAAAAAGAATAATATAAATATTGTGATTAATACAATTAATATAATTTCATTGCTTTTTACCCTTTTTTCCTCCATTTCTATAGATAGAACTGATTTGCGCGTCAATTTATCCTTTCCATTTAAATAATGCAGTAAAACTAAATCAGGTCTCCACATTCTCATCATTTTCACTCTCCTTTTCCTTTTATTTTTAATTATCAAAGGACTGACATTCTACTATCCTAATTATATAACATTACATAATTTAAGTCAATAATCTATAAAACAACAAAAAATGACCACATAATGGTCATTTTTCTTAATATTCTATATTTATTAGGTGTGCCTTAATGATCAAGACGGAAATTGCCTTTATTTTGTTTAATTTTTCCATAACCCTTGGACATAAATCGCACTCTCTTTTCTTCAATATCTATTATTTGATATTTAAAATAAAATCCTATTCCTTCTATTGTCTCGCAATAAATCTTTAAAACTCCCCCATTTAGTTCCTTTAAATTCTTTATTTCATTATCAGATTTTTTTACAATTTCTATAGATAGCTCGTCTTGTAAACCAATCTGGTGATTCTGATATTTTACAATTTTAAAATTATCGCTCTCAACATATGTATTTAAAGCAATGTCATCGCCTTCATTACGAATCTGTAAAAAATAATTAGAATCAGCAATTAGGTAACCATTTTCTTTAATTTTTTGTTGCTTATTTTGGGAATATTCTTTTATGCTTTTGACATCTAAAATTAAGACAGGCTCCCGCCTTTTGTTTTTGATAAAACGGATTGATAATAGAGAAATAATAATTGGCGCAATAAATTGTATGAATTGCACTAATCCAGGATTTTGGCTAAACCAATTTTTAATTTCTTCAATATACATAATACTTTCGTTATTCTAATTATATACTATATTTTATCAAAAAAAATGCTGCTGCCCATTAATATATAGCAAGCTATATACCTCAAGACAACAGCACTTTCATTATAGCAAAGAAAAATAGTTTGTCAAGTGTTATTTGTATTATCCAACCACAATTTGATTTTTGCCTTGTTTCTTCGCTTTTATCAAAGCTTTATCTGTTTTTTCGAAAATTTGCCTTAAAGAATATTTTGGATTGCATTGAGTAACACCAATGCTAAAAGTAACGGGAAGATATTCCCTGCTTCTTTCTAATATAATTTTAGCTCTTTTTTTGGCTTGGGATAAATTTACACCTTTAAGAATTATAGCGAATTCTTCTCCTCCCCAGCGGGCAACAATATCAAAGTCCCTAACAGAATCTTTAAGAAATTTAGCGACCTTTTTCAGAATTTTATCACCATAAAGATGACCAAATTTATCATTAAATTTTTTAAAGTCGTCAATATCTATTATTATCAGTGAAAATTGAGACTTTTGAGAACGTCGAGTTTTATGTTTAGTTGCCCATTTTAGTTCTTCGTAAACAGTTTTGAAGAATTGAGAAAAAGCTCGACGATTATAAAGCTTGGTTAAAAAATCAACCGTGGTTAATTTCTTTAATCTTTCAATTTTCTTCTTTAGTCTCTGATTTTCTTCTTTTAGAATTTTAACTTTAGAATCCATAAAAATATATTTACTTTAATTATATAACATTATATAAATTAAGCCAAATTAATTGTTTTTTTAATGATAAAAAAATGCTGTCGCCTTTCGAAATTAGATAGCAAGCTATTTAATATCTCTAGACAACAGCATTTTCATTATAGCAAACAAAAATAATTTGTCAAGCTCTACACCAAATGAGCACATACTTCGTATCTTAGTGCCAAAGACACTCAGTGCTCGTTATGGTGTGGGGGTCAAGTCTCTCCCTCAATCTTCCCATATCCTTTATATTTCTTATATCTAAAATTAAACCAAATTAACTCCTTGTTCTCAAAATTGACAATTATTAAGAAAGTATATTATAATAAATAAAAGTTGTTTTAAAAATCTAATAAATTACTAAAAATATGTTTAATTCATTTGAATCAAAGTCAGAAAATAATGAAACTGTTATAAAACAAAATATTATAAGTGGACTAGATAGGTTAGAAGAAATGGCTAAGAAAGGAGAAATTAGTCAATCAGGGGTTAATAGCATGTTAAATCTATTACGAGAAAATGGCCCTTTAGCAAATGATCCTGACAGAGAAAAAATGATAGAAAGATTAAATCTAATAGCGCCAGAAGAAATAAAAAAAACTGAAGCTCATGACAAGGAAATTAGAAAAGAAAGAACTAAGGAAGCAGAAAATCCTATTAAACTAAATATTATAAAAGGATTGGATAGAATAGAAGAAACAAGCAAAGAAGAAATTTCTAAACGCGAAATCGGGACAATATTAAATTTACTACGAGAAGATGGTCCGTTAACTGATGATCCAGATAGAAAAGATTTATTAGAACGAGCAAAAAATATTAATATTTCCGAAACAGAAGAAAAAAAGGACTAAAAAGATAAAAGAAATAAAATAACAAAAAATATGGAGGTTCAACCTCCATATTTTATTAGTAAAAAAATGCTGCTGTCCCTATAGCAGTTGAATCTAGTTTATCTTTTTTCATATTTTTTTATAAATTTATTTAAATTGCAATAATGTTACGCCGAATTTTATCCTTTTCCTTTAAAATATTGCTCTATTCCTTTTGCCACAGCTTCCATCATTAACTTCTGATTTGCTGATTTTAAAATCCATCGTCTATTTTCTGGGTTAGAAAGGTAAACCGTTTCAATTAGCACTGTCGGTATCTTATACTTGTTTGCCCAATATGTTCCTATAAGCATACCCAACTCATTCTTGCGAGCAGTTATACGATCATCACAGACACTTCTATCTACTAACCCTGTCTTTTTTATGATTTCTCTATGTATACTTAAGGCTATTGCATAGGATTGTACTGAAATAGCTTTGGCAGTAGGAGGCGGATAAATTGTTTTCACACCGCTCACTATGGTATTCTCATCTCCCCTATTGTTGGCGTGAATTCTTAAAAATAGATCAGCATTAAAATCTTTTGCAATTCTTGCTCTATCTTTATTGGAAACAACTTTCTTATTATCATACCTTGTTAAAACTGTGACAAAATCTTTCTTTTGTAGTATATCTTTCAATAAATTGGCTAATATGAGATTTAATTCCACCTCTTTCACATCACCTTGTACACAGCCCCAATTTATTTTTTGGGTTCCTCTGAAGTATGATGGATGTCCTGGGTCTATGCAGATTTTTTTCATATTCTCTAATTCTACCAAAAAATCGTCTCTTTGGCGATTCTAATTTGCTGGGGCCATGGAACGATGTTGGAACCTGTTTAGTTATGAATTATACGGAAACCACCAAGGTTTTTTAACCGTCTCATCTTTAGAATTTATAATTGTTTTCATGCTACAAAATTCTAAAATACCGTATTTAGACAACTCTCTGCCTATCCCACTTTCCTTTATGCCACCCTGGGGACACTGCGGATAGGGCGTCCCGAAATCATTTATCCAAACCATTCCGCTTTCAATACTATTTGCAACTTTCTCTGCTTTCTCACTATCTTTCGTCCAAATAGAAGCTCCTAAACCATATTTTGTATTGTTCGCCATCTTAATTGCTTCTTCCATAGAATCAAAACTAAATATAGAAGCAACTGGGCCAAAAACTTCTTCTTTTGCTACTAACATTTCGTCTGCGATATCCGTTAATACAGTTGGCTCATAGAAATATGCTTTGCCTTCTAATCTCTTGCCACCACAAAGAAGTTTAGCTCCTTTGTTAATAGCATCCTTTACTTGAATTTCCAAATTCTCTAATTGAGCTTTACTCACGATTGGTCCAATTTCTGTTTTCCTCTCCAATGGATTACCAATTTTCAAAACTTTTACTTTTTGAACAAATTTCTTAATAAAAGAATCGTATATCTTTCTATCAACAAAAATCCTTTTTGCTGCAGTGCAAACCTGACCGCAATTCAAAAACCTACCAAATAAAGCAGCGTTAATAGCTTGCTCTAAAATTGCATCATCAAAAATAATACAAGGGTCACTGCCACCTAATTCTAAAACAACTTTTTTTAAACCCTTGCCCGAATTACCTGCTACATCTTTACCGACCACACTACTACCAGTAAAGGATATCATATTCACTTTGGAGACAACGAGATCTTTCCCAGTTCTGCCATCTCCAGTAATCGTGTTGAATATACCTTTTGGTAAACCAGCTTCTTTTAGTATTTCATCTATCTTTAGACCACAAAATGTTGAAAGTTCAGAAGGTTTAAAAACTACGGTATTACCCGTTAATAAAGCTGGAATTATTTTCCAAGCTGGAGTGCTAATCGGGAAATTCCAAGGAGTAATTAGTCCCACGACGCCTATTGGTTCAAATTTTACTTTTGCGGAAGCATTATCTACATCAAGTTTAATGTTTTCATCTTTAATGATATTCTTCGTCTCCTTTAAAAACCACTCTGTTAATCCAAAAATTTCATCCACTTCCCCCTCCGACTCTATTATGGGTTTTCCCGTCTCTTTTGTTATAAGCTCTGCAACCTCATTTCTCTTTTTAACAAGTATTCGAGAAAAATTCTTTATGATGTTTTCTCTTTTGGAAATAGAGGTATTTTTCCATTCTTCAAAAGATTTTCTGGCTTTTTCAACTGCATCAAAAACCATTCCTTCGGAATATGATTCAAATTCTCCTAAAGATTCTTTCGTTGTGGGGTTAATTGATTGTAATTTCATATACCTTATTCTACCAAAAAATCGCCTTTTTGGCGATTCTAATTTGCTGGGGCTATGGAACGATGTTGGAACCTTTTTGATTAATATTTATTAAATTTAAAAATCGTCTCCATAGGGCAGAAGTTTACTAAGTTTTTCTTTTTTAACCCCACTTTCTGTTTGAATAATTATCCAAGGATCTCCAAATAATCTCAAAAGCTCTCTACATTGCCCGCAAGGCGGTAATATATCCCGATTAGGCTTTCCTTTGTACCAGCAAGCGACGATTGTATCAATATCTCTATGTCCTTCACTATATGTTTTTGCAATTACAGTATATTCAGCACATATTGATGAGGAACTAGAGTAAGGATGATAAATATTTGGACCGGAGTATACAATTCCTTTTTTTGTTCTTAAGGCAGCACCGACGGTAGAAATTTTCCTCTTTTTGTGAGTTATTTTTGAAAACCAAATTTCTTTTGAAAACTTTTTTGCGACACGCTTTGCTTCTTCTATAAGTTTTTGATCTTTTTTAGTTATATTTTTCATATTGTTCTATTCTACCAAAAAATCCCCTTTTTGGCGATTATAATTCGCTGAAGCTATGGAACGATGTTGGAACCTTTTTTCCCCTAGATACTATCAATCTTGGACAAGTCTCCATTCAGAATTACAGGATTTATAATCGCTACCTCTAAAGCATATTTCTGTGATTGATCAATTTCGTAGAGTAAATAAATCTTTTTATTTAAATAGTAAGCTAGACCAAGTTCCATTAAAACAGATATTCCTATATATCCTTCAATTTTCTTATTTGGGTAATTACAAACTAAAAAAGCATCGCTTTCCGCGATCTTATTAAAAAAACTTCTCATAATGTCATCTTTCAAACATAACTGAAGTTCCTCCTTAAAACTTTTCTTAATATTAGGATGATTAGCATAATCTTCTATATTATCAGTCAATGAAACACTGTGCCCATTTTTTTCTAACGTTTCTTTGACTTCAAGTTGTTCTCGGGCGAAAGTCATACTTCCACCAATTATAATTTTCATATTCTTATTCTACCAAAAAATCGCCTCTTTAGCGATTTCGACGTATCTTGATTGAAGTTATTTTATCACAAATAAGATAAATGAGGCAGTATAAAAAAATTCCTTCTCGTCTTATCTCAACTAAATTGCTGTAGCCATTCTAAAACAATCGGGAAATCTGTTTTAAATTTATTCTTATCTTCTTTAATTATCTTTTTTATTGTTATTAAATCATACCAGAATAAATTATCAATTCCGTTTTTATCATACTTATTTATTTCTCCATCATAGGTTAATTTATATACTTTCATAAAACAATTTACTCCTTCTTTTGGAGTTATTTTTCCCAACTCAACTAATTTTTGATCTACGATTCCTAATTCCTCTTTTAATCCTCGGAGTGCAGCATCATAATAATCTTCTCCAGCTTGAACATGCTCGCCACAAGAAAAATCATAACATCCTGGAAAAATCCTTCTATTCATTGACCTTTTTGGCAGAAGTAATTCCCCTTTTGAATTAAAAATAAAAATATTTACAACTCTTACATTGTGCTCTAATCCTCTTTTCCAAATATTCTCCCTCGTGTCTTTGCTTTTGACATTATCATTCTCATCAACTATATCTAAATATTCATCTTCCATATTATTTCTATTCTACCAAAAAATCGCCTTTTTGGCGATTCTAATTTGCTGGGGCTATGGGACGATGTTGGAACCTATTTTATAGAAAATAATCAAAAACTAATCTTTGCAAAACTCTAAAATTACTTTTTTGTAAATTTCAAAGACTTTAGGCACAGTGTTAATATCTATCCATTCATTTGGAGCATGAATATTATTACTTTTACAACCAAAACAATTTATTATCGGTATGTTAAGTTTAGTAATAACACTTCCTACGCTACCTGCTCCACTCGTAACAATTGGAATGCTGGTTTTTAGTTCATCCTGAGCTATTTTCTGTAATAATTTTACAAATTTATCTTTGGGATTAGTTAGGAAAGAAGGTTCAGATCGCAAAAATTCTATTTCGTAATAAATATTAGGCTTTTTCTTTGTTAATCCTTTTAATGTCTTGGATATTTTATCTAAAATTTCTTGTTTTGTTTGTGATGGCAGAAATCTTATATCAATCTTTATTTTACATTCATCAGGAACAATATTTATAGAAATACCTCCTTCAATAAGTGATACATTAAAATTAGAACCATATTCAAAATATGGTCCTTTCTTGCTTCCAAGATTTAATTTCCTTAAGGCCGCAATAACCTCTGTCATTTGATGAATCGCATTGTTACCTTTCTTGCTTCTGCTCCCTGTATGAGCTGCCTTTCCCTTAGTGATAATCTGTAATCTTAACCAACCCCTCATTCCAATAGAAATTTCGTCTATACCTTGATAGCCCAAAATACAGACGTCAGCTTCTGGTTTTTTATATTTTATAATATCTCTTATACCAGAATATTCTCCACTTTGTTCATTAGCATCAAAACCAAGAACAATATTTCCCTTAAATTCTGGATTATTATAAAGTTCTTTAGCCAAATAAGAAAAAAGAGCTATTCCAACTTTAGAATCGGCTACGCCTCTCCCATACATCTTTGAACCTTTAATTGTGGCTTTAAGAGGTTGATATTTCCATTTTTTTATATCTCCAGCCGGTATAGTATCAAGACAAGATTCAAGCCAAATAGTCTTCCCTTTTGGATTTTTCCTAATTTTACAAAATGCAGATGGATGTTCTTTATTTCCTATAATTTTAGGAGAAAAACCAAATTGAAATAGTTTCGCAGATACCAAATCAGCCATTCTTTTTTCAGAATCAATACCATTCTGAGATGGTGTTTCTACTAATTGTTTCGTGAATTTAATAATATCTGAATATAGCTCTTCCATATTATCTATATTCTACCAAAAAATCGCCTTTTTGGCGATTTTAATGTATCTCGGTCTTTTGATAAAAAAACTAGACAGCTGGCCCTCTGGAACGATGTTGGAACTTTTCTAAGATTTTCTTCTCTAAAAAAGATTATTTTGTAGATTTGTGAGCTTATCGCATTTATAATCTTTACATTCTTTACAATTTTTAATCCCTCTACTAAATCCACATTTTCTAACTTCACACAAAAGACAATTTCTATACAATGGTCCGTATTGCGATAAACAACCCCGACAATTAATATCCCTCGGCTCTAAAGGGGGATTGATTTTATATCTTTCTGTCCATTCCTTTGCAACTTTCTTTCTTAAATCATAATTATTATTTTTTGTAGCAATGAATGCTTCGCAAGTATTACATTCTAATCCACACATTGCTATATGTTTTTCTTCCATATATCTCTATAATACCAAAAAATCATCTTTCTGGCGATTTTAAAAACCCGCTCCCAGAATTGAACTTTACTATGCTCTGAGCTTTCCGAAGAGCTAGAACCTGTTTTAGATAATAAAAAAGGGAGATCCTACAAAATCCTTAATGGAATTTGAAGAGCTCCCTTCGATTATCATTTTTACCTCCTCTCAAAACTCACGACTCTCTTTAAAATCATAAGATTCTGCTTCTTCTGCCTCTTTGCTTCTGCATAGGCTTGCAATGCTTCTTCCTTGGTCAGCCAAATATATTGGTTTGTATTTTCTTTACAGTGCTTTATAATACTTTTCCCAGTTCCATCCGATCCATGCTCCCAATAAATCACAAGATATTTATTAGTCGTCATTTCTCCCTCTCCTTTATTGTTTAGATTTTAGTTTCTTCATTTTTCTTCACTTCCCCTATTTTGCATCTTCCGTCATGTGAAAACGTATATCAATATATTCTTTAGGTATCTCTAATAGAACTGCTACTTTTTTTACAAAACTCAATTTGTTTTTCTTAACAAAATTTTCCAAATGGAAAGGATAAAAATCAAAAAATATTTCTCCAACTATTTGCCCTTTTTCAGTAATTCTACATTTCACCTTTTTAACATTAGATGTTATGAATTTCATACCGTCTGATTTAGATCTAGTTTCTTTATAAATTCTCTTACCCAATTCTTTAAGTAATTTCCTAAAAATTGTCATTTGTTTTTTGAAATAAAGATTGGCATGTTGATTCATATCTATTGCCATATCTTCTTCTTGAGAAATCTTCTTATGCAGATTTTGTATTCGAATAAGAACAATTTTTAAAGATACTATATTACTTACATCTTTTTTCATTTTCTTTTACCTCCTTTTTTATTTTTTCTATCTTTTTCTAAAGAAAGTTTAATCATATTAGGTGCAGAAAATGCTAGCGCAAGATTTCCTCCTTCCTTGGGTATTAAACAAAGAATATCTCTTTTATTTTTGCATGCTTGATATAACACTTTTTCTATCATTTTATTCATTTATTTTTCCTCCTTATCTAAAATTTTTTTAATTTTCAAGAGTGCAATTGAAATTTTAAAAAATAACCTTTTCAGACTACCTTTTATCATTTATATAATACCAGATTATAGATTATGGGTCAACAGTCGATTGTGTATCTCGATCTCTCGATAAAAGCTGATTTTTTACCACAACGACAGATTCCAAGCATACTAAAAAGTGGTACAACCCTGTAATGGATTAACTCATCTACTTAAAATCTCTTTTAGTTCTAAAAGGTTATTTATTGTCTTCCAAGCAATTTCTTCTAGTGGTTCAGAATGAATCGATTTTACAGCTATACCTTTCATGATTTTAAAAAGTTTAATATTATTTTCATCATCGCCAACGGCCACACAGTTTTCCGACTTTATATTTTGCATTTTACAAAATTCAGTAAATTGCTCTAATTTCTTGGACGCTTGATCTTTAAAATAATGAAAATCAGTAAGATTCCCTTTAGAATCCCAATCAAGTTTTGTGTTTGCAAAATAATACTTAATCCCTAATCTTTTGGCAATAATTTGTGCATATAAATCAAAAGAGCCAGTTATAATACACAGAAGATATTCTTTATTTTTTAAAAATGAAATGATTTCTTCTGCGTCTTTTCTGAGTGGCCAGTTTATAAATAGCTGTTCTAAAAATTGTCGTTTGGCATTACCAGTTTCTTTCCATAATATCAAAAGTTTTTTCTTGGATACCTCATATGTGGTCTTTTGTTCTTTAAACTCTTTAAAAATCTCAAGATGTTTCTCGACTGATGCTCCTAAATCTTTTGTGAGAGCTGTCCACGATATTTGAGAAGATAAAGTGCCATCAACATCAAAGATCACAGCTTTAATATTTTGTAGGTTGTTTTCCATATTTATAACATTAGTTTCTTGATACTATACTAACTCGTGCTGGGGCTATGAAATGATGTTGGGACCTTTATTATGAAGATTTAATTTTCCTTTCGTAATAAAACATGTATAAATGCGCTATTCCAGCATGCCTGCCAAAATAATTCAGAGCAAACTCTCTTAGTTTTTTATCCGAAGTTTGTTCTCCTTTAAAATATTCTCTAGTCAATGCCCTTCTTAACCAAACGTCCATTGGAAAAGTATCTATTTTGCCGAATCCATAAAGTAAAATTATATCTGCAACCTTTGGTCCTATTCCTTCAATATCTGTTAGTAATCTCCTTGCATCAGTGCTATCCATTTCTTTTATTTGCTCAATGTTTAATTCGTTATTTAAAATTTTTCTGGCTACACTTATAAGATATTTTGCCCTATATCCAACTTTACATTTCTTCTGAATCTTCTTTTCGTTTGCATTTGCAATTTCTTCCAAATTAAAAGTATGTTGATTGCCATAAAAATTTCTCAAATTACTCTCCATATTTCTAATTTGTTTGACAGAAGCATTTTGAGTTAAGATTGCTTCAATAATCCTGTAATTTATATCCCAATCTCGCATTAGTCTTAAACCTTGGCAGAAATTAATAGCTTTTGATATATATTTATCTGAAGCAAACTCAGAATAAAATCTTAATAAATAATAATCTGACCAAAAATGATAAAGAAGCTTCTCAGAAATATCTTCTTTACATTCAAAAAATAGATTTTCTTTTTCTTCCCAAACTGCTATTGGAATCCAATTATTCTTTAATTCAATAAATGTCGTATATTTTCCATTTTTAAGGCACCAGATATCTGAAGGACATTGATCAGAATCTAAAGTTAATTTTAGATTAAAGGGACCTTTGAATTTAGTTTTGGAAATTTTAAATTTCATAACTATCTACTATTAATTTATTTTATCAAAAAATCGCCTTTTTGGCGATTTTGATGTATCTCGGTCCCTCGATAAAAAAAACTAGACGGCTGGGGCTATGGAACGATGTTGGAACCTTTTTGGCTCAAATTGCTTAACAATATTAAAATCTGTTTAAATAAAAAAACGGATATCTTGATGTAAATTTTAATCAATTAATTATCCGTTCTTCTTCGATAAAATTATTTAAACTTAGTAATTAGGAATAAAATGTGCAAAAATTACCTCCCTCTTATAATCTGTCTTCCTTAAACTCTCAAAGCTAACATCAATATATCTTATATTATCTGGGTTGTATTCCAATAATGGTCTGAAACATATTATGAGCTCATAGTCTGTTTTTCCTATATCTTTTGACAGTTTTTCCAAAATCTCGAATTTTACATTTATTTTTTTTTCATCCATTTCCTTATCTGTTTCCTCCGACACTTCAAATATCTTCATTAATGGATAAGCGAAAAAGGATACTGGATCTCGTTTCAAGGAAATCTCTTTCTCTTTTTCATCTACACGAATGTAAATTTTGGGAATTCCGTCATAAAAATATCTGAGCGCAATCTCTTTACCAAACACTTTCAAAAACACGCTTTGAGTACCATCGCAACTAATACCACTAATACTCATCTCAAATTTTATCTCATCTACCTTTTTGTTCTTATGCATTTTTTTCACTCCTTTCTAAGTTTTTTATTTTATACTTTAACTACCTGCCATATAACCAACCACTAATCATATGTAATGATCAGTTATATAGCAGATAGTAGAAATATTCTTTTTCAAAGAACTAAAAATATCCCATTATAGGATATCATAAATATAGCATATTTTATATTAAAAGTCAATAGATAAAAAGTTGGGGCTATGGAACGATGTTGGAAGCTTTTTAATGGTTTTTTAATAATCAATCTTTATAATTCAATCTATCAGAAAAATTCTCCGGGATATCAGTTAATATTTCCGGGCTTGAGCCGAAAACTTCATTAACTGGCTGAAGTAAATTATCTAACAATTCTTCTGGGTTAATTCCAACAAGTTTTGCTGTTGTTAAATCAACATCAATAGAATTATGACCGGCAACAATTAAATTAAGGCCTTCTTTTAATCTTCCTTGTTCTGGCGAAGGTCCGTCTATTGCAGTAAAAATTCCCTCGTTTATAAATACAGTTTTAAAAAGAGCACGATAAATTTTATTCATATCTAAAATTGCGTAAGGAAGTATCTTCTTCTCATGGTCGTGATATCTTGGAGAACGTTTTGGATCTGGAATCAAGCCAAAAAGATTTTTAGTTGATAAACTCATCACAACGCTTCCGTCTGTCTTAATTTTTGCCAAATCAATCAAAACAGTATTTTTTAATCCAAATATCTTTTTAGGAATTACGCTGTATAACTCTTTATGTTGAACAGCGGCGAATTTTTCCTCTACAATTTCTCTAATAATTTCAGAGTCAACAACTTCTCCTTTCCATACTTCTTCTGTAATATTTATATACTCAACATTATATTTTTTTAATAATTCTTTTAAGCCCGTAGCTTCAAGAAACCATTTGTCATTTTCTCTTAAAAAATCTCTTTTCTGACTTACGTTATCCGCATTAACAATAACTTTTCCAGTCTCCAAAAGAAGTTTATTTCTCCAAGCAGTATGGCTCTCTATTATTATTTTTGTTCCATCCAAACAATCAAACAACCATTGCAGTGGCAGCACTTCTGTGTATTGCCCTTTAGATGGCTCTACCCAATTTGGTTTAATAATAAAAATGTCAGCCTTAATATCTAAGTTCTTGATAAAATCTTTAAATTCCTCAAAGCTTTTAACTTTTGCAAAAAATACGTCTCCAATTTTCATATTATCTATATTCTACCAAAAAATCGCCTTTTTGGCGATTTTGATGTATCTCGGTCCCTCGATAAAAAACTAGATAGCTGTCCCTATGGAACGATGTTGAAACTTTCATATTATCTCAAATCTAATCAAATCTGCTTTGCTTTTGAGGGAAATTCCTTTTTGTTTTAAAATAGCATTGATGCTTTGTTTAGGAATTCCGAAATCTTTAAGATCGCCTAGTTTTGTAGAAACTACATCATTAATTTTGATTTTAACACCCCAATTTCTACCAGCATAAGATTCTGTTACATAAATTCTTCCTTTCTTGTATTTTCCAACTTCCTTGCTAACGCGAATAGTCGTATTTTTAGTCTTATTTAATAAGGCTTTCTTGTATCTAAAAGGGAAAGGAATTGTTCTCATATACTTCTATTCTACCAAAAAATCGCCTTCTTGGCGATTTTTTAGTTTTCGTTTATTTGACGTGAATATCAACAACTTCAGTTGTTTGAGTGATGGTTTTTATAACCTCTGATTTGTCGGTAAATATACTTACTCTTCCATCGGGATGTTTTTTAACTACTACTTCCACTCTTTTATCTACTGGGCTTGCAAAAACAGAACCAATGGTAAAATCTAATTCTTCGTAACCTTCAATCTTTAATTCTGAGGGACGCTCTTTTAAAACAAATTCTACAATCATAATATTTGGTCAAAATTTAATATTAATGAAGCTCCGACCTTTTGCCCTAACTTTACAATATTGTAAGAGAAATATCAAGAGGGCGACTTTTTAAACTTAATTTGCTGGGGCTATGGAACGATGTTGAAACCTATTTTCTTTTCATAAATTGAATCTTGTTGCCATCAGGATCAAGAAAACTAAAATTAGTTGCCCAATTTTCTTGTGTTAATTCCTTTAAAAAGATTATTCCTTTTTCCTTAAACTCATTATATGTTTTCTCAATGTCTTCTATTTCTATAAAAATAGTTTGATGCCCTGGTATCTCTCTTTTTTCTTTTGCCTGTTTTATACCTAATCTCCCATTTTCAAATTTAAAAGAAACAAATTTACCTTCTTGAATATATTCTATATTCAAACCAACTATATTCCTGTAAAAAGGAATAACTTTTTCTAAATTATTTGTATAAAATATTGCGGAATCTAATTTCATAATATTAAACTAATATTTCATCTTCCTCGCTCCAAGGAGGACAACATACTACTAAGATTTCTGCGTCTTCTTTACTTGTTTTCCAAGCTTTATGATTTGTATTCGGATAAATCATTATTAATGAATCCTCTTCTAAATTCTCAACCTTTCCATCAATTTCAATAGCTATAGAACCTTTTAATACATAATAGACATCAGTGAGTTCTTTATGATAATGCTCCTTAGTTTTGTCTGTAATAGTAACATGAGCAAAATCCATTTCTTTAAAATCTCCCGCTGTAGTCAAATTGCGCATTACTCCACAAGTTATATCCTTTGAATTACTATCTTTGATTTTTCTTAATATATATGACATGTTTATATCCTTTATTCTACCAAAAAATCGCCTTTTTGGCGATTTGTAATATGATTTTTGTTTTGACAATAAATTCTTTTTATTTTTCTGTTAATGTTTCTAATTTCTAATAACCAAATAATTACCTCTATATTCTTCGCTTCCACTAGAAAGTTTACTCGAAACCGTTTTTTCTAAATCAATATTTTGGTAAACTTTAAACCCTCGTGCTAATGCATAATGAAGTCCGACAAGGCAATCAACAGCTGATCCATTTTCTACAAAATATCCATCAACAATTCCTAATAAGAAAAGGGCAGTTGAACCAGCTTCATTGGTAATTTCTTTTTTATTCCGAAAAATATAACGCTCTTTTAATAATTCTTTGGGTTGCCCATGAATAGAATCTATAGGATTTCCTTTTGAGTTATAAAATGAGTAAACAATCGTCTTTGGCTGAACTGTATTATGTATTATTTTTGGCTTATTACCAAAAAAATGACATTCATCATAAACAATTTTCACCCCCCATTTAACCTCAGGAAAATAACAAAAAGTATAAATCGGCCTTTTTTTATTATGAACGGTTATGATTATGGAATACATCTTTTTACCACTGGCGTATAGCTTTGTACCATCAATTGGATCAATAGTAATTACAAAATTAGAAGATTTGGCAAACAAGTTTCTACTAGGGGTATCTTCTTCTGCAACGATTTCACAGTGCTTCAATTCTGATACTGCTAATTTCTCCAACACGAATTCTTGAACAGTTAAATCTGCACTCGTGACAATATCAATATCCTTTATCCCAGAATTATGCTTTTGCTCAATAACAGCATTATTTCTCAATTTAACTGCCAGCTTTCCAGCTTTAATAAAAATATCCTCAAATTGTTGAATAATTTCTATTTCTTTCATCATTAATAGAAAAGATTATTTTTCTGCCTTTATGATAACGTAAGAAAACCAATCACCTCTCGCGGGCAGTGGACATCTTTCTTCGTCCGGTAAATCATCCGTATCATAGCCTTCATAAGCGATTTCAATATCAATGTTTTTAAAACCGATTTTATTTATTTTCTGAGAAAATCTTTCACTTGTACAAAGCTGGCCAATATTCATTTCATCGGCCAATTTCATACTTTCAGAACCTTCTTTATATATCTCTCCACTCCCTACGATTACCCCGCCAGATTTCATAACTCTGTATGTCTCACTCAAAGCTTTATCTGAATCTGGAACTTCAACGGTCAATCCAAATACCGATACCAAGTCAAAAACATCGTCTTTAAATGGCATTTTTATAACATCATTGTTTACAAAAAGAATATTGTCAGCTAACCCTTTTGATTCTAGATATTTTTTTAATCGAAAAATACTGAATAGATTAATCTCAGAACTTACAACAACAACATCCCTACTAATTTTATTAACCATTCTTAGAATAAAAGCGCCTGGGCCAGTCGGCCAGTCCAAAATCATTTTTGCTTTATCAACCTCGCCCTTATCTAATATCTTATCATTTGCTTCCAAAATTGCTCTTTCTAATTCTTTATCATCAGTTCCTGTCGAGCCAGTTATTTCCGCAAAAGTTTTTTTATTCTCTTCCGAATCAGTATATTTATCAATCATCTCAATAGACTTTAAATAATCATTTTGCTCTAAAATTTCTTGAAAAAAGAGTTTTTCGCTATCCATAGTATAATTCTCAAAGTTGTGGCTTTTACTAAAAAACTCTTTCCATTCTTTTTGTGATAAAAAAATCGCAACACCATTAACCACAGGAATAATTCTGTCACATTTTCTACACTTAAGATTTTCACCATCAATAACTAAATCTTCCTCGCAATCGGGGCATTTAAAAATCTCTACAAAATCTTTTATATTGTTTAACATAAATTTATTTTACTCCAAAATTCTATTTTAATAAATATGTTTTTCTATTCCGTACAACTGGTTATTATACGAATTATTTTCATAATGCCAAACTAAGAGCAAAAACAGACCACATGAGGTTAGTACCCAGTAATATAAGTATTATAAAGATTTTTTAAATCTTTTCGCCAAAACGCTTTTAAGCTGTTTTATCTCTTTATTTGAATATTTGGCAATTCGCTCTGAGATTTTCCATTTTCCTCCATATATACTTACAAGTACTGAAAGAGCATCATTAACTGTTTTTGTTTTTTTAATAAGAATTGATTTCTTATTTTTAAAGAATTGCCATACTGTAGGATCTAATATATAAACTTCCTTATCGTGAACTAGTAGTAAATCATGAAATCGTTTCCCAATCTTCCCTTTTGCAATATACATATCTGCTTTAGGCAATTTTTTTAGAAACCATTGAGCCAACATTCGGGAAACTTCACTGCAAGTATCATCGCAAAGTTTAGATAAAGATATTTGTCCATTGTAACCAATCAAACAGAATACATATCTTTTCCCAACATTAATTAATTGATTTTTCATATTAGGGATTAAAAATAGTGGTTTAATAGGTAATCAATGTCTTCTTTTTCTTTCCATAGCTTTTTCATTTTGGGTAACATCTTTTTATGCATAAAATAATACGCCTTACCATTTGTTTTAAAAATCTTTTGATATGGTTTCCATGTTTCAATTACTAAATTAAAAACTTCTGAAGCATTCCATATGTTCTCTGAGCCTCTATCTCTAACTCTGGTATTCTTGTCGATATAGTCAAAAAACATAAAATGAAGCATTTCATGAGCTATTGTGGCAATGTTAAAATTTAAATCTTTTTTTAGTCCGGAAAAATAAAATATTTTTTCTTTAACGTTTTTGGGATACATTTCAAACACGCTGGCAAATCCTATATATTTTCCCTTCGGCCAAGGATGATCTTTAAAAATTCTATTCATCAGCCGAAAGTAATCCTTTGCCACCTTGTGCCATTCTTTCTTGGCTCTGTCGGTATTTTGGGCTATTTCTTTTTTGTGTAAAATAAACGTATTTTTTACATATGCTTTCACTATTTTTGCTTTCTGTTTCTCGGAAAATCGGCTTTTTAAAATATAATGCAATTTTTGAGGCAAAAACATTTTGAATGTTTTTGGATCGCTGGCAGCATATTTGTACTTATTAAAAAGAATATAATTTTTTATATCTTCTTTCGGGTCTATAACAAATTTCACTTTTGGATTTTTTATAAACATAAAAGCTATTCAATAATTCTTTTTATTAACGCACTCTTCTTTTGTATTTCTTAATTCATCAGCTATTTCTTAAAATTAAAGCCGGATTTCTTTTTCTAGCCAGGGAATATGTTTGTTTTTTCTTTTCCACCAGATATCTTCCCAAACATAATGAACTGCTAAATTCTTCCATTTACCCCATTTATCAAAATATCTAAGCATTCTTTCTACAGAAACTAATTCCTTTTCGTAATTCTTATTAAAGAATATCTTAGTATAAATCTTTTGCTCCCAAGGAGAAATATGATTTAAATAATCCCATCTATGAAAAACATCAAACATAATATATCCTATTGAAGCTGGACCAATTCCATAAAGATTAACAAGGGCTTTTTCTTGTTCTTCGTAAGATTTTGTTCTTAATTCTAATTCATTGATTTCTCCTTTAACAAACGGCTCAGAAACTTTAATTAAGGATTTGGCCCGATAACCCATTTTTAAATCTCTTAGTTTTTGCTCTTTGGCTTTGACTAATATTTCCGGCTTCCAAAAACACCAAAATTTTTGATTGTCAAACTGAAGCAAACTGCCATAATTTTCAAAAAGAATTTGCATCATATAAACACTTCTTTTTATAGTGGCATTTTGTAAAACAATGGCAATAATTAAATATTCATACAAAGAACCAGAATGCATTGGCCTCAAACCTTTAAATCTTCTAATAATTGGTTTAAGCAAAATGTCTTTTTTGGCCATCTGATAAAATTCAGCAAGATTTAAATCAAGATTAAAACGCAAAATAATTTCTTTTTTCAATCCTTCAATAAATTCCGTTGATAATTTCTTATCTGAAAAAACATTAACCAATACTTTAGACTTTCTACCAACACTTTTATCTTCAAAGATCAAGCCTAATTTCTTTCCTTTCCACAACATAGTTTGCCATCTTTTTCCCGATTCCCACTTCATGTCACTGGTTGGAAAATGCCCTGGCTTATAAAAAGTAGAGTCAAAATGAAAAGGTATGGTTGGAAAAATAAAGAATTTCTTTTTGTTTTTCAAAATCTGAAATTTCATAAGCACTTGAGTTTAATCAATAAAACTTTATTAATTGATTACAAACCACTTTCCCTCGCTTATTGCTTCAACTTTTCCATCAATAACTTTCAAAGCAGAGTTATCATCTAAAACGTATATCTTTTCCGGCATCCCTTTTACAGTTTCTTTTATAAAATCTTCTCTCAACTTTTCAAAATAAGGGAAATTCAAGTGAGGTAAAAAATAGAAATCCACAAAGTTAAGTCCTGGCATGTCTTCGGTTTTATCCAAATCTTCTTCATACAAAATTTGAGAAATTTTGAGAGCCAAATTTTTGCTTGTTACCATGCTCCCAGCACTCAATCCTACATACACCTTGTCTTTCAATAACTCAGGAAAAAAAGACGCAAGGCCTGATTTATTAATCCATTCCATTAAATAATAAGTATTACCTCCTCCAAAAAATAACACATCAGTCTCTTCCAGTTTTGACCTCCAAATCTTTTTGTCAGCCGCTGAGATATCAGCAATATCAATGGACTTAAAATTTTGATTTTTTAAATTTAACAAATCATCAATAAACCAGCTTTTATCGCCGATTTCTGTATTTGCAGCTGTGGGAATAAAAACCAGTGAAGTATCTTGCGGCTTTTTGCCAACCAAATCAAACAATGCATCAGCAATTGACTTATTGGTTATACCACCAGAGGTAAGTAATAATTTCATATTAATTTTAATTTTCGCTAACCTTTAATCTTCAACAAAATTCAAACTTTTTCTTTATAGATTTTCCATCAGAAAATCTTTGAGCGCAATCAAATCCTTTTTCTCTGAATCGTAATTGTAGGTTTTGATACCAACTGACTGTGCACTTTTTACTGCGTTCTCATCATGCTCAAAATATATAACATCGTTTTTATTAAAACCAAAATGTTCAAGCATTGCTTTGTAATATTTTGGATCGGTTTTTTCTGGATTATGCTTTAGTGTAAAAACTTCATAAGGCATTTTGTCTAAGTTGGACTTTTTGAATTGTTCATCATTAGCTCCAGTCAAAATAATTTTTCTATTTGGAAAAGTTTCAAGCAAATCATACATTTGCTTAAAGAGCTTGAAAATCCCATCATTTTCTATTACAAAAGTATAAACTGCATCAACTAAAATTGTTTTCATGATATCTATATTCTACCAAAAAATCGCCTCTTTGGCGATTCTAATTTACTGGGGCTATGGAACGATATTGGAACCTTTTTTTTAGATAAATTACAAGTTTTTTTAAAAAACAGGCCACTGGAGAGTTTTAATTTTCCAACGACCATCAAGACTAAATTTAATTAGTGTGTCTTTATGAAGCCAGGATATCAATTGTTTTTTTAGACGGAAACATATATTTTAGTTCAAACCCCCAATCGTCATGCTGTTCTAAAATATAAGATTCAGCTGGACGCAAAAACAATCTTTTCCTTGTTGATAAATTGGGTTTCTTAAACCGTTTATATGTCAATCTTGTACTGGAATAGAGAAGTTTACCTGAACAGATTGCTATGTTTATATTGTTAACGTTATTCTCTAACCTGGTTAGCTCATTAACCATTTTCTTGACTGGGTTAATTGCTTCTTTCTTTACCTTTTTTAGTCCAAACCATTTTTTAATAAATGCTGCTGGTTCTCTCTTCCCATCAAATGCTTTATTAATCTCTACTTTTTTAATTCCAAGTAAATTTGCAAGAAGTTTTGCTGTTATATTTCCTGCACGAGACCCATTTGAATAAACAATTTCAGGAAACCGATCAGCAATTTTGGATTCTCTTAGTATTTTAGCAGTTTTCTTTATTTGCCTCTTGCTTTCTTGTGCAATACTTCCATTTCTACCAACAAGCTTTACTTCACGAACGCCAATAAAATAATATCTTATTTTTCATTCCTCCTTTTTTCTAAAATTTTTTTCTCCCTTATTAATACAATCATTTTATTTCTACAATGAATTCTTTCTTAATTATCTCAAATGGTCTGTCATTTAATGACACTGGGAATCTTAGCTCAATTCCAGAATCTTTAGGCATTTCTATAAAATCTTCAAATTTCCGAGATAGAAGCTTATGTATTTCTTTTGCAAGACTTTCTAAAAAAATAGCGGTTGCTCTACGTTCCTCAAGCGCAGACTCACTTTTTATTTCATCAGGTTTTTCATATCTTAAAGCGACAATCTGGCGATTAGTCTCATCATCTCTTACAATAACTTCAATTTGCTTACCCATTTTCTTACTCCTTTCTAAAATTTTTTAATTTTCAAGAGTGCTAAGTAAGTATTAAAAAACAACCTATAAGGTTATTCTTTATCATCTATATGATACCAGATTATAGATTATAGGTCAATAACAAGTAGCCTGGGGCTATGGAACGATGTTGGAACCTATTTGGCTCCGATTGCAGAAGGATGTTAGAAACTGTATGAAATTTAATTTTTAATTATTAGACCAGCAGAAACCGCAGCAGCTAATTGAACAAAATAATCAGCAACTTTACTACCCACAGCTATGAGTATTCTGTTTTGAATACTCTTCTTGTCTTTATCATTGCTGCATTTGCCTAATAATAGAAACCTCATTATTTCTTTATATAGTCTTTCTTTGGAGGTTTTATCTAGGCCACTTTTTTTAATCCCATCTATTATTGCCGATAATACAAGCCTAGGGTCGTTTTCGCTCGAAAACTCATTATGTTCGGATAAAAAACCCTCGACATTTTCTAATTCAATATCTGTTTCAAAACCAGAAAACTTGCAGTTTTTTACTGTTAAATCTTTGGAGTTAGTAGCTTTTATGCCTGGCATATATTTTGATTTTATTATTTTATTTACCACTATGGAAAAGAAACTCATTGATGGGGCTATGGAACGATGTTGGAACCTATTTAGCTCAATGCAATTCCCTTAGATTAGTTTAAAAAATAAATTAAATAAATTTGTTAGATTTCCAAAATAGCGTAAATTGGATAGTGATCCGAAGCTTTTTCAGTTTGAATATTTTTAATTATTCCAGAATCAACTACTTTAATGTCATTTGAACAAAAGATATAATCAATTCTCATATAACTATTCCCAGATAACTTAGTATGGTAAGTATAATCCCATTTTTTGTTTTTCTTTTTATAGGTATCAACTAGTTCTTCTTTTAAAAGTAGCCTGATTGTTTCTTTTTTAAATATTTTATTAACAACTGCCTCGGCCTTTTTTCTATTATTAAATCTTTTTATAAAACCCTCTAGTAATTTATTTTTATCATATTTATCTTCAGGAGATATGGAGTTAAAATCCCCTGCTAGGACATAAGGATGTTTTTTATTCTTAAGAACTTTTTTAAAAAGATTTACCTTTTCTGTAAGAGTATTCAGGAGGCTTGGATGAGTAGCATTAACATATATAGTTTTGTCTTTTGTTTTTATTGCTGCTTCTATCCATCGAGATTTTTTTGGAGCATATTTATATGATTGAATAATTGGATATTTTGAAAGTATCCCTATCCCAAAATATCTATTCATCAATGGTCTATCTACAAAAACTCCGTATGGGTATTTGAATATCTTTTTATAGTCCTGTGGATTATTTTTCCTTTCTGCAAAATCAGCCTCGGTAATAATTAAGATTTCTGGATTTTCTTTTTTTATGATTTTCTGTGCCGCTTTTTGCCTTGTCTTATTTAATCTAAACCTATTATTTTTATCTTTATCAAAAAATCCATTTTTAATATTATAGGACATTACTTTTATCTTCATAGTATCTATATTTTACCAAAAAATCGCCTCTTTGGCGATTCTAATTTGCTGGGGGTCTTGGATTGGAACCATTCAAATTGCCCTATTGTTCCGAAAAGTGATAATTGGCGGAGAGGGAGGGATTCGAACCCTCGATAGCCATTTGACTATACGTGATTTCCAATCACGCCCGTTAAACCACTCCGGCACCTCTCCATACCCATCTACCCAAATTCTATGAATAAAATTTGGGTAGATGAATTATTAGTCTTTAAATTTTAATCTTAACAGCGTATTTACCTAAAACAGGTAATTCTTTTGTTTTGTCTCCTAAAACATTAACAATACCTATGATAGATAATATTATCCATAACAAGCTAGCTAAAGGAGCAATAACCCAACCAAGAAAAGGAATAGCAGCAACAAAAGCAGTTATTACTTCAGCAATAAAGAGAACTAATCCTTGTTTGGCATGAAAGAAAACAAATTCATCATCTTTCTTTGTTAAAAGAGGGATAAGGCATAAAACTCCAATATAGCTCAAAATAGCTATTAGTTTATTGTCCTCAGCTTTTTTAGGAGCTTGTTCTGGTGTTTCTGGAGTAGATGTTTGTTCTGGGGCTTGTTCTTCTGAAGGTTCTTTTTGAATATCCTCGTCCATAATTTTAATTAATAATTTTGTTAAATTTTTTATCTCGACCCTATACACATTTTAGCAAATTTTTCTTATTTTGTCATTTCAAATATCCATTTGTCTCAAAGCTTTTACTCTTTCCTCTGTAAGCGGATGAGTCATCCATAATTTACTCATGGCTTTTTTCCTAAAAGGATTGGATATAAAAAGGTGGCTTGTTGCATTTGAAGCAACTTGTAAAGGATTAGGATCCTGAGAAATTTTTTCTAATGCACGTGCTAAACCTTCTGGATAACGGGTTAAAAGCGCCCCTGAAGCATCAGCTAAAAACTCTCTTTTCCTTGATATGGCTAATCTAAGTAAAGTAGCTGCTAAAGGCGCTACAATAGCCGCTACAATGCCAACTACCAACAAAATAAGACCTAAATTACCCTGGCTATCTCTTCTTCTTCTTCCCCAAAATAATGATCTGAGAAGCCAATCTGATAATAAAGCAATCATACCAACTAAAACCACGACCACTGAAGATAAAAGAATATCTCGATTACCAATATGAGATAATTCATGCGCTATAACACCTTCTAATTCAGATTTTTCTAATTTATCTAATAATCCTTGCGTAACACAAACAACTCCATGTTTAGCATCTCGCCCAGTGGCAAAAGCATTAGGAGAAATATCATCAATAATATAAATCTTTGGTATAGGCAACCCGGCTGTAATAGAAAGATTTTCCACAATCCTATACAATTCTGGACAATCTTGCTTTTTTATTGGCCGTGATTTAGTGAGAGAAAGAACAATTTTATCAGAATACCAATAACTGGAAAAACTCCAGAATATACTAAAAATAACAGCAATATATAAGATTAGGTGTGATTCAAAAATATAACTAAAAACCCATCCTAAAGCGATAATTAATATTAAAAAAACCATGATTAAAAACCACGTTTTGCGAATATTAGAATCAACTTGCGTATAAAGAGTCACAAATTAGTAGCGCAGCAATTTAAAATTTGACCTTTACTGCTTCGCGTTCTTCAACTTCAGTAATTTCAAATAATGGTTCTTCTTTGAAACCGAATGTTTTGGCAATTAAAGTTCTTGGAAAAACTTTTATGGCAATATTATAATCCCTTACATTGGAATTATAGAATCGGCGAGCAGCTTGAATCTTATCTTCTGTATCTACTAATTCTTTTTGTAATTCAATAAAACTTTGATTAGCTTTTAATTCCGGATAATTTTCAGCAACAGCAAAAAGAGTTTTCAATGTTTGAGTGAATTGATTCTCTGCTTTTATCTTTTCTTCGCCATCAGTAGTGCCCATAGCTCGCGTTCGAGCTTCTGTAACCTTTTCAAATACTTCTTTTTCATGAGCCATATAACCTTTTACCGCTTCAATCAAATTAGGCACTAAATCATAACGACGTTTTAATTGAACATCAATATCTGCCCAAGCTTCTTTTACGCGCTGGCTTTTTCTAATAAGAGAGTTATAAGCTATAACGACAAAAAGCACTATTAAGATTAGAACGAACCAATATATACTCATGTTTTTAATTTATATTTTTATTTTTTAGTATTGTGGCATCATTGGCGCTTGTGGCATTCCAGAATTTTCTTTTTTTTCTGGAAAATCTGTAACAACAACTTTAGTTGTTAAAAGCATACTTGCTACAGAAGCAGCATTTTCTAAAGCGCTTCTAGTAACCTTAGTAGGATCCACAATACCTGCTTTAAACATATCAATAAATTCCCCTTTTGTCACGTCAAATCCTTCATTCTTTTGCCTTTTTTTAGCCTCTTCTAATATAACCTCACCACTACGCCCAGCATTTTCAGCTATTTGACGAATTGGCTCTTCTAAAGCCCTTAAAATAATATCAACTCCCACTTTTTCATCAGCATCATCTAAATTAATATTTTCTAAATCCTTAGTACACCTTAAAAGAGCTATGCCTCCGCCAGCTACAACACCTTCTTCTAAGGCAGCTTTTGTCGCTCTCACTGCGTCTTCTACACGATGTTGTTTTTCTTTTTGTTCAACTTCGGTTGCTGCGCCAACTTTTATGACAGCTATTCCACCTGATAATTTAGCCAATCTTTCTTCCAATTTTTCCTTGTCAAAATCTGAATCTGTGTTTTCTATTTGTTTTTTAATTTGTTTCATTCTATTTTTTATATTTTCAGCATCTCCGCCTCCTTCAACAATTGTTGTATTTTCTTTATTAATTACTATTCTTCTGGCATGGCCAAGATCATCTAACTCAGTTTTATCCAATTTAAGACCAATTTCTTCAGAAATTATTTTACTACCAATAACAATAGCAATATCCTCTATTAATTCTTTTTTTCTGTCTCCAAAACCTGGAGTTTTTACTGCCACGACATTAAATGTACCACGCAGTTTGTTTAATATTAAAGTTGCTAATGCTTCGCCACTTAAATCATCTGCAATTAAAAGCAAGTCTTTTTTACCAGACTGAACAATTTTATCCAATAAAGGTAAAATTTCTTGGATATTTGTTATTTTTTTATCAGTAATGATAATATAAGGATTTTCTAAAACCGCTTCCATTTTTTCAGAATCAGTAATCATATAAGGAGAAATATATCCTTTATCAAATTGCAATCCTTTAACTATTTCCTTGGATAATCCAAGTGTTTTTGATTCTTCCACAGTAATTACCCCGTCTTTTCCCACTTCATCAAAAATATCAGCAATCATATTTCCTATTTCTTTATCATCAGCAGAAATTGATCCAACATTTGCTATTTCGTCATGATTATCCACTTTCTGAGATATGCTTTTTAGCTCTTTAACGACAACCTTAACCGCTTTATCAATGCCTCTTTTAATATTTAAAGCATCAGCTCCAGCTGTTACATTTTTCAATCCAGTGGTAATTATTGACCATGCTAAGACAATCGCAGTAGTAGTGCCATCTCCAGCTACATCATTGGTTTTTTCCGCTGCTTGTTTTAATACTTCAGCACCTAAATTCTCTGTTTTATCCTCTAATTCTATTTCTTTAGCAATAGTTACTCCATCGTTTGTAATAAGAGGAGAACCAAATCCCCTATCTAAAATCACATTAGAGCCTTTAGGTCCTAAAGTAATTCTTACTGCTTGGGCTAATTTATCAATACCTTTTTTAAGAGACTGGCGGGCTTTTTCATCAAAAATTATCTTTTTTGCCATAATAAACTTATTGTTAAATTATTAATTGTTAGCTGTTATTTACTCAATAATAGCGAGTACATCATCCTCACGGATAACAAGATACTCTTTCTCGTCCACTTTCACTTCATTAGGGGTATATTTGGTAAACAGAACTTTATCTCCTACTTTTACATTCAAAGGAATTAATTTTCCTTGATCAGTTGTTTTCCCAGGGCCAATAGCGACTACTTTTCCCATCATTGGTTTTTCTTCAGATGAAGCAGGAATAAAAATACCACTTTTGGTAGTTTTTTCTTCATTAAAAGTTTCTACAAAAATATGATCAGATAACGGTTTTATATTCATTTTTTTAAAATTTATCTTTAAAATTCCTTGAATTGGCAATCCTCGACTTTAATTGCTAATCATATATTTTACTTAAAAATTATTCCTTGTCAACTTCTTCTTGCTTTGGTTTTTCTATTTCTAATGGCTCTGCCCCAATTTTTTCCCCTGAAATTCGATAAACATCTTTATCAATCTTACCAAACTCTTTGTATGCGGAATTATACATACTTACCGTTGTGCCTAAATGATTACCCATTTTTTGCATATAAGTCTCATAGCTGGTCAAATGACGAGCTAAATTCTCTACCCATTTCTTAATCTCTTTAGCAGATTCTTCTATGTGTAGAGCCCTTAATCCTTGAAGAACAGTCTGTAAGTACGCCAAAAAAGAAGTTGGCGAAACAATAATTACTTTTTTCTGCCCCATGGCATATTCTACTAAATCACGAGTGTTAGCTTTTACAGTACCAATTTTGTTAATTAATAAATCATAATAAATCGCTTCAGATGGAATAAACATAAAAGCAAATTCCATTGTCCCCTCTTCTGGCTTTATATATTTAGCTGTTTCATCAATTCTGCTTTTTAAATCATTTTTAAAAGTTTCCTCCAATTTCTTTTTCTCATTTTTATCATTTGTTTCTAATATCCGATTATAATTTTCCAAACTAAACTTGGAGTCAATAGGAATGATTTTATCTTTAATGAATATTACAGCGTCAACCTTTGTGCCATCTTTAAACTCATATTGCATTTGATAACTTCCCGGAGGAAGAACATTTTTTAAGACTGTTTCCAAATAATACTCTCCTAATACCCCCCTTTGTTTTGGATTTTTTAAAATATCCTGAAGGTTTTTAAGCTGGTCAGCAAAATTAACTACCTGTTTATTTGTTTCGTCTAATTTTGTTAATTTTTCAGTCACTTTCCTAATAATCTTAGCACTTTCTCCAAATTGATTTTGAATTACGCCTGGTAATTCTCCAAGCTTAGAATCAAGTGTGCGCGTAATTTCTTGTATCTGACTTTGCAATAAAAGAAACGATTGATTATCATCTTTTTTGACTTTTTCTTTCTTAATTACAAAAACATAAAAAATACCAGCTGAAAAAATACCTGCTAATACCCCTAATAGAATATAAAAATATAAAAAGTTCATTATATTTCTGCTTGTGTTTGTGCTTGTATTTGTATTTCTTTAGATTTCTTTAATTCCAAATAAATTAGATACAAGAATATTATACTAAACGGCATATAGAAAAGCTGAAAAACAATACCTAATAAATTATTAACACTGCTTAAAAGAGTGTATATAATATTAAAAACAATTCCTAGTAAAAATAATCTACCAAATACTTTCCACCAATTACCTTCTACTAATTTCCAACTATGTTTTAATGCTCCCATGCCCCTTTTTCCTTCAACAACAAAAATATAGGAATAAAGGGTTAAATAGATTCCCACTATAATACCTGGAATAACGAAAAAAAGAGTTGATAAAACAACAAAAAAACTTACTAATATTATAAGCCAAAGATACTGCCAAAGCTTTTTCCATGCTTCCTGAAAAATCTCTTTTAATTTAGTTCCAACAGGTTTTGCTGTTAATATTATAAAGGTAAGCCCGGTAAATATTATCCACAATATCATAACTAAGAACATTCCAATAACTAATGGTGAGAAAAATAAAGCTTTCGCAGTTTCTGTAGCAGCTGCATCTTTTAATTTTAAAACCGAAAACATCATGCTTCCTCCCAAGGATATTCCAAGAATTGTTATTACGACTCCGGAGATAAACAAGATAAGTAAAATAGGTGTTATCTTTTGCTTATAAATCCCGAAGCTCTCTTTTATTAACGTAGTAAGATTTTTCATAGTTTTCTATTATTTTTAATCTTTTTGTATCCCCTTGACCTTGTTTAGAGAATAATTACTAATTACCTATTGTAACAAAATTATGATCTATTTTGAAGGGCAGATTGTAATTCCCAAAATTCCCTATATATTCCATTCGGTTTTTTAATTAACTCTTCATGTTTTCCAATTTCAACTATTTTTCCTTTTTTGAAAACCAAGATTTTATCTGCATTCTTAATAGTGCTAAGACGATGAGCAATAATAAAACATGTTCTGTTTTTCATTAAATTATTTAATCCTCCCTGGACCAATTTCTCTGAAACTGAATCTAAAGCTGAGGTAGCTTCATCTAAAATTAAGATTTTTGGATTTCTCAACAAAGCCCTAGCAATAGCTATCCTTTGTTTTTGACCAGTAGAAAGTTTAATCCCCCTTTCCCCTACTATTTGATTGTATTTTCCAGGAAATTCTTCTATAAACTCTGACGCATTAGCTATCTTTGCAGCTTTTTTAATTTCTTCGTCAGTAGCATTAAATTTACCATAACGAATATTCTGTTTAATGGTATTATTAAATAAAGTTACTTCTTGAGGAACAATTGCTATTTGACTGCGTAAACTTTTTAATTTTATCTTTTTAATATTTACTCCGCTAATAAAAATCTCACCCCGTTGAGGCAGATAGAATCGCTCTATTAAATCAACTAAAGTAGTTTTTCCTACACCACTTTCGCCAACAAGAGCAATCTTTTCTCCATCCTTAGCCTCAAATGAAATATCTTCTAATATTGGCGTGGTTTTTTTATAATAAAAATCAACGTTGCGAAATTCTACGTTTCCTTTAATATCTAAATCTTTAGCTCCAAAGAAATCTTTCTCCTCCCCTATTTTATAATAACCTATAGCTCTCCGAAAAGCAGTTAAAGATGTACGCAATTGACGGTATTGAGATGCAAGTCTGTTAAGAGGCCTTGAAAGGAGTGAAATATACCCTATAAACATTACTAATTTACCTGGTGATAATTGTCCATTTCTTAACATTATTATCGCTAATCCTAAGACAGAACTAAAACTTAATACATTAATAACTTTTTGCCAAAAGCCCATTCTAATCCAAATTGAACGCCAGTTTTTATCAATACGACCAGCTGCATTAAACCTTCTCGTATTATCCCTTCTTTCCGAGTCTTCACTGGTATTTGATTTAACTGTATAAACATTAACTATTGAATCATACAAAAAGCCATACGCTCGTTCATAAGACTGATGAACTGATATTTGAGCTTTAATAATCTTTTTTGTATAAGCAATGGTTACTATGATAAAGATTAACATAGCAACTAATAAAATTGTGCTTAACCGCCACTCTGCCCAGAAAAGAATTGTTAAAGCAAGAAAAAAAGAAATGATAGTAGGAGCGAAAGAAAACAAAACATTCTCAATTAAGTTATAAAGACTCGAGACACCTCTGTTAATCTTTCGTAAAACCTTTCCTGTTTTTTGTTCTTTATGGAAAGAAATCGGTAAATTAACAATGTAAGCATAAAGATCAGTAGTCAGATAATTAGCTAAATCAACAGTAATTTCATAACTATTTTTTGTACTATATCTTTCTAAAATATTTGCTGTTAAATTAATGCCTGTCCAAAGAAAAATTAATTGTATTATCAAAACAAGTGAAGAATTGGGATCAATTGCCAAATCAACTAAACGTCCATAAATATAAGGAACAATTGTAACTAAAATACTTGATATTAAAATAGCAAAAATACCCCAATAAAATTTTGAAGGATGTTTTATTCGGTTTAAAATAAATTTTAAATCCTGTTTAATTTGAATCATCAAAAATTACTCCTCGATTTCTTTTTGCAGTTTTTCCAAAAGCTCTTTTGCTTGCGCAGAAACCTTTTTAGGGGTTTTAATCTTTATTTTAACATATAAATCGCCCTGGCCTGGAGCGTCAAAATGTTTAACCCCTTTTCCTCTGATACGAAAGATTTCTCCAGATTCTGTTCCAGAAGGAATTTTTAAAAGAATGTTTTTTTCCCTATCTTTTAATGAGCTAAGAATTTTTACATCTTTTTTAGTTCCAAGCACTGCCTCAGTAAAACTTATGTACAAAGTCGTATGCAAATCATCACCCTTTCTTTCAAATGCCGAATGTCGCCTAATTATTATTCTAATGTATAAATCCCCGCTTAATCCATCCAATATCCCAGCTTCCCCTTCTTTTCTTATCCTGATTGTTTCTCCGTCTCTTATTCCAATAGGAATATCTACTTTGATCTCTTTGTTGCCATAATAACGGCCATCACCTCCGCAAGTTTTACATGGCTTTTCTGGAATTTTTCCTCTTCCTTTACATTTTGGGCATTCAATTATTTGAGTAAACTCTCCTAAAAAGGTCCTGCGTAATTCTCTAATCACCCCTTCTCCTTTACAATTTGAGCATTCTTTTAATTTGGAATTTGGTTCATATCCTTTGCCATTACAATGCTCGCAAACAAGATAAGTTTTAAAAGAAATGTCCTTTCTTGCTCCAAAAGCCGCTTCTTCTAAATCTATCTCTAAATTAACTTCTATATCTCTCCCCTTATTTTGATATGCGCTTTTCCTTTTTCTTGTAGAATTAGCAGCTTCTTTGAAAAAATCAGAAAAAATATCTCCAGCATCAAAGTTTCCAGAAAAACCAAACGGCGATTGGAATCCGCCTTCTTGCCATTCAAACCCGGGAAATCCCTGTTGAAAACCAGCTCCTGCTCCCTCAAATGCACGACCAAATTTATCATACTGAGTTCTTTTCTCTTTATTAGATAAAACCTGATATGCTTCGTTTATCTCTTTAAATTTTTCTGGATTACCTCCTTTATCTGGATGATGCTTATGAGCTAATTTATAAAAAGCTTTTTTGATTTCTTCTGGAGAAGCTGAACGCGAAACACCTAAAATATCATAATAATCTTTCATATTTATCAACTAATAATAATTTCTTGTTTTTCTACTCCAATACGTTTAATTTTTAAGTATTTAAGAGATAAAAGAATTTGAAGAAAAATCCAACTAATTGCAACTAGAATAATAGAAAATATAATATTAAAAAATTTTAAGAAACTTATCAGAAATAAAAAGGCCAAAACACTAGCTCCAATTTTTAATAAAGAAGAAAAAGTTTGCCAACGGGATTTTAATACTCCTACTATCAAAGACGACAATTTTTCTTTACCAGTAACAGGATATTTTAAAAACTGAGAAAGATTTGATTTTGTTTGCGCCAAAAGAATTTCGTAAGACATTGGACCAATACCGGGTTCTTTCTGACCTTCTGGAATTTGTTTATAAATGTATTTTCCTAAAATATCATCAACTGTTCCTGAGAGTTGTAAATCAGAATAAGATTGTATAGCCCCTGCGCGAGAAAAAATAGAATCCAAAGCTTTAATTCCTCCTTGTTCTATAAATACTGCGTTTCCATGAAAATAGGTTAAAGCAAACAAAGACATTACTAAAGCCAAAAGGATAAAAAAAGAACCTTTAGCCACTATACGCATCCACTGAAGATTTATTAAAACATTGTATTCTGTTTTTATTCTTATTCTTGATAATAAAAAAAGGACAAAAATAACGCCCCAGATAAGCCAAAGGATTTTATCCCATTGATGGCTGAGCAATAATGGAATAAATGCGCTTACGCTAATAATCAAATTCCAAAACAGAAAATCTTTTATTGGAAGCACTAAAAAGAATATTGGAAGCAAACATAATCCCATTATCCAAAATAGACTAAATCCAATTAAATTACCATTAGTAAAACCTTGCAATAATCCAATAAAAAAAAGAGACCCTAAAGCAAAACAAGCTACAATTAAAATACCCGTAATAGAATTTTTAAAAAAGATTGTTCTATCTTGATAAGCTAATTTATAGCTGTTTAAAAAATTAGGGTTTTTTGCCATAAAAAACTAAAGTGGTTTAAATTATACTATATCATCATTTTTCCTCAAAATCAGCATCTTTAGCATCTTTATTATCCTTGTCATTCTTATTTGATTCTTTTCCCTCTGGTTTACTTTTTTCTTCCTTTTGTTTTTGTTGTTGATAAAGATGAGTTCCTACTTCTTGCAATGATTGTGATAATTCTTCGGTTTTTGTCTTTATAATATCAAAATCATCATTTTTCAGCACTTCTTTTAATTCTTTAACTTTATCTTCAATTTTAGCTTTCAAATCAGCAGGGACTTTTTCGCCTGCATCTTTTAAAGTTTTTTCTGCAGTATAAACCAATGACTCAGCATTATTCTTTATTTCAATATTTCCCTTTTTCTTTTCATCTTCTTCTCTGTGCAATTCTGCTTCTTTTTTTAGTTTTTCTACCTCTTCTTTTGACAAGCCCGAAGATCCCTCAATGTGAATGGATTGCTCTTTTCCAGTAGCCTTATCCTTTGCTGTAACATTTAAAATTCCATTAGCGTCAATATCAAAAGTCACTTCAATTTGAGGTATACCACGAGGAGCATGAGGAATACCATCTAATATAAATTTTCCAAGAGATTTATTATCAGCAGACATTGGCCTTTCTCCTTGAAGAACATGGATTTCCACTGAAGTCTGATTTTCTGCAGCAGTGGAAAATATCTGGCCTTTCGCAACTGGCACAGTGGTATTTTTGGAAATTAAAACCGTGTTAACTCCACCCAACGTTTCTATGCCCAAAGAAAGAGGCGTTACATCTAAAAGTAAAACGTCCTTCATTTCCCCACCTATAATGCCCGCTTGAACAGCTGCTCCAATTGCTACAACTTCGTCTGGATTAATTTCTTTATTTGGTTCTTTGTTAAATAATTTTTTCACTTCTTCCTGAATTTTAGGCATTCTTGTTTGCCCACCAACTAAAACTATCTCTTCTATATCAGAAACCTTCAGTTTGCACTCTTTTATCGTTTTTTTAGTTAAATCAATTGATTTTTTAATATAATCATCAACTAATTCTTCTAATTTGGAACGGCTTAGGCTATAAGAGAGGTGCTTTGGACCAGAAGCGCCAGAAGTGATAAACGGCAAGTTAATTTCCACCTGCATTGTTGAAGATAATTCTTTCTTTGCTTTTTCAGCCGCTTCTTTAATTCTTTGTAAAGCTAAAGGGTCTTTATGCAAATCTATATTTTCATCACGTTTAAAACTTTCTATGACCCAATCCATTATTTTTTGATCAAAATCATCACCACCTAAATGCGTATCTCCGCCTGTTCCTTTTACTTCAATTGTATCAGGAGAAACATAAAGAATAGAAATATCAAAAGTTCCTCCTCCAAAGTCATAAACAACTATTTCATGGTCTTTCTTTTTATCCAAGCCATAGGCCAAAGCAGCTGCTGTTGGTTCGTTTATTACTCTTTTCACATTAAAACCAGCTACTTCTCCGGCGTCTTTTGTCGCTTTTCTCTGACTATCATCAAAATAAGCAGGGCATGTTATTACTACGTCTGTAATTTTTTCTCCTAATTTTGCTTCAGCGTCTGTCTTTAATTTTTGTAAAATCATAGCTGAAATTTCCTGTGGTTTGTACCAACGTTCCCCCATTTTTATTTCTACTCCGCCATTGGCGCCCTCTTTAATTTCGTAAGAAAGAAGATCTTTGTCTTTTTGAACAATTGAATCAGAAAACTTCCTTCCAATTAATCTTTTGACAGAATAAATTGTATCTTGAGGATTTGTAATAGCTTGGCGGCGAGCTAATATCCCAGTTAATCTTTCGCCTGTCTTAGAAAAAGCTGTCACTGATGGAGTAGTTCTTTCACCTTCAGCATTTTCAATAATTTTGGGTTGACCACCTTCTATAGTAGCCATTGCTGAAAAAGTTGTTCCTAAATCTATACCTAATACTTTTGCCATAATTTTCTTTTATGTTATTTGTTAATTGTTGTTTGTTATTATTTGTTATTTATTTTTTGCCTTCGCCACTATCACCCGGCAAGGACGAATTACTTTCCCGTTAAGAATGTATCCTTTTTCTAAAATTTCTATAATTGTATCAGGAGAAGATTTCTCATCTTCTGTTACTGCGACTACTTCGTGAAGAGCTGGATTTAACGGATCGCCTAATTTAACTTTAATTTTCTCAATACCTTCCTTATCTAAAATATTTTCTAATTGACTTTTTATTAAATAAATTCCTTTAAGATAATGTTCATTTTCTTTTTTATTTTTTCCCTGCTTTAAAAAACTTTCAATAGCTAAATCAAATCCATCCAAGACGGCAATTAATGATTTAATAATTCTTTCGTTAGAAAATCTTACAACCTCTTTAAATCTTTCTTTCTCATTTTTCTTGTAATTAATAAAATCAGCTCTTTCTTTTTGCCATCCTTTTAAATACTCGCCTTTCTCTTTTTTTAATTTTTCAAATTCTTTTTGTTTTTTACTGTCAGTCATATTTTTAAAATTAAATATTTATGATGTCCTTCGACCTCGCTCAGAGTTAAATTTAAGATGTTAAATTAGTAATTGCCCTTAACATAGCTATATTTCTTTTATAAGGCATTCTTTTAGGCCCTAATATCCCTAAAATCGCCCTTGGCCTGGAAACAACGCTAAGTAAAGAACTAAATTGATTAGACCGCACAAAAGGATTCTCTTTCCCTATTAGAATAAGAACCTCACCTCTGACGAGAACCTTGTTTCTCGCTTTGCTTGAAATAAGAACCTGTTCGCTTCGCTCCAGAATTTTGTTTCTCGCTTTGCTCGAAATAAGTGGATTTTCATCAATTTTTATGTTTTTTAGCTTTTCATCCAATCTTTCCAAAGACTCAGCTATCTGTTGAAAAAACCTGCAAGTTAATAATTCTTCTTCAAACATTTCCGTAAACATATATTTAAGCCCTTGTTTAATTATTTCGTCTTCTTCAAATAAATAACAGAAACAAAACGAATGGCTTTCTTCGGATATTACATCTAATAATTTCTTTATTTCTTTAACAGAATTCGTGTGATTTTCTAATCTGAACTTAATTTTCAATAACTGGCTTTTTAATTTTTCTTCCCATTGTTCTAAAGAATCATTTTCATCCTCAAAAATAGTATCAATAAAAAATTTCCAGGCCTTGTCTGTTGGTATACGCCCGCTTGAAATATAAGGTTTGTATAAATAACCTTCTTCAGTGAGTATTACAAAATCATTTCTAATAGTTGCCGAACTCACACCGAGACGATATTTAGCATTTAAAATTTCAGAAGCAACAGGTTCGCCAGTACGAGTATATTCTTTAATCAAAGCTTTTAAAATGTAATTATTTCTATCTTTTAATTTTATTACCATATCGTTTTGTCTACCTTATTCTTATTTTACTCATTAGCAATCAAATGTCAAGAGTGCTAAGCGAGATAAAGGTTCGGAATGTTGTTGAGAAAACGATAGCGATTAGCGTGTTTTTGAAACAATATCTCCTCACCTGTTGTCCCCTGTTTTTCCACGATTGGGTTTGCCTGACTTTGTGCGCCATGATAAAATGAAACTGTTGAATAATTTAAAACATATGAGACAAATATTTAAAGGAAAGATTACCTGGGTAGACATTACCTGTCCCACCAATGAAGATATTGAATATCTTCGCAAAAACTATCGTTTTCACCCTATTATCTTGGAAGAGCTCAAAACACCTTCCCAGAGAAATAAAACTGAAGCGTACGATGGTTATATTTTTTTAGTAACTCATTTCCCATGCTGGAACGCTGTTGAAAAAAAATCTTCTCCGTGGGAGCTGGATGTTATATTAGATAAAGATACTCTTATTACAATTTGTTATGAAAAAAGCACGGTGATGCGCGAAGAACTCATGGAAAAAGTTTATACAAAAGATTTTGAGAATTTATATCTTAGCGATACTATAAAACTTCTTTATTTCATTATTGAATATTTTTTAGATTTTGCTATACGACAAATTTATCACATTCAGAAAAAGATTAACGATGTGGAAAAAGATATATTCCAAGGCAAAGCAGAGGACGCAATCCCTAATATCTCCTTCGTAAAAAGAGATGTTCTAAATTTCCAAAGGATATTTAGATATTTAAAAGAAACTTTATGTTCTTTATCCAGACAAGGACCACGAATTTTTGGAGAAAACAAACGTATTTATTTTGACGATTTAGTCGGTGATAGCACTAAAGTAGAAAATCTTATTGATAGTTTCAAAGACACTATAGAATCATTGGAAAACACAAATAATTCCTTGATGGAACATAAAATCAATCTCTTAACCAGGATCTATACAATTCTCTCTCTTGTAACCTGGCCTGCTATATTAGTTACCAGTATTTATCAAATGAACACCCAGTATCTGCCTTTTGTCGGTTCTCCTTATGATTTTTGGCTTATCCTGTTAATTGCTTTTATACCATCAATATTAATCTTTTCTTACCTTAAAAAAAGAAAGTTTCTGTAAGAACCCGCCTCGTTTTACTCGGCAGAACCTTGTTTTTCACTACACTCAAAATAAATGATTTATTTTTACAATACTCTTACTAAAAAGAAACAGGTTTTTAAGCCAATAGAAAATAAGCTGGTTGGGCTTTATACATGCGGACCAACTGTTTATTCAACGGCGCACATTGGAAATTTAAGAACATACATCTTTGGGGATATTTTAAAAAGAGTTTTATTATATCAAGGGTACAAAGTCAAACATGTAATGAACATTACTGATGTCGGGCATTTAACTTCTAACGCTGATACAGGCGAAGACAAAATAGAAAAAGCGGCAAAAAAATCAAAAAAATCCGCTTTTGAAATAGCCGAATTTTATACTAAATCTTTCTTTGCTGATTGTAAAAAATTAAATATTCTTGCTCCAGATATAGTAGCTAAAGCAACAGATCATATTAAAGAAGACATCGAACTCATTAAATCCTTGGAAAAGAATAACTTCACTTATCAAACTAGTGATGGAATCTATTTTGATACTTCTAAATTGAAAGATTACGGAAAGTTAACTGGAATGAATTTTAAAAAACTTAATAAAACATTAAAGGCTGGTGCAAGAATAGAACTGTCTCCAGAGAAAAAGAATATTACTGATTTTTCTCTATGGAAATTCTCCCCTAAAAATTCCAAAAGACAAATGGAATGGGAATCACCTTGGGGACGCGGATTTCCAGGATGGCATATTGAATGTTCTGTTATTAATTTAAAATATTTAGGCAAAGCTTTTAAAGAAAAAAAGTTTTTTCCAAGAAAAGCGCAAACAATTGATATACATACTGGAGGAACAGATTTAATACCAATTCATCATACAAATGAAATAGCCCAAGTAGAGGCTGTAACAAATAAAAAATTTGTAAATTTCTGGCTTCATGGGGAATTCCTTGTTTTAAAAGACGCGCGAATGGGAAAATCTGAAAGTAATGCAATTTTGATTAAAAACATTGAAGAATCCGGTTTTTCTCCTCTAGCATTTCGTTATTTAGCTCTAAATAGCCATTACAGAACATTATTGGAATTTTCTCAAAAAGCATTGGAAAATGCCCAAGAAAGTTTAAATAATATTTATAATTTCATTCTAGATTGTTTAATTGATAAGAAAAAGATTCAAAAAAAGAAAACATCAACTTTTTCATTGAATAAAACAAAAAAAGAATTTGAGAAATCAATTAATGACGATCTTAATACTCCAAGGGCCTTGGCTGCTTTCTGGAAATTAATAAAAGATTATTATCAAATTAGGAACAATCCAAAAAAAGCGAATGAAATTATTGGCAAAGAAGTCTATGAGTTAGCCCTGAGTTTTGATAAAGTATTAGGGTTAGGATTAGATAAAATCAAACTCGTTATTCCGCCGAAAAAGATAAAAGAATTAGCAAAAAAAAGAGAGCAATTAAGAGAAGCGAGAGAATGGGAAAAAGCCGATAAAATAAGAAAAATTATAGAAAAATCTGGATTTCTGTTAGAAGACACAAAAAAAGGTACAATTATAAAACCAAAACTTTAAAATTTATATCTAATATATGGCCGAAAAAAACATCACTGAAGGAAAACTTCCGCCTCAAAATATAGAGGCAGAAGAATCAACATTAGGATCTCTTATGATAGATAAGGACGCAATTGTTAAAATTGCTGATGTTTTGTTTCCTGAAGACTTTTATCAGCCCCAACATCGCATTATTTATGAAGCTATCTTAAACTTATATCAACAAAATGCACCAATTGATGTTCTTTCATTATCTAATCGCTTAAAAGAAAAAAAACAATTGGGTGAAATAGGAGGAGCAAGTTTTTTAACGTCTTTAGTCAATAAAACGCCTACAAGCGCTCATGTAGTTCATTATGCCAATATTGTTCACGAAAAAAGAGTATTGCGTGATTTAATCGCCGCTTCTTATAAAATTGCTGAATTAGGATGGCAAGAATCAGAAAATATAAATGAGGTTTTAGACAATGCAGAACAAATCATTTTCTCTATTGCTAAAAAATCTATAGCGCATGAATTTGTGGCTTTAAAAGGAGAATTGATCAAAGCTTTTGAGAGAATAGACCAATTGCATAAAGGTGGTGATAAATTACGGGGAATATCCACTGGATTTCACGATCTAGATCATTATCTTGGTGGATTGCAAAAATCTGATTTAATTATTTTGGGAGGGCGGCCTTCTTTAGGAAAAACATCTCTTGCTTTAGACATTGCGCGTAATGTAGCTTTAAAAGAAAAAGTTCCCGTAGGAATATTCAGTATAGAAATGTCAAAAGATCAAGTGGTTGACAGATTAATAGCAGCTGAATCTACGGTTGGTTTATGGAAAATAAGAACAGGACGTCTTTCTACTGATGAAGATATTAATGATTTTACTCTTATTCAGGATTCTTTATCTCGTCTGTCCGAAGCCCCAATATTTATTGATGATGCTGCTTCACCCACAGTAATGCAAATTCGAACAATGGCGCGTCGACTACAGGCAGAAACAAATTTAGGATTAATCATTGTGGACTATATCCAACTAATTAGTCCCTCCCTTTCCCGTGAAAGCACTGTTCAGCAATATTCTGAAATTTCGCGTTCCTTAAAAGCTTTGTCAAGGGAATTAAAAATACCTGTATTAGCCATCTCGCAGCTTAATCGTGCTGTTGAAGCAAGACCATTATGTATTCCCAAACTCTCTGACCTAAGAGAAACTGGAAGTTTAGAACAAGACGCTGATGTAGTCCTTTTTGTCTACCGTGAAGACCGTTATAAAGAAGATTCTGAGAATAAAAACATTGCTAAAATTATAATTGCAAAACATCGTAATGGTCCTTTAGGTCATGCAAATCTATTTTTTAATGAACAATTGGCAAGTTTCCGCAATCTGGAAAAAGATGAAAAATTTCCTGGCCTAGAAGGAGAATAACAAAAATGGATTTACCAAAACCAATAAAAGATTTTGTAAATATATTTTCAAAACTCCCGGGCATGGGACCGCGCCAAACTGCGCGTTTGGCTTTTTGGTTATTGCATCAAAAGAAAGAATCGCAAAATAATTTTTATCATGCCTTCGTTAATTTATTTTCTAAAACGCAGGTATGCCCAAATTGTTTTTTCATCACAGAAATAGAACAAGGAAAAAAATCTTTAAGTAATACATTATGTAAAATTTGTAATAACTTGCGAAGAGACAAATCAGTTATATGTGTTGTGGAGAAAGAAACTGACCTTTTGTCTATAGAAAAAACAAACAAATATCACGGTCTTTACCACGTCTTAGGAAGGTTGTTATCAGAAATTGATGAAAATAAAAAACTGAGGATAACTATTCCTCAGCTTTTACTGCGTATTAAAAAGGCTCAATCCTCGAATAATCCAGTAAAAGAAGTAATCCTAGCCCTCAGCCCCACATCAGAAGGTAATTTAACCACCTACTCTTTGGAAAAATCTATTAAAGGTCTGGATGACAAAATTACAATAACAAGGTTGGCTCGCGGACTTCCACAGGGAGGAGAAGTGGAATTCGCCGATGCAGAAACTTTAATAAATGCTTTGGAAGGAAGAAAATAAAACTATTTAGTTTCTTTAATCAATACTTTCATAAAGGGCTGCCTATGCCCTTTTTTCTTTTTGTATCGGGTTTTATGACGATAACGGAAAACAATAATCTTTTTAGATTTTCCTGATTCTTCGCATTTTGCAATAATTTTCGTGCCTGAAATATAAGGCTGGCCTATTTTTACATTGCCTTTATCATCAACCATAAGAAGAACTTTATCAAAAATTATTTCATCTCCTTCTTTTACGTCTTTTATCTTCTCTATTTTTATCTTTTGTTTCGGAGAAATTAAATATTGTTTTCCTCCTGTCTCAATAACTGCCAACATATAATTATAATTATCGGTTTAAAAAATAAATTTGCGCGCTAATTAAAAATACCAGCACAGCAACTCCTATATTAGCAAAAAAAAGTAATTTACTCAAGTTTTTATAAGAACCCTGGAATAGTCGTGAAAGCCAATAATTTATATAAATAAAAATGATGCCCAAAACCGGAATTTGCCAAAGCAGGTTTCTATTACCTAAAAAATTAATGCCAAAATCATTAGAACGAAAAATTACCGGAAAATTAGGTCCAGTTTTCCTATAGACCAGCCAATTTAAAAAGATCGATATAATAAAGCTTGCACCTAATAATAGCCAACTTTTTTGTAATTTATTCTTCATATGTGCCGTCACCGGGATTTGAACCCGGGTTACATGGATGAGAACCATGCGTCCTAAACCGAACTAGACGATGACGGCAAGTAGCAAAAATATAACATAAAGCCAAATTTTGGGCAAATTTACTTTCTTAATTCCTCGGTAATCTTCTCCATTTCCATTGTGCGTGAACCTTTAATCAATACTAAATCGCTTTTTTTTATCATTTTTTTAATTGATGCTTTTGCCTCTTGGCTATTTTTGAACCAGAAAGTCTCTACATTAAGATATTCATCATCAATTATTTGCTTGGCAAAAATCATCTCTTCTCCTATAGCAATAAAAACCTCAGCTATACCTGCTACGTCTTTTCCAATTTCTATATGAGCCTGATTTGAATTTACGCCTAATTCCTTCATATCCCCTAAAATAACAATTTTTCTTTTTGCAGGAACTTCTTTAAGTAAATCAAGCGCAACACGAACTGAATCTGGACAAGCGTTATAAGAATCATCTAATAGCCAGCTATTATTTATCCCGCGCATAAATTTTGTTCTGCCTTTGGCTATTTTATAATCCTTCATTGCTTCGCTAATCTCTATCAAGTTCATATCTAAAGATAGCCCCACAGCGGCAGCGGCGGCTAAAGCATAAATTTGTCCTTTTCCAAAAACGCCTTCAAGCTTTACTGGTACAAAACTGCCACTAGATTCTAAACGAAAATTCATTCCTATATTCTCTAAATTCTCTGTATTAATTAATTTATATTCTGTTATTTTAACATCAGAATTTTCAGAAAAACCGTAAGAAAAAACTTTAGCAACGGTTTTGTCTTTTAAATTTAAAACTAACGGGTTATCGGCGTTTAAAACAATCGTATTATCCAAAGATAAACTTTGGGGCAAATAACTTATTTCTTCAATCAACTGATTAATATTTTTATAATATTCTAAATGAACAGGCGGATCTCCAATAGTAGTAACTACCCCTATTTTAGGATGAGCTAAATCAACTAAATATTTTATCATACCAGGAGCATCTTCAGACATCTCAAGAATTAATATTTCTGGATATGTTTTTGTTTTAAAAATAAACAGCCAAAAAGTATGAAAAAAATTATAAAACCAAAGCAAAATATTTCGTTTAGCATCTTTACCCCTAATTATAGTAAGGGGCATTCCTATCTCTGTATTTAAATTAAAAATATTTCTTTCGACTCTAAATCTTTTTCTTAGGACAGTATAAATAGATTCTTTTGTGGAGGTCTTTCCAACGCTTCCTATTACGCCAATAATAAGAGGCTTATAGCGCCACAAAATAAGTTTTGCAAGATATTTAAGTATGTATTGAATAAATCTTCTTTTCATAATCTATAACTCGTCTGGTAGAATATTATATTATTTTAATGTTCCTCATCTGGAGGAATATTATAATAATTTATTAAAAATTGTTCAACTTCTCTAAAAGCTAAAGTTACTGTATAACTAGCAGCTTCTTTGCCCCATTGCGGCTTATCCATTTTTACTAAAATAATATATTTGGGATTTGAAGCTGGAAAGAACCCTACAAAGGTGTGAATAACATCGTCAGAATACCCTCTTTTATCTTCTAAAGCCACATAAGAAGTTCCTGTCTTGCCAGCAAGGCTATAACCTTTAACTTTAGCATTTCCCCCAAAACCATTTTCGATTACTCCGATTAACATTGATGTTAAGGTTTCTGCGGTTTCCTGTTTTATTACTTGAGGAAAATCTGATAAAGATTCAGTTAACATTAGAGTAGTGCGATTACCGGCTTGATCCCTTGTACTTTCCACTAAATATGGAGTAACTAAATGTCCTTTATTTGCTATTGCTGTATAAGCTTTAATTAATTCCATAGGCGTAAGAGATATTCCAACTCCATAAGAAGCAGTTGCAGAATACGTGGGATTGGATTTTGGATATTCTAAATTAGATAAATCACCACTGATCTCTAAGGGCAAATCTATTCCCGTTGTATCTGCAAAACCAAATTTTTTAAAATATCTTCTCAAATTCTCACTTCCTACTTTCTCAGATACAAAAATTGCTCCGGTATTTATAGAACGCTCTAAAACATCGCGCATTGTAGACTTTCCATGAACTTCATTTCGATAATTAGTCAAATGAAAACCACCCACTTCATAATACCCTTTATCAATATAAGTAGTATCTGGAGTAACTTTATCAATATCAAGACCAACTGCCATAGTAAAAGGTTTTATCACTGAGCCAGGTTCATATCTTTCTTCTGTAGCAAAATTTCTAAACATTGAATAATCCTCAATATCAGAAAAATCATTAAGATTAAATGTTGGTATATTGGCTAACGCTAAAATTCTTCCTGTTTTTACTTCCATCACAATAATTGTGCCTTTACTTGCTTCCCTGTATTTTATCAAATCCTCCAAAATTCTGTCAGTAGCAAATTGAATATTTTTATCTATAGTAGTCTCAATTGAAAGTCCTTCAATAGTTTTTTCTTCCTCAGAAAAGTTGGAACGAACTAAACGCCCCAAGGCATCCTTAATGCCCATAAAAATGCCTTTCTTGCCAGAAAGAATAGTATCATAATAAGATTCTAATCCATAACGCCCTTTAATTAACCCGTCGTCTGCCTCTCCTACAAATCCAATTACTTGGGCAGCAGAAGAACCTAATGGATAATAGCGATAACTCTTTTCTTCAAGATAAATACCTTTTATCTGCGCTTTCTGAATATTATTAATCAAATCATCGTCTTCAATCTTTTTAAGAAGTGGCTCATATGGATCATCTGCTTTATTTAAACGTGAAAAGATCTGCTCATAAGACAAAGGAATTATTTCTGATAAAACCTCACTTGCTTCTTCTGGGTTTTCTATTTCTTTTGGAACAGCGTAAAGAGAATCATATTTTTTATTAATGGCAACAGGAATATATTCCTTATTTTTATCCTGAAAATAAATTGAACCCCTATTAGGGGGTAAAATTGTAGTTGTCTCATGAAGAGCTTCTGCCTGATTTACAAACTTTAAATTCTCTTTTATTTGAATGTTATAAAGCCGATAACCTAAAAATAGAAAAAGAATAATAAATAAAAAATGAATAACGGAAATTTTTCCTTGAAAAGATTGACTATTTCTACGAGTTCTTTTAAAAAAGTTCTTATTTTTTCTTCTCATAGAAAACTTATTTTTGGGCTAAATTATCATTCATCAGATTTAAGTAAGAAATATGCCCTACTTTTATAAAACCGTTGTCTCTAGCCCATTCTTCTATTTCCTGAGAAGAAGTAATAAATGCAGATTTTTCTGTTAAATAATCAAGTTCTTCTTGATTCTGGCTGATCTCATTTTTTAAATTATGAATCATGTAATTAAGAGAGATATTTTTCCCAAAAAGCACCAACCAACAACTTCCAATCATTAAAAATGGAATTAAAAGAAGAATAACTAATTTAATATGTCCTATATACTCCCCTGCTTCATTTATGAAACATTGCAATTTTCTTTTTTTACGAGAGCTATACTTTCTAGCAGAGTGCAAAACAATTGCATGTTTTCTATTATTTTTGTTGCAATTATAGATAGTTGTCATGAATAAGATTAAACAATTAATAGTAATTAAGTAGTTTTGTAATTTATAATTTACAATCATTCATAATCTTTCAGCAACGCGCAATTTAGCAGAACGAGAACGTGGATTATTTCTAATTTCTTCTGGGCAAGGATTTATTGGTTTTTTAGTGAGTATACTCAATTTTCCAATTTTAGCTTTTTCTCTAAAGATATTTTTTATAATTCTATCTTCTAAAGAATGAAATGAAATCACTGCAATTTTTCCTCCTGGTTTTAATATTTTAATAGCTTGCTTAATTCCATTTTCTATTATTTGCAATTCATTATTTACAACAATACGTAAAGCTTGGAATGTACGTGTGGCAAAATGTATTCTTTTCTTATCATAATTTTTTGGAAGAACTCTTTTTAAAATATCTACCAACTGCTGAGTTCCAACAATTTTTTCTTTTTTCCTCGCTTCTTTAATCGCCAAAGAGATACGATGTGCGTATTTTTCTTCTCCAAATTCTTTTAAAATCTTTTCTATTTCTTCTATATCCCAAAAATTTATAATCTCTGCAGCTGTTAAATCATTTTTGGGATTAAAACGCATATCCAATGGTTCATCTTTTAAATAAGAAAAACCTCTCCCCGATGCTTCTAAATGCCATGAACACATCCCTAAATCAAATAAGATTCCGTGAACTGGCTTAAAATCATTCTTCCTAACAATCTTTTCCAAATTAACATAAGAATCATTTATTAAAATCAATCTGTTTGGAAATTCCGTCATACATAATTTAAGCTTTTGATAAAGATCAGGATCCATTTCAATCCCCAATACTTTTCCTTTCGGTTTATTTTTCTTAAGGATCACAGCAGTATGTCCTCCTTCGCCTACTGTCGCATCAATAAAATTTTCGTTTGCTTGTGGGTCTAGATAATCAATTACTTCTTTTAAAAGTACTGAAACATGCGCCATGATTTTATATCCCTAAATCTCCTAATTTTTCCGCTATATCACCTGATTCTTTTTCTGTTCTTTTTTTGTATTTTTCCCATTCTTTTTCATCCCAAACTTCTAAACGATTATAAACACCTGCCAAAACAATTTTCTTTTTTAAACCTACATATTTTCTTAAATAATCTGGAACAAGAATTCTCCCTTGGCTATCTAACTTAATACCCATTGCACCAGCAAGCATTAGCCTGGAAAAAGCCCGGGAATTAGATTGGCTCAAAGGCAATCCTTTAATCTTTTCTGCCATTTGTTGCCAATCTTTTAAAGAAAAAATAAAAAGACAATTATCTAATCCTTTTGTAATAACTCCCCCTTTAGAAAGAACCTTTCTCAGCTTAGAGGGAATAGCTATTCTTCCTTTTGGATCTATTGTGTAATAATATTCTCCAATAAACATAATAAAAACCTTTCGCTTTGCTTAAGAACTTTGTTTTTCACTTCGCTCAAAATAAATAAATTCAAAAGTTTTCCACAAAAAACATATTTATCCCCACACTTATCCACATCTATCCACTTTCTTCCATTTTACTCCCCATTGACCCATAGAGTCAAGGAGAAAAAATAAAAAATCCTCTATTTTTAATAGAAGATCTTTTGGCTTAAATAAAGTAAAAGTTATAAGATTTTACTTAAAATCTAAAAACTATCCCCATATTATCCACAAATTATTTTTATAGCTTTACCATTTATCAAAGCATCTGATATTTTCTTATAGGCTGATAATAATATTCTTTGAAAAGTACTCTGAGATGTATTCATCTTTTTAGCTGCTTCTTCCTGATTAAAATCTTTTACGTTTTTTAATCTTAATGCCTCTACTTCTTCAGCAGTTAATTCTACGATTTCTAAAAATCTCATTGGCACGCCTTGAGGTTTAAAATAAGTTATATTTGTATTAAATCTAATTCTTCGACAAAGTCTTGGTCTTGGCATATTTTTTTAATTTACGAATTTATAATTACAAAATAGTTCGACCTTTATGCTAACTATCTATTATGAGTATATACCCATAACCATCAAAAGTCAACCCCTAACAAAAAAGAGCCCTTTCGGGCTCCTTTTGTATTCAGAAGAAAACTTAATTAAAAACTTTTCTTCATTGGCTTTGCTTCATCAACTATGATTGTTCTTCCGTCTAATTCTTTACCATTGAACATCTCGACGGCTTTTTTAGCTTCTTCATCTGATGCCATTTCTACAAAACCAAATCCCTTTGATCTTCCAGAAAATTTATCTGTGATAATAGCTGCTGATTCTACTTTTCCAGCTTCAGAAAATAATTTTTCTAAACCCTCTTGAGTAGTATCATAGGAGAGACTGCCTACATAAAGTTTGTTACTCATCTTTTGCTCTTTAACTTAATTTACGACCTGCTCAAGTATACATCCAATATCCTGATATGTCAAACTAATGCCAATAAAAAAGGGCTGAAAACTAATTCAGCGCCTTTTAAAATTTCTTAGCTATAAAGAACAGAACCTTCTTTTTTCTTTTTAATAAACACTACAATAGTCCCTATAAGACCAATCACAAATCCTAAAGGACAAACAAAAATTGCAATAATGAAAAACGCTATATCAAGAATCTCCATAAGAAAATTTAGAATACTAATTTGGCTAGTAATGATACTTAAACCATAAAAAATATTATGCAAAAAAACAGAAACAAAAAACCCTGTTGCCGAACTTCCTGTTATTATCAAAAATCTTTTAAGCGCTCCTCCTACTTTTTGTTTTAGGGTTAGAAATATCAAAACAATACCCAATAAACAAAAAATAATAAACGGTAACAAAAAAATGAGAGAACCTTTGAATAATTCTCTAACTATTGGAATAAAAAATTGACTTGCTATCAAAAGAAAAAAACCAATTAAAGCCCAAAATGTTAATATTATAGATTTTGTCATTATATTTTATATCCTTCTTCAAATAATTAGTTATTCCCTCTTTGACAGAACTCTCTATATTATAAGAAATAAATATATATTCTTATCTTTTTAATAAAGAAGAGGTGCTGTTATTCGAAAATATTACTAATTTTCAGGAATAATAGCACCTCCCTCATAAAACATCCTACTCTTTATTTCACATTAACCCTTATGCTCTCTTGGGTCATCCCCATAGGTATATTCTGTCTGAATCTGGCCATCTTCCCGGTGAATTATTATCTGACTGGGTTCATTTGCTTTCGCTATTTCCTTTGCTTTCTCAATTGCTTCTTCTTTATTGCTAAATAAGCCCACTGGTTCGTCTATATTCTCTTCTTTGATTTTCCAATCCTTTTCTTGTCCAGGATTAGGAACTATATGATAAACTTTTCTTTCGGCCATAAATAATATTTAAATGATTTAAAATTTAATTACTAAGCTCTTCCCCGACCTATTAAAATAAATAAGAGCTTTTGATCTATTTTTATTATAACATATCAAGCCCCTCTCTGACTCCAAAACGGAGTAATTGAGAAAAAATACTCGGATCTAAGGCGTATACAACAGCAAGAGCGGTAATAAAGATAATTATTGCTAACCATTTAGTGTAGCGACCCCTAGTGCGAACAAACAATATTAGCGCTAAAACAGCCATAATACCCGGCCCAACAACTTTAATATCGCCAAGTGGAATAGTATACCCAGCCACACTCTCTTGTGTGGTCCCTAAAAATGCTGCTAAATCAAAACTGATGTTAAAAGCAACAAAAATTACCTCAGCAATAAAAACAATCAAGAGCCCCCAAGAAGCCCATTTGGTTGACTTCCCCTCTGTTCGATAAACCTCATAAATCACTGCGGGTAATAAGAATAGAATTGTTATAAGAGGATTCGTCTTAATAATCCCAATTATAATCCCTAATAGAGCAGAAGCACTAAGGGCAAGACAAATTAAAGTAGCATGTTTGTAGGCTTTAGCCATCTTATGATATATTAATATTTTATCCTTTTATATATTCTACAATATAAAAAGCTAAATCTCTATTCCTATTGGACAGTGATCAGAGCCCATTACTTTGTTAAGTATAAAGGCATTCTTGAGTTTTGGGACTAATTTTTTTGAAACAAAGATATAGTCTATTCTCCATCCTAAATTTCTTTCTCTTGCATTAACAAAATATGGCCACCAAGTATAATTTTTTCCTTCTTTGTTAAATTTTCTAAAACCATCTATAAAACCTGAGTTAATAATCTTATCTATCTGTTTTCTCTCTTCTGAAGTAAACATTATATTATTTTGGTTTTGCTTTGGTCTGGATAAGTCAATTTCCTGATGAGCAATATTAAAATCTCCAATAAGAATAATGTTTTTATCTTTAATTCTTTTTAAATAATTAAGGAAGTATTTATAAACTTCTAATTTGTAATTAAGATTTTCTTTTTGCCTTCCGCCATGGGGAAAATAGAGATTAATTAGAGTAAAATCAGAATATTCAAGTTTTAAAATTCTACCTTCTTGATCAAATCTTTTCAGGCCTAATTTACATTCCACTTTTAATGGCTTCTGTTTTGTATAAACAGCTACTCCAGCATAGCCCTTCTTAACAGCTTGATTAAAATAAAAATAATAATCTTTTTGTTTAAGTAAATCAGTTGGAATTTGCTCTTTTTGGGCTTTTATTTCCTGTAAGCAAACAATATCAGCATTAGTTGCCCTCAACCATTTTAAAAAATCCTTTTTATAAACCGCCCTAATTCCGTTAACATTCCAAGAAACAATTTTCACATTTTTATAATTTTTCTTTTATTAAAAAATATTAATTTATAAGCTGCAAATGATATCCAAATAGCTTCAAGAATTAAAAAAGGGACACTGTTTAAAGCATAGGCATAATAAGCTAAAAGTCCTGCTCCGATTATATTAAAAAGATTATAAATCAACGAATCTTGCGTAATCTTTTTGAACAAATTTAAGGCAAAAGCAGTTAGCAAAAATATCATTCCAATGACTCCAACTATGACAGCAAAATTAATCATCCACATTAATCTTCTTTTTCATTGTCCTTATTTTCCTCCTTTCAGTAAACTTTTACCGAATCCTTCAAAAGATCTTAAAACTTCCAAAGGCACGGCAAAAATAATAGTATTTGACTGATCAGAACTTAAATCATTAATTGATTGAAGGGTTCTTAAGTGAAGAGCCCCATTAGCTGATGATAATATGTTAGCAGCTTTAGCCATATTGTTTGCGGCAATTACCTCCCCTGCAGCTTTAATAATTATTGCTCTTTTTTCTCTTTCTGCTTCAGCCTGTTTTCCAATCACTCTCTTCATTTCTTCTGGTAAGGTTATATCTTTTAACTCAACATTATTAACTTGAATTCCCCAAGGATCAGAAGCCTTATCAATAATATCTCTTATACTACCTGAAACTCTATCCCTTTGGGAAAGAAGTTCATCTAAATCAACTTGGCCTACAGCATTTCGCATTGTTGTTTGAGCTAATTGGGAAATAGCATAATAAAAATTCTCTACCTCTAAAACCGCCTTATCAGCTTCTCTAACTTTATAATAAATAACCGCGTTTACGCTAACCGAAATATTGTCTTTTGTAATCGCCTCTTGATTTGGCACATCAACTGCTTTTACTCTTAAATCTACTTTCCTGTAAGACTGAATGATTGGCAAAACTATTCTCCAACCAGGATCCATTAAACCAACATATTTTCCTAACATAAACCTAACTCCCCTTTCATATTGATTTATCTGCCTAATTGAAGATACAAGAATAATAACGATTGCTATAATAATGATATTTGCCATATTTTTTAAATTAATTTAATGTTTAGACCTTTCATATATTCTATCATATATCTTAACAAAAATCGCCTTCTTGGCGATTTTTAAATCCGTTTGGCGTACCGCTTTTTAATATAACTTAAAATCTCTAAAGCCCCTCGACGATTGCCTCTCCCAACTGGAAAGTAACAAAGTAAAACTTTGTACATCTTGCCTAAAACATTAACTGATTTAATGGGCTGATAAGAATTATTTCTGGATTTTTTTAAATAATCTTTTAAACGAATGTTTTTACCCGTTATTATTTCCAAAGGAAGTTTTCCAAAAGCAATAATATATTTTGGCGAAACTACATTTATTTCTTTTTGAAGTAATGAAAAATCTTGTTTGATTATATCTTTATTGGGGCTCTCTGGATTATGTTTAGTACACTTAACCAAATTAGTGATATAGACATTATTATTTATCAAACTCTGCTCAATTCTACTTTCATCCTCAATCTGCCATCCTTTTCTGTAAATATCATTTATTATTCTTTTATCTAAAAAACCTGCTTCTGATAAGAAACGGTAAAAATAACGAACTCCTATAAAAGGATATCTTCGCTTTCCTTTATAATTTCTATGACTTGATAGATTAAGATGGGTTGGATTAATAAAAAGGAAAAGAAATTGAGGATTTTGGAATTTACCGCCACCTAAAATATGTAAGAGTGGATTATTTTTCTTTTTACATCTCTCACAATTATCAAATTTCTTATAAATCTTTAATAACTTTTGTGGGATTTCCATATTGTTTGCATTCTACCAAAAAACCGCCTCTTTAACGATTTTTTTCGTGGTTACGAAAGATAATCATCATTTTTCTTCTAAAAAAACGGTTCAATCGGCTGCAAATTTTCCTTTAAGAGAGGGGTTTCTCAATTCTATTTCCGTATCAAAAGCTCCTATTATTTCCCAAGCGAGATCAATATGGGCCAGCTCATAATCGTTAGAATCAAGATCTGTACCATATTTAATATTGTAGTAATTGATTCCATCTTCGGCAAACTTTTTCAAATCAACATTATAGCTTACCCACTCCCCCTCTTTTAGAATGGGGTGCGTGTTGTTAATGGAAGATGTAATATTGTCCATGGCCGAATGATACATTGGAATTCCAAAGCCATCACCCATTATATATTCTGTGCTATTTGATACACATTCTTTATTCCCAGATTCTCCACGCTCATATGCTCCTGACCACCAATGCTTACTACAAGAATTTATTAACAGCCAATACAGATTATTTGGACCATAGCCTTCACCCTTAGACTTTAATAAAAAGACAATCAAAAATTCGCCGTATCTGTCAATTTTTGCACCGTATTTTGTGCATTTTTGTTCGTAAATGCTTGGCTCAAACTTATTCAGCTTCATATCTAAGCTAAAATTTAGCTCCTCAAAGTTGGTAAAATCTACAGATACTTGTTGTCTTACGCCATAAAGGGGCCAGCTTGAAGTCGGCGGGCTTCTTTTATAATTGGTAATAATGCAACCTTCTTTTTCTTCTGCACTAGTGTCAAACTGGAGTTTTATTCTGCCGTCTTTGTAGGAGAAAAGCTTCTTATGCCCTCCTTCTGATTCAAATATTATTGTTGGCTCTGTTGACTTAGGATTAGGAAGATTTTGGCAAAAATGTGTTTCAGTAGCTATTTCTGAAACTGCCCAGGCAGGTTCTTCCTGAATAGGCATTTCACACCATTGAGCCCGAGGAAGATTACTTTCTGTGAATTCACCAAACCCCCATTCAAATTTAGTATCCTTAAGAAGCTCTATTTCCTCATCTTTGGATTCACAGGTATTGTTATAACATACATAGCCAGCTGAACAGGTCTTGGTTTTATAAAACTCATCAGCGCAGCATTCATAGGGACAAGCTACTTCTTCAACCACGTCTTCTTTTTTGACAGATTTAATTTCAATATCATCTATTAAATATTCTGAATTAGCAATAACGGAAAAAGAAACTGAGCCGGAGAGAATAGGATTTTCTGTATCTTTATATTTTATTAAAAAATTGTCATCCAAATAGATGTTAATGATATTATCACGAACTCTTACCTCAAGCGTATGCCAATCCCTATAATGATCAACCTCAACTCTTAAGGATACTAAATTAAAGTTTGCATTAATTTGTTTGCTCAAATTTATTGCCGTTGCCTTGTCATTTCCCAAACCAATAAAATATTGACTGTTTTCTTCTTCTGAGCGATATTCCCTAAAATTAACTATCATTGAGCCCTCTATCCTCTTGAATCTAAATTTTAAACTGTAATCGTCCCATTCTTTATCAATTCTTGCCGAATAAGGACCCTTGGCTTTTAAAACCTTGTTGTCATCCACTATTTTTATATTTGCCGCGGCTGGTTTTGACTCGCCACCATGAAAAATCCAATCGCCTTTCTTTTTGTCAAAATTATCGCGGAAATAAATTCCTTCCTCATAAATTTCTTCTTTAACAAATCTGTTAAAAAGATCTATTCCAACGATTACTAGTATAATTGTTAATACTAAAATTCCTAAAATATATTCTTTTTTCTTCGTCATGTTAAATACCAACATATTTTATAATTATAATTTTAGTTTTCATTTTCCTGAAATATCCTCTTCTCCTTTTCTTCTTCTGTCAAAGCAGGTACAGAGACAGCTTCCTGAATTCCCCTCGCCTCCATTTCTTCTTCAGTCAAAGCACGCGCCGGGACAACCTTTATTTCAGTATAGTAAGCCTGTGATGAGGAAATTAAAAGAAGACGAAAACATTCATCTGGCATTGTTGCTCCAAGTTCTTTACATTTAGATTCAACTAACCCCCACTGTTCTGCTGGCGCTCCCGATTCTATAAAGAAGGTTTTAAGCGCTTCAAACGATTCAAAACCATCAACAGGAATTTTGTCGCACATCTCTGGCGGTCCCCCTGCCTTTGTACATAATTCTCTGGGCGATTCAGAACCCTGAAGAGCTTTTTCTACTATTAATTCCTCTTGCACTTTTATTTGGATTCTCTCTCTGACCTCTTGCGGAACCCCTATTGGCAGAGAAACTACTCCAGGAACTTCACCTAAAGCATTTTTCGCTCTTAATGCTTCAACTACTTTTTCGTGTCCTTTTACAGAGGCCTTTATTGCTTGTTCAATAGCTGGTTTGTCTTCTTCTGGAACTTTCTCGTAAGCTTCAGCTAAAATTTCTAAATGGATATAAGTTGTTTTTCCGACTTTAGCCATAACTTCCACGGCTTTTTCAGTATTCTCGTCTTCCTCCATAGCTTTTTTCGCCCTGGCTATGCCATTGTTTAACTGATTCTCATATCTTGCCAGGGTTTTTTCTACGAACTCTGGTTTTTCTTTTTCCACCATAACTTTTGCTTCGGCTAATCTTTCAGCGGCCAGCATGGCATGTCTTTCGGCTTTTTTAA